>JAFRXL010000050.1 GCA_017441505.1 Ruminococcus sp.
TATACACACCATTTCCATCTGCTCTCGCTCTGCCTTGTTTTCTTTAAGCATCTTCACTCAGCTCCCTTCTTCTTTTCTATTTTACCACATTACTTTGTAAAAAGTCCAGTGTGGCACTGGACTTTTTCGACAAGCTGAGGCGTACCAAACATGGTACGCCTTTTCTGATTTATTCAATTCATATATGAGTAGAATAGTTAGGAGCTTCCTTAGTGATATAAATATCATGAGGATGACTCTCTTTAAGTCCGGCACCTGTGATGCGGATGAACTTGGATTTTTCGTGGAGTGTAGGAATATCAACACAGCCGCAGTAACCCATACCTGAACGGATACCGCCAACGAGCTGGAAGATAGTATCAGCAAGAGCACCCTTGAAAGGAACTCTGCCCTCAACGCCCTCAGGAACGAGCTTCTTAGCACCCTCCTGGAAATATCTGTCAGTAGAACCGTTAGCCATAGCACCAAGGCTTCCCATACCTCTGTAAACCTTGAACTGTCTGCCCTGATATATCTCAGTCTCACCAGGAGCTTCTGCACATCCTGCGAGAAGTGAACCGAGCATTACTACGTTTGCACCGGCTGCGAGAGCCTTTACAATATCGCCTGAGTACTTGATACCGCCGTCAGCGATAACAGGGATGCCGTACTTCTGAGCAACACAAGCAACGTCATAAACAGCGGTGATCTGAGGAACACCGATACCAGCAACAACACGGGTAGTGCAGATAGAACCAGGTCCGATACCGACCTTTACGCAGTCTGCACCAGCCTGAATGAGAGCCTCAGCAGCCTCAGCTGTAGCGATATTGCCAGCGATAACAGGAGTATCAGGGAATGCTTCCTTGACCATTTTGAGGCACTTGATGATGTTTGCACTGTGACCGTGAGCAGAATCGAGTACAAGAACGTCGACCTGAGCATCGATAAGAGCTTTAGCTCTGTCGAGAACGTTAGCAGTAACACCGATAGCAGCACCGCAGAGGAGTCTGCCCTTGCTGTCACGAGCTGAGTTTGGATACTGAACGGATTTTTCAATATCCTTTATAGTGATAAGACCCTTGAGGTAGCCGCCCTCGTCAACGATCGGGAGCTTCTCGATCTTATGAGCTCTGAGGATCTCCTGAGCCTGTGCAAGAGTTGTTCCGACAGGAGCAGTTATAAGGTTATCCTTTGTCATGACCTCTGAGATCTTTGAACTGAAATCTGTGAGGAATCTCATATCTCTGTTTGTTATGATACCAACGAGTTTATTATTTCCGTCAACGATCGGAACACCTGAAATTTTATATTTACCCATAAGCTCGTCCGCATCAGCAACGATATGGTCTTCTGTAAGAGAGAATGGGTCAACGATAACGCCGTTCTCTGAACGCTTGACCTTATCAACTTCTTCAGCCTGCTGTTCGATAGTCATATTCTTATGGATGATACCGATACCGCCTTCACGAGCAATAGCGATAGCCATGCGTGAATCTGTTACTGTATCCATAGCGGCAGTCATTACAGGTGTATTGAGTCTGATAGTCTTTGTCAGCTGAGTACCGAGCTGGATCATATTTGGAGTAACGTTTGATTCAGCAGGGATCAAAAGAACATCATCAAAGGTCAGACCCTCCTTCTGAAATTTGCTGTTCATGTCAGTCAGCATAAAAATTCCTCCTTACAATAAGTTTATTAACTTTAATCATACTATTTTTACACGGATATGTCAATACCTGTTTAGAGCTGGGCGGTATAGAAATTTATAGTCGAAAAAAGAAGTGTTTTGGCAAAAAAAGCAATGTAACATTTTAAAGCATCAACACATCAAAGCGGATCGTTTGTAGTTTTCAGGACATTCCGGCTTCTGCATACATTTTTAGTATAATAGAAGCGTCGGAGCCGTCAACATCTCCGCTGTTATCGCAGTCGGCAGCCATTACGCCGAAGGCATTAAGTTCGCCGTCGAACTCGCTTGCGATTAGAGAATATTCTCTGAGAGCGATAGCTGCATCAGAGCCGTCGACACTGCCGTCGTCGTCGACATCACCGAGAATGAACGGACGCAGCTCGATACCGGAGGAACCGGCATATTTTTCGGCAGCAGAGCCTTCCTCACCGTGCAGCGAGAAATTAGCGATATTCTCGACAGCACCTGTTCTGATGCTGTAATGGAATCCTATAGCCTGATCGCCTATCTGAGTAACAGTTTCCGGAATATAGAGTCCATACAATTCGGTGCAGCCGAAGAAAGCGTTATCACCTATAGTCTGGGTCGAAGCGGGGATAGTTATGTATGTAAGAGCTGAGCAGGCATTGAAAGTATTGGTATTGATACTTTTAAGCTGTTCGCTCAGTCTGACTTTCTTCAGGTTAGAGCAGGACATAAAGCAGCTCTTGCCGATATTCTTGACGGAATCCGGTATATCGAGAGTTTTCAGCGAGGTACAGCCGGAAAAAGCAAAGTCACCGAGAGCGGTAACGCTATCGGGAATGTCAACGGACAAAAGAGCGGTTTTGCCGAGAAAAGCAGCTTTGCCGATAGTTTTTACAGACTCCGGAATGACGGCATTATTGTCACCGGCATAGACTAAAAGTGAAGAGCCTTTGTCTTTGGCAAGACTGCCGTTCAAAGAAGAAAAACTGCTGTTTTTAGCGGCAACAGTTATACTTTTCAGTTTAGGACAAGCTGAAAATGAGTAATCGCCAAGAGTATTCAGTCCTGAGCCTATGGTAATATCGGTAAGCTCCGGACAAGCAGAAAAGCTGCGTTCACCTATAGAAACAACGCTGTCCGGTATGACTAAAGACTCTATATCCTCCGCACCCATTAAAGTATTATCAGCAATAGCAGTCACGGTAAGACCGTCTATAGTCTGAGGTATCACGAGGTCTTTTTCATAGCCGTTTATCCCGATTATAACGGCATTTTCTCCCTGTACTTCATAGGTGAAGGACATAGTTTTCCCAGAATCAGCATTTACAGCTGTAAAGGGAACTGCCGCCGCAGTTAATGCGGCGGCTGAAATAAATGAAAGTATTCTATGTTTCATATTATACCTCCCTGCGGCAGATGTCACCGCTAATGACAACGAGGGCAGGTTCGGTCATCAGGTCGAGAGGGTTCTCACCCTTTCTATATAGCTGTATATCGGCATCCTTGCCGACTGTGAGCGAGCCGGTCTCTTCGTCGATGCCGAGTATCTCGGCAGGATTTATAGTGAGCATTTTCAGAGCTTCCTCCGGATCAAGTCCGCCTTTTACGGCAGCCTGAGCAGAAAGCGGAAGATACTGTATAGGAATTACAGTGTGGTCAGTGCATATAGCGAGCTTAACTCCGTTTTCGTGCATAACAGAGGTGTTTCTGAGCTCAAGCCCTTTCATTTCGGGCTTGCATCTGTCGCATATTATCGGACCGCATATCACCGGTATCTTTTCACCGGCGATTATGTCAGCTATCTTATGCCCCTCAGTACCGTGTATGATGACCGCATCGAGGGAGAATTCCTTTGCGATACGCATAGCGGTGCAAATATCGTCGGCACGGTGGCAGTGGAAGAAAGCTTTCATTTTTCTGTCGAGAAGGAGCATAAGGGCTTCGCATTTTATATCGTACTCCGGCGGGTCATAGTTTTCGCTGTCGGAGTAGTAGCTGTCCATATCGTGGACGTATCTTTTAGCCTTATAAAGTCCCTCACGTATAAGAGCGGTAACAGCCATACGTGTTACGGGAGTTTCCTCACGTCCGTTATAGACGTTTTTAGGATTTTCGCCCATAGCGAATTTTATACCGCACGGCTTTATGAGCATATCGTCTATTCTTCTGCCGTTGGTTTTTATAGCACATATCTCACCGCCGCAGGCGTTTGCACTTCCGGGGCTTGAAGCCACAGAAGTTATGCCACGCATACGGGCTTCCTCGAAACAGCGGTCGAAAGGATTTATACCGTCGATAGCTCTCATCTGAGGAGTGAACGGGTCGGTAGACTCATTGCAGTCATCGCCCTCGAAGTCGAGACCGTCCTCGATGATGCCGAGGTGGGTATGAGCGTCAATAAAGCCCGGCAGGAGCATACCTCCCTCAGCGTTGATGCTGTCCTCAGGGATGAGGTCAGGCACACCCTCGCCGATACCGGTTATTACACGATCCTCTATTTTCAGCCAGCCGTTTTTGATGACTCCGGCAGAGTCCATGGTATGGATTTCAGCATTATATATAAGCATAAAGTTCTCCGTAAAATTATTTTTTAAGGGCATCCGCTATTTTTTCAGCGATCTCTATCGGACTTCCTGAGCAGTCTATCCTTATGGTCGAATTCTGCATATACACGCTTTTACGCTGATCGTAGAGAGCCTTCAGCTCTTCTTTGGTAGACTTCATGACTATAGGTCGATTTGTGTCACCTGCAATACGTTCATAGCAAGTCTCGAAAGGCACATCGAGGAAAACAACGGCACTTCCGGAAGCCTTTGCAGCAGATGCGGTATCGCTGTTGAGCATAGCTCCGCCGCCGCAGGCAGCAACAGTAGTTTTACCGCAGAGTGATTTTACTATCTCAGCTTCAACATGGCGGAAGAAAGGCTCACCTTTTTTCTCGAAAATTTCAGGTATAGTCATATCAAGAGTTCTTTCGATAAGATCATCGGTGTCGCAGAATCCGCAGCCGAGTTTTTTTGCTGCAAGCTTTCCGACGGTTGTCTTTCCGCAGCCCATAAAGCCGCATAAAAATACAGTCATAACATACCTCCGTTACCTGACCGGCATTACTTGTTCATAGCTTCAACAGCTTTTCCGACTTCAGTGATGATATTATCTATATCCTCGCTGCGGAATTTGCCGCCGTACCATATCTCGTGAGCCTTTACAGCCTGATATACGAGCATTGCAGCTCCGCCGACGGCTGTTTTTCCCATAGCTCTTGCCTTTTTCATGAGGAGAGTTTCGATAGGGTTATATATTACATCAAAAACGCTTCCGCTGTTTTCGATCACCTTGTCGCTTACGGCACAAGCGTCTGTTTTCGGGTACATACCTACAGGAGTTGCATTTATGAGCAGGTCAAATTTGCCGTCAAGTTCAGAAATATCAGTTATTCTGACGCAAGCTCCGTTGCATTTTTCGAGTATCTCAGCCATAAGGAGCTGAGCTGTCTTTACGTCCTGAGGGATAACAGCGAGGGTGATATTTCCGCCGTGCAGGGCAGTCTCGATAGCGATCATTCTGCCGACTCCGCCGCAGCCGAGTATAGCTACATTTCCGCCGATAGGAAGTCCCTCAGCAGAGAGCAGGAAACCGTCACAGTCGGTATTGTAGCCAATGAGTTTACCGTTATCATTCTTGATACAGTTTACGGAATTATAACGCAGAGCACTGTCACCAAGCTCGTCCATAAGGTGAATAACAGCCTGTTTATGAGGGATAGTAACGTTCATACCCTTGTGCTGGAGTATGAGCGGACGGCTTTCTGTTATGTCTTTAGGTTCAATGTCAACAAGAGAATATTCTGCATCCAGACCGCTGAGAGCGAAAAGTCTCTCATGAATGAGCGGCGACATAGAGTGTCCGAGCGGATGACCTGTAAGTGCGAACTTATCCATAGATCTTATCTCCTTCGATAGCTTCAAGTTTTTCAACATTATAGGCTTCAACGTCCTTGAAAGTCTTCTTTACGAGACCTGTAAGAGTCTTTCCGGGACCGAATTCAACGAATTTATCAGCTCCGGCATCTCTCATAGCAACGAGTTCCTCGCTGAAACGTACAGGAGAAACGATGTGCTTAGCGAGCATTGAAGGCATATCAGAGAAATCTGTGAGCTCTCCGCCTGTGAGGTTTGAGTAGTACTTTACCTGCGGAGCTTTGAATGTTACAGTTTTAGCTGTTTCGTAAAATTTATCAGCAGCGGACTGCATGAATTTGGAGTGGAAAGCACCGGCTACCTTCAGCGGCATAACACGGGCTTTCATCTCTTTGAATATCGGAGCTACCTCCTCGATACCTTCCGGAGTACCTGCGATAACGGTCTGGAGAGGGGAGTTGTAGTTTACAGGAACTACATATTCCTTAGCAGCAGCACACACTTCCTCAACCTTGTCTGCACCTATTTTAACAATAGCAGCCATAGTACCGTTTGTGGTTGAAGCAGCCTCATCCATAGCAGCAGCTCTTGCTTTTATAAGGCGGAAAGCGTCCTCAAGAGTAATCATACCTGAAGCGTACATAGCGGAGTATTCACCAAGAGAGTGACCTGCAACTCCGTCGAAAGTGAATCCCTTTGACTGAGCAGCTCTGAGGCAAACCATAGAAGTTGCCATGATAGCAGGCTGAGAATATATCGTCTTAGCAAGCTCTTCATCGTCAGCTTCGTGGCATATAGCTCTGAGGTCGAAACCGAGTATCTCTGAACCAATATCATATATCTCGGCGGTTTCAGGAAAAGCCTCAGCGATGTCAGCTCCCATGCCTTTAGCCTGAGAACCCTGTCCGGAAAATAGTGAAATTGTCATAATAATATACATCCTTTCTGTTGGTTATACACAATGTAAAAACAAAACGAGTAAATACTGCCAGATTTTTTGTGTAAAATGATGATGTTTTGTCTGGTTTTTGACAAAGTCAAAAAATATCATTGCAAAAAAACTGGAAATGATTTATAATATAAGATGTGTGGGATGATATATCCCTCTTAATAATATAACATAAAAATTCAGGTTTTACAACCTGTTTTTAGAAATTATAGTTTTTAAGGAGATTTTTTAATGGGTATCAACATTCTGGGCATGGGAAAATATGTGCCTGAGCAGGTCTTGACAAACGATGATTTTAAACGATTCATTGATACCAATGATGAGTGGATAAGAACAAGAACAGGCATCGTCAGCAGACCAATGGCAGGCTGGGAGCCTACCTGGTACATGGGAAAACTTGCTGCTTTGCAGGCTATAGAGAGAGCCGGCATTGATCCGGCAGACATTGGACTTGTTATTTCTACTACCGCTACCGCTGATTTCCATACTCCGAGCATGGCAAGTGTGATACAGTACGAGACAGGGGCTGTAAATGCAGGTGCATTTGACCTCAACGCTGCTTGTACGGGATTTGTTTATGCTCTTGATACCGCAAGAAGATTCCTTGAAACAGACAGAACGATGAAATATGTGTTGGTCGTGGCTAACGAGTCACTTTCACGCTTCCTTGATTTTACAGACAGAGGCTCATGCATACTTTTTGGTGACGGTGCTGCTGCTGCTGTAGTTGAATACAGCGACAAGCTCTTCACATCAGCTCTTGGCTCACAGGGAGAGGGCGGCAAGTACCTCTATGCACGTGCGATGCAGGTAGCTCCGGAAGTACAGACCGAAGCTCCGGAGGACTTCACATCCGATTACGATGAAACTCCTCTGCATAAACTCTTCCAGAACGGCAAGGAAGTATATAAATTTGCAGTTCAGGCACTTCCTAAATCGTTTGAACTTGCAGCTGCAAAGGCTGGTCTGACAAAGGACGATATTGACTGGTTCATCCCGCATCAGGCTAATATAAGGATAATAGAGACTGCTGCAAAGAAGCTTGATGCTCCTATGGATAAGTTCATCATATCACTTGACCATTACGGAAATACATCAAGTGCATCCATACCGCTTGCACTGAATGAAGCCGTTGAAAACGGTGTGGTAAAAAGAGGTCAGAAGCTGGCACTTATCGGATTCGGTGCCGGATTGACATACGGCGGAATAATCATGGAATACTGATAAGATCGTGAGGAAATAATTATGAAGACAAGAATAACTGAACTTTTAGGCTGCGAATACCCTATAATTCAGGGAGGTATGGCTTGGGTAGCTGAGAATACTCTTGCTTCTGCTGTTTCAAATGCAGGAGGAATAGGTCTTATAGCAGGAGGAAACGCTCCTATAGACTACCTCAGAGAGCAGATACGTCTCTGTAAGGAAAAGACAAATAAGCCTTTCGGTGTTAATATAATGCTTATGAGCCCTAATGCTGACGATCTCGCTCAGCTCGTAATTGACGAGGGAGTAAAGGTCGTTACTACAGGTGCAGGAAATCCCGGAAAATATATAGCTGCATGGAAAGAGGCAGGAGTAAAGGTAATACCTGTTGTTCCGTCAGTAGCACTTGCAAAGAGAATGGAAAAGAGCGGAGCTGACGCTGTTATCGCTGAGGGAACAGAGTCCGGCGGACATATCGGTGAGAATACTACAATGTGTCTCGTACCGCAGGTAGTTGACGCTGTTCAGATACCGGTAATTGCTGCCGGCGGTATCGCTGACGGCAGAGGTATGGCTGCTTCATTCATGCTCGGTGCTGAGGGCGTCCAGATCGGTACACGCTTCCTTGCTTCCGAGGAATGTCAGATACATCCTGTATTCAAGGATCTCGTAATAAAGGCAAAGGATACAGACAGCGTTGTTACAGGAAGATATACAGGTCATCCATGCCGCAACGTAAAGACAAAGTTCGCTAAGAAGCTTGCTGCCGGAGAAAAGGACGGTACTCTTTCACCTGATGAGTTCGAGAAGCTCACAGTAGGTGCTCTCAGAAGAGCAGTTGTTGAGGGCGATGTAGAGTCCGGTTCATTCCTCTGCGGAGCTATCGCAGGTATGATAAACGAAGTTAAGACCTGTGCAGAGATAGTCAAGGAAATAAACGACGGAGCTGAGAAGCTTCTTAAATTATAATAAACTCAGAAAAGGAGATCATAATTATGGCAACAGCAATCATAACAGGTGCTTCACAGGGCATCGGAGCTTGTATAGCAAGAAGACTTGCTAAGGACGGTTTTGATGTAGCTATCAATCACTATCCAAGTGATGGAGATAAGGAAAAGGCACTTGCAGTTGCAGAAGAATGCAGAGCTTTCGGAGTTAAGGCTGAATGCTATGCGGCTGACGTTTCAAAGTTCGATCAGTGCGAAGCTATGGTAAAGCAGGTAAAGGAAGATTTCGGCACTATAGATGCTCTTGTTAACAATGCAGGTATCACAAAGGATAAGCTCCTTGCACGTATGACTGAAGATGAATATGACGTTGTTATCGCTGTAAACCAGAAGAGCGTCTTCAATATGACTAAATTCGTTACTTCTGTTATGATGAAGCAGAAGCATGGACGTATCGTAAACGTTGCATCTGTTGCAGGTCTTTACGGTAATCCGGGTCAGATGAATTACTCAGCAACAAAGGCTGCTATAATCGGTATGACAAAGACAACTGCAAAGGAATTCGGCAAGAAGAATATCACCTGCAATGCAGTTGCTCCGGGATTCATCCACACTCCGATGACTGATGTGCTTTCAGATGAGATAAAGGCAAAAATGCTTGATGCAGTTGCTCTCAGGAGATACGGAGAGCCTGAGGAGATCGCTTCTGTTGTTTCATTCCTCGTTTCTGATAACGCTTCTTACGTTACAGGACAGGTAATAGAGATCTCCGGCGGTCTTCAAATGTAATAATATATACTGATTTTAGATTAAATTTTGAAAGGAAATATTGAAAGATTTATGAGCAGACGAGTTGTAATTACCGGAATGGGTGCTGTTACTCCTCTTGGTACAGGCGTAGACAAATTCTGGCAGGGGATAAAGGATAATAAGATCGGTTTTTCCTTTATAGATGCTTTTGATACAGAGAGAACAGGCGTTAAGATAGGCGGTATCGTAAGAGATTTCGACGAGACACAGTATTTTGACGTTGAGGGCTGTTTCGATAAAAAAGAGTCAAAGCGTATGGATACTTTTACAAAGTATGCAGTAGTTGCTTCACATGAGGCTCTTGTGGATGCCGGTTCTGATTTTTCAGACATTGATCCGTACAGAGCAGGTGTTATCATCGGCTCAGGTATCGGCGGCATCGACCTCACTCTCAGTGAGCATAATAAGTTCCTTGCCAAAGGACCAGGCAGAATGTCCGCATTCTATATCCCTATGATGATAAGCAACATGGCTGCCGGAACTGTTTCAATGAAGACCGGCTTCAGAGGTGCTAATTTCGATATAACAACAGCTTGTGCAAGCTCGACCCATTCAATTGGCGAGGCTTTCAGAAAGATAAAGGACGGCTATCTTGATGTCGCTCTTGCAGGCGGTACAGAGAGCACTAACGTTGAGTTCACTTACGGCGGATTCGCCAATATGAAGGCTCTTACAAAGTCCGATGATCTTGAAAGAGCTTCAATTCCTTTTGATAAAGAGAGAAACGGCTTCGTTCTCGGCGAGGGAAGTGCAGTTCTTGTGCTTGAAGAGTATGAGCACGCAAAGGCAAGGGGAGCTAAGATATACGCAGAAGTAGCAGGATATGGTGCTACCTGTGACGGCTATCACATGACATCTCCGATGCCTTCCGGTGAGGCTGCCGGTATGGGCATGAAGCTTGCTATGGAAGAAGCAGGACTTGCTCCGGCTGATGTTGATTACATCAACGCTCACGGCACTTCAACAGGTCTTAACGATAAGTACGAGACAGCAGCTATAAAGGTCGCTTTCGGTGACGAGGCTTATAACGTGAAGATAAATTCCACAAAGTCCATGATAGGTCATCTTCTTGGTGCAGCAGGTGCAGTTGAGGCTGTTGTGTGTGCAAAGTCAATAGAGGAAGGCTTTATCCACCGTACTATCGGCTATAAAGTGCCGGATGAAGAGTGTGACCTCAATTATTGTACAGAAAAAAATGTGGAGCAGGAGGTTCGTGCTGCCCTTTCAAATTCACTGGGCTTCGGCGGACACAATGCTACACTTTGTTTTAAAAAAATAAATGATTAACGGGGAGGATCGACGATGAGCGAAATATTCGGTATCGTAGATACAGAAACAATCGAAAAGCTTGCCGACATTATAAGTAAAAAGGAGCTTTCCGAGCTTACTATTGCTGACGGCGACAAGACAATAACAATCAAGGGTAAGAAGTGCCCTCCGCCGGCACCGGCAATGCCAGTGCCATTTATGGGGATGCCTGCTCAGGCAGCTCCGGTACCTGCTGAAACACCAGCTGCTCCGGAGAACGAAGCTGCTGCTGTAAGCGGAAATGTTGTAAAATCACCAATAGTCGGAACATTCTATGCAGCTCCTTCACCTGACAAGCCGGCATTTGTCAAGGTCGGTGACGAGGTCAAGAAGGGCGACGTTATAATGATAATCGAGTCCATGAAGCTCATGAACGAGATACAGTCCGATTTTGACGGCGTAGTTGAACAGATACTCGTTTCAGACGGACAGGCTGTAGAGTACGATCAGCCTATCATGATAATAAAGTAAGAGATAATAAGCCATAAAAGGGTTATTTCGGGGTATATTATGGAATACAGATACATAACACCAGAAAATATAAGTACAGGAGAAATTACTGTTTCCTGTGCCGAGGCTTCTGAGGAAGCTAAAAGTTATAATAACAAAATGGCTGCAATGATGAGCATAAAGGACTCTTGGGTGAAGATCTCCGACTTCTTTCGGACTCTTCATCTCATAACCTACCTTATGACTCTCTGCATCTTTTTCAAGCCATTCATTTTTCCGGAGGACACTTCGTTCAATATCGGAGCTTCCATTATAGCAGGAGCAGGTTATTTTTACTTCGTTCTGAGATACTGGCATGGAATCGAAGGATATAATGCTCCGATAGCCGCTGCTCTGGTCGGAGTTATCGGCGTATCGCTGAGTATTATACTTCTGAAAGGCGGCTATTCGTTCAACTCGGGAGCAGCCTTTTTCGGAACGGTAGTCTGTACACTGTTCATGATATTCTATGTCTTCTTTCCAAAGAGATACAGTCTGGGGGTATCATTGCTTGGATGCTGTGCGTATATCGCAGTCAGCTGGATGCCGCTGTTCTATGTTGTGCTGATAGCTGTTACAGCCTTCATCATGGAAAAGAAAGACAGCGTTATGAGAGCTTCGGACGGCTATCCGGAATTCCGTCCGCTTAAAATAAGGAACTATACCGACGGAAAAATAAACGTTAGATCGTATGACGGATATAACCGCTTTGACGGTATAGACGATGAAATGGAAAGTATATAAAATCAGGAGGATAAAATTATGTCAGATGTGCTTATGAATAAAGAACAGATAATGGAAATAATCCCCCACCGTGACCCATTCCTGCTTATCGATGAGATAGTTGATATGGAAGTGGGAGTTAAGGTACACGCAAGAAAATATATCAAGGAAGATGATTTCTGGTTCAAGGGACATTTTCCGGAATATCCTGTAACTCCGGGCGTTCTTATGGTAGAGATGCTCGCTCAGGCAGGAGCAGTATGTATGCTTTCAAAACCTGAATTCAAGGGCAAATTAGGTTTCTTCGGCGGCATAGACAAGGCTAAGTTCCGCCGTCAGGTGCTTCCGGGTGACGTTCTTGACCTTGAAGTTGAGATGATACGTCAGAGAGGTCCTGTAGGAACAGGTAAGGCAATTGCTTCTGTAGGCGGCGAAAAGGCTGTTTCATGCGAGATAACATTCATTGTATCTGACGGAAATAAATCAGAGTAATATCTGCGGTATCAGACCGCTGGACAATAATTGATTAAGGAGAACATGAGCGATGTTCAGAAAAGTTCTTATAGCCAACAGAGGCGAAATAGCGGTCAGGATAATACGTGCCTGCCGTGAACTGGGAGTTCGCTGTGTTGCAGTTTATTCCACTGCTGACAGAAACTCGCTCCATGCACAGATCGCAGATGAGGCGGTCTGCATAGGACCTCCTGCAACTAAAGACAGCTACCTGAATATGAATGCTATCATACAGGCAGCATTAAATACAGGTGCAGAAGCTATACATCCGGGATTCGGCTTTCTTTCGGAAAATTCGGATTTCGCAAGACTTTGTGAGGATAACGGTATAGTATTTATCGGTCCTTCATATAATTCTATTGATATGCTGGGTAATAAAGCAGCAGCTAAGGAGACTATGGCAGCCGCCGGAGTTCCTGTTATACCTGGAACAAAAGGTGCAGTCAAGTCGCTTAAAGAAGCAAAAGAATTCGCCGATAAAGCAGGTTATCCTGTACTCGTAAAGGCTTCAGCCGGCGGCGGCGGAAGAGGTATCAGAAGAGTTGACGCTCCGGAAGAGCTTGAACCGCAGATAATCGCAGCTCAGCAGGAAGCTAAAAATTTCTTCGGTGACGATTCGGTATATATCGAGAAATTCCTCATAAATCCTCATCACGTAGAGATACAGATAATGGCTGATAAGCATAGCAATTACA
Organism: Ruminococcus sp.; assembly: GCA_017441505.1. GTDB lineage: Bacteria > Bacillota > Clostridia > Oscillospirales > Ruminococcaceae > Ruminococcus. The sequence continues at coordinate 13,197 of JAFRXL010000050.1, forward strand.
TATATCTCGGCGAGCGTGACTGCTCTATGCAGAGAAGAAATCAGAAGGTCCTTGAGGAGTGTCCGAGTCCGATAGTTGACGAGGCTCTCAGAAAGCGTATGGGACAGGCAGCTATAACCGCTGCTAAGGAGTGCGGATACTATAACGCAGGTACTATCGAGTTCCTCGTTGACGATAACCGTGACTTCTACTTCATGGAAATGAATACACGTATACAGGTTGAACACCCGATAACCGAGGAGGTTACCGGTTTTGACCTTGTAAAAGCTCAGATAGAAGTTGCGGCAGGTATGTCACTAAGCGTTACACAGAACGATATAAAGCTCCGTGGACACGCTATAGAGTGCCGTATCAATGCGGAGAATCCGGAGCTTGATTTCCGTCCTTCTCCGGGAACTATCACAGACCTCTATATGCCGGGAGGTCCGGGAATAAGAATCGACGGAGCGGTATTCCAGGGATATACCATAACTCCTTATTATGATTCGATGATAAGTAAGCTCATAGCTCACGGCTCTGACCGTCAGGACGCTATCAACAAAATGGCATGGGCACTTTCAGAGTTCCTCGTAAGAGGTGTCGATACAAATATCGACTTCCAGCTTGCACTTATCAGAAATCCTGATTTCAAGGAAGGAAATTACGATATAGGCTTCCTCGGGAGATATATGGAAGAGTATAAGAAGAAATAAATTTAGAAGAATTGCGGTGATACGATTGTTTGAGGATTTTTTTGGTGTTGTAAAAAAGCGTTTTAACAGCGGTATTGAAGATGACTATAAACCACCGATGTTCAAATGCCCACGCTGCCAGTCACTTAGTCCGCTTTCTAAGTATGAGGAGCTTCACAGGGTTTGCCCGCTGTGTAATTATCACGGAAGACTCTCTGCTGCGGAGCGTATCGCAGTTACTGTGGATAAGGGCAGCTTCAAGGAATTCGATGCAGATATGAAAAGCGGAAATCCTATAGATTTCCCTGATTATACAGAAAAGCAGGAAAAGCTCCGTGAGAGCACAGACATCAATGATGCTGTTGTGACAGGTACTGCCATGATAAAGGGCTCGGAAGTAGTCATAGGAATAATGGATTCCCGTTATATGATGGGAAGTATGGGTAGTGTTGTCGGCGAAAAGATAGCCCGTGCATTTGAGTACGCAACAGAGAACGGACTTCCTGTAGTTATGTTCACAGCTTCCGGCGGAGCTCGTATGCAGGAGGGTATCGTGTCCCTCATGCAGATGGCGAAAACATCAGGAGCAGTCAAGCTCCACAGCGATAACGGCGGTCTGTATATTGCGGTCATGACTGACCCGACTACAGGCGGCGTTACTGCCAGCTTTGCTTCACTCGGTGATATAATCATTGCAGAGCCAAAGGTTATTATAGGTTTCGCAGGCAGAAGAGTAATTGAGAATACTATCAAGCAGAGACTTCCGGAGGACTTCCAGCTTGCTGAGTTTATGCACGAAAAAGGCTTTGTGGATATGATAGTTGAACGCAGAAAGATGAGAAGCGTTCTTTCACATCTTCTGAAGCTCCACGGCTATGACAAGAAGGAGGTCTGAACAATGGAAGAAAAAAGATCAGCATGGGAGCGTCTCCAGCTTGTTCATACAAAGGGCAGACCTACTGTAAGAGATTATATCCCTCTTGTTTTTTCGGATTTCTACGAAATGCACGGCGACCGCCTTTACGGTGACGATAAGGCTATACTCGGCGGTATCGGACGTTTAGACGGCAGACCTGTTACCATAATAGGTCAGGTAAAGGGCAGAGACCTTAATGAAAATAAAGCCTGCAATTTCGCTATGCCTCATCCGGAGGGCTACAGAAAGGCTCTCAGACTTGCAAGACAGGCAGAGAAATTCCACAGACCTATAGTTTGCTTTATCGATACTCCCGGAGCTTTCTGCGGCGTTGCAGCTGAGGAAAGAGGTATGGGAGAGGCTATCGCCAAGAATATAGCAGAGTTTATGACCCTGCGTACTCCGATCATATCAATAGTGCTCGGAGAAGGCGGAAGCGGCGGAGCTCTCGCACTCGGCGTATGTGACGAACTCGCTATGCTGGAGAATGCTCAGTACTCAGTACTCTCTCCAAGAGGTTTTGCCACAATTCTCTGGAAGGATGCGTCCCGTGAGCAGGAAGCAAGCGAAATTATGCGAATTACAGCCGAAGATATGGTCTCACTCGGCGTTGCGGAGGCTATCATCGAAGAGCCGCTCGGCGGAGCACACAACGATTTAGACAAAATTTCAGAAAATATTAAGGAATATTTGTCACTGAAAATTCCGGAAAAATGTCAAAAAGATATTGACGAATTATTAAAAGAACGTTATACTAAGTTTAGAAAGATCGGAGAGTTCATTGAATAACTCCGAACTTATATAAATGCAGTTGTGACTGCACAAAACTAAGGAGGATAAATACATGATTTTTGAAAAGCTCAAGGATATTATTGCTGAACAGCTCGGTGTAGAGGCTGAGGAAGTTACTATGGAAGCAAATATTCAGGACGATCTCGGTGCTGATTCACTCGACGTTGTTGATCTTATCACAACTATCGAGGACGAGTTCGATCTCTCTATCCCTGATGAGGCTGTTGAAGAGATCAAGACAGTTGGCGATATTGCTAACTACATCGAGAAGAACACAGAGTCAGAGGATGCTGAGTGATCCTGTCTGAAAGTTTTTCTTAAAGAAAAGTACGTTACCGAGTCAGAATATGACTCGGTAATTTTTTTGTCTGAAAAAATGTAACCTTTTCTATTCCTGTTTCGTATATAAGGCAGAAGGGCGAAAGGAGGGAGTACGATGGATGACGAAAAACTCGTCAGGCTGCTCAGGAAAAAGAAGGAAGAAGCTCTTGAAGCACTCGTAGAAAAATATAGTGCATACGTAAGTACAGTCGCAAGGAACGTCGCCGGCGGTACGCTTGGCAACAGTGATATAGAGGAGATAACCGCTGACGTATTTATAACGGTCTGGAAAAAGAGCAGTGAACTCTGTGCGGATACATTAAGATCATATCTCGCAGTCATTGCAAGAAACATTTCAATAGACCGCTTGCGAAAACTTCATTATACAGTGCCGATAGATGAGCTTGAGATAGACGACAGCTCCGATGTTGAATCAAATACCGATCAAAGACTTATAGCGGATGAATTCAATTCGGTGATAAACGAAATGTCTCAGCGTGACAGAGAGCTCCTTCTGAGGTATTACTTCTATTATCAGAAGATACCGCAGATAGCAGCTGAAATGAGTATCAGCGAATCTTCATGCAAAACAGGGTTGTTTCGTGCACGAAACAGGTTGAAAGAAAAATTAATAGAAAGAGGTTATGGTTATGAGTAAAAATTTATATGATCTTTTTTCTGAATACAGGGGTGAACTTCCTGAAATAAAAGAAGAGAAGTGCGACAGCGAGCGTATCAAGCAGCTCGTTCGTCAGCAGACTTCCGAGAAAAAGAATATAAAGGTACGCAGAAATCCAAAGATGTTCATTATTAGTATAGCAGCTGCCCTTACTGCTGTTACAAGTATCACAGCTGCTGCGTATAGCGATAATTTCGGCGGATTCAAGAAAGTACTCCGCCGCACAGAGGCAAGTCCGGCAGTAAACAGTGAACTTCCTCTTGTAAACGGAAGCGATACTGACGGTATGGAGGATAATATCTCCGTTGATTCAGTTGCATTTACAGGCAGCGACAGCGTCAGCGTAAAAACTGCCGGAATGTATTACGATAACAATACCTTTATGCTTTCTGTAGAAATGAAGGTAAGCGATGGAATATCCATTCGTGACGATGCGGTCGTGATACCTTATTTCACTAAGTATAACGGTGATACTGCTGTTGAGATGCGTGACCAGAGTGGTGCTGCCAATGCTGCAAAGCTCGTAAAGGGTGACGACTTTCAGACATACTACGCAACATTCTATATCACTGAAAAGGATATTGCAGGAAGTACTATCGGAGTTCGCCTTGAAAATATTATTCCAAGAGCTGCTTTAACAGACTGCCAGACTGCTATTGTTGCTGAGCAGAATAAGTGGCACGAGGAGTTCGGTACTGACAGTAGCATTGAGGACTGGAAAGCTTACTGGAAGGAAAATGACCTCGATAAGCGTACTCTTGACTTCATGGATTCTTATTACAGAGACTGCGATAAGATAGTCGAGGGAAGCTGGACTGCTGAAGTTGAAGTGCCTGCCGACATTGCTGACACAAGCACATTTGAAAATAACGGATTCAGAGTAAAGGCTGATACACTCTCTATCACTGTTGATGCTGAAAGAGATATTCCGGAGGGAGCATCTTATGAGCCTGTTATCACTCTGAAAAACGGTGATGTGATATTCACTACAGGTACTAAAGAGACTGAGTGGCTCAAAGAAAATGGAGTGTTTACTTCTGAGGATAAACACGAGAATTTTGCAAGCATTTACTCGAACGTATTCAGCTACAGTAAGCCTCACGATGTTAATGATATTGCTGAGGTATCGATGTATATCTTCAATTACGACGGTTCAGAGCTGACTGTTGAGAAGAATCTGGTATATACTGCTGATTGATACAATAAAAAGGGACTGCCGCAGCAGTCCCTCTTTTTTTATGCCTGATTTGAAACCGGAGCATCGAGCTTCGAGAAGTAATTCTCTGCGAACTCTCTGTAATCCTTTCGGAAAGTCTCGTCGTTTTCCTTAACATCGTGGAGATATGCGTGGATGTTAGTTTTTTCGTCAGTCTCGATGAGGCATCCTGCGATATTTGAGCAGTGGTCTGAGATACGTTCGAGGTTTGTGAGTATATCCTGGAAGATGTAGCCGAGCTCTACAGTACACTCGTCGTTCTGCAAACGGCGTATATGACGGTTTTTAAGCTCTGTGCTGAGGTTGTCGACCACTTCTTCGAGCGGTTCAACTTTATGAGCGATAGCAAGATCGTCATTTTTGTAGGAGTCAAAAGCATTTTTTATGTTCTCGGAAATAGCCTCGTTTATGACAGAGATCTCGTTGAGACATTCAGCGGAGAATTTTATATTCTTCTCGTGCATTTCCTGAGCGGATTCAATAAGGTTTACAGCGTGGTCGGAAATACGCTCAAAATTGCCTACACAGTGCATCATTTTTGAGACACGGCGGCTGTCCTTGCCGGTCACACTGCTCTTGGAAATTCTCACGAGATAGCTGTTTATCTTGTCTTCATAATCGTCTATAATATCCTCATTCTCAATAATGAGAGCGGCAGTATCTTCGTTGTATGAGGTGATCGTTTCAAGTGCAAGGAGAATTGTTTTTTCGGTCAGCTCAGCCATAGCTTCCGTTGTACGGCGGCAGGCTTCAACAGCAACAGCCGGAGTTTTAAGGAAACGTTCATCAAGACCTCTCAGATGATTGATCTCTGCTTCAGCAGCTTCACCGCTCTTCTTATCGGATATGATGATGCGTGAAAGCTTAACGAGCATAGATGCAAATGGTAAAAGAATAATAGTTATTGTGATATTAAAGATAGAATGCATTACAGCAATTCCGATATATCCGACTGTCTGGTCAAATATTTCAAGGTGTATAACGTTTTGCAATATCAGAGATATTGGTAAGAGTATCAAAGTGCCGAGGATCTTGATAAGTATGTGTATACAAGCAACTCGCTTTGCATTTTTATTAACGCCGATACTGGAGATAAGAGCTGTAACACAGGTACCGATATTAAGACCCATGATAATCGGCAGAGCCATTCCGTAAGTAAGGGCACCGGTCTGTGAAAATGCTTGAAGTATACCGATAGAAGCAGCAGAGCTCTGGATTATTCCAGTGAATCCTGCACCGACAAGCACGCCTAATATAGGATTCTTGAAAGCTGTCAATATCTTTTGGAACTGAGGCGAATCTGCAAGCGGTGTTACAGCGTCAGACATTAATGTCATACCGGTCATAATAATTGCAAATCCTACAAGGATACGTCCGATGTCTTTTTTCTTGTTTTTCTTTGCACCCATTATCATTATAACACCTATAAGTGCAACTAAAGGTGCGAATGAAGATGGTTTAAGCATTTTTACAAACGGATTTTTTCCGTCTACTCCGGCAAGGCTGAGTATCCATGCTGTAAGAGTTGTACCTATATCAGAACCGAAACAGACTGCAACGGTCTGTTCAAGCGACATAAGTCCGGAGTTTACAAATCCGATCAGCATGACAGTCATTGCTGATGAGGACTGTATCGCAACGGTGATACCTAAACCGAGAAGTATAGCCTTAATTTTGTTTGAAGTCATTTTCTGGAGTGCAGCTTCCAGTTTACCGCCGGTGAGTTTTTCCAGTCCTGTGGACATTACGTTCATACCGTAAAGGAAGAAAGCAAGTCCGCCGAGCATGGTGAAGATGTTAAAAATAGTAAATTTTCCGTCCATGGTTTTATCTCCTGATCTTTGATAGTACTTTTTTCAGCAGATGATATATTGCTGAAATGAATTAAGTCATCCAATTTTTTCTTTCTATCCGACTTCCATTATAAGAAAGAACGGACGAAAGGTCAATAGTTATCCTTAGAATTTAACGTGAATTTAACATACACAGGCATCAGCTTTACATTATTTTTCCCTGACAAATGTTCACATATCAGAAAAGCACTTGCAATTATGAAAATATCGTGTTATAATATAACTTAAAGAATTTTTCATTACCCAAGGATAGATGTTGTTTATGAAAAAAATAATAGTTGTTACCGGTCACTACGGCAGCGGAAAAACCAACCTTTCTGTAAACCTTGCAGTCAAAGCTGCACAGGAGGGACGCTCTGTTGCAATAGTCGACCTTGATATTGTAAACCCTTATTTCCGCACCACGGATTTTCGTGACCTTTTTGCTGAAAAGGGTATCAAGCTTATTGCTCCGGATTTTGCAAATACAAATCTGGATATACCGTCAATACAGTTCGATGTTGAGCAGCTTGCTGCAAGTGAGGACTGCCTTATCATAGACGTTGGCGGAGATGACGCAGGTGCTGTCGCTCTCGGACGCTATGCTGAGTCGCTCGAAAAATACGGCGACGAGCTGGAAATGTTCTATGTTATAAACCAGAGACGCTACCTCACCCACACTCCGGACGAGGTCATAAAGCTAATGTACGAGATAGAAGCTGCTTCACGCATGAAGCATACCGCTATCGTAAATAATACAAATCTCGGAACAGAGACTACTTCTGAGATAATCGAAGCTTCCCGTCCTTTCGCTGAGGAAACTGCGGAGAGAACAGGTATACCGGTAAAATATACCGTTTACCCGGAGGGATGTTCCGGAAACGGAGCTTCCGACGAGCTTCCTGTAAAGGTCTATGTGAAAGCTATCTGGGACTAATTTGCAATATGTTCCTTTACAGGGAACGCCGCCCGGGATGTTCTTAGTGATACTGTTATCGGACATCCGGGGCGGCATCCCCTGTATAAAGGTACAATATATAAAATGGTATTCTATGGAAAGGATGTGTGAATGAATGGCAAAGATGACTGTCATTACTGAACGCTGCAAGGGCTGCGGACTTTGTACAGCTGCCTGTCCTAAGCAGATAGTTGCCCTCCAGAAGGAGAAGCGTAACAAAAAGGGTTATTTCTATGCTGAATGCACCGACCAGTCCGCTTGTATCGGCTGTGCAATGTGTGCAATGATGTGCCCGGACTGTGCTATTACTGTTGAAAAATAATTATCGTTACTTGAAAGGAGCTGTTTAGCTTTGGAAAGAAATCTTATGAAGGGTAACGAGGCTCTCGCAGAGGCTGCTATCAGAGCAGGCTGTAAGTGCTTCTTCGGTTATCCGATCACTCCACAGACAGAGCTTGCCGCTTATATGGCAAAGCGTATGCATAAGGCAGGCGGTGTATTCCTTCAGGCTGAGTCTGAGATCGCTGCTATAAATATGGTTCTTGGTGCTGCTTCAACAGGTGTAAGAGCTATGACTTCTTCATCTTCTCCCGGAGTTTCACTCAAGAGCGAAGGTGTTTCTTATATTGCAGGTTCTGATCTTCCTGCTGTTATCATAAATGTTCAGAGAGGCGGTCCGGGACTCGGCGGTATCCAGCCATCACAGGCTGACTACTGGCAGGCTACAAAGGCTCTTGGTCACGGCGACTTCCAGCTTCTCGTTTACGCTCCTGCTTCTGTTCAGGAAATGGTAGACTACGTTGTAAAGGCTTTCGACCGTGCTGATAAGTACCGTATGCCTGCAATGATCCTCGCTGACGGTCTTCTCGGTCAGATGATGGAGCCTGTTTCATTCCCGGAGATCAATCCAAATGCTTATGACAAGAGCGGCTGGGCTGCAAACGGTCATAAGAATTCAAGAGAGCACCATATAATCAACTCTCTCTACCTCAAGCCTGATGAGCTCGAAAAGTCCATCGTTGATCGTTATAAGAAGTATGACATCATCAAGGAGACTGAGACAGAGGCTGAGCTTTATCTCACAGAGGACTGCGATGTTCTCGTTTGTGCATTCGGTGCAACAGCAAGAGTCGTAAAGTCTGCTGTAAACGATGCAAGAGCACTCGGCATCAAGGCTGGTCTCTTCCGTCCTAAGACACTCTGGCCATTCCCTGTAAAGGAAATAAACGAGGCTGCTAAGAGTGCTAAGAAGCTTCTCAGCGTAGAAATGTCTATGGGACAGATGGTAGACGACATCAAGCTCGCTATCAACTGCTCAAAGCCTGTTGAGTTCTTCGGAAGAACCGGCGGCGTTATCCCGACCCCTGCTGAGGTACTGGATGAGATCAAAAGGTTAGGAGGTTCTCTGTAATGGCTGTTGTATTTGAAAGACCAAAGTCTCTTATTGATATTCCCACACATTACTGCCCTGGCTGTACTCACGGTATAGTTCACAGAATTCTCTGTGAGGTTATCGACGAAATGGGTATCGAGGGCGATACTATCGGTGTATGTCCTGTTGGATGTTCCGTTATGGCTTACGATTATTTCAATTGTGATATGATCGAGGCTGCTCACGGACGTGCTCCGGCTGTTGCTACAGGCGTTAAGCGTACAAATCCTGATAAGTTCGTATTTACATATCAGGGCGACGGCGACCTCGCTGCTATCGGTACTGCTGAGACTGTTCATGTTGCTACAAGAGGCGAAAATATCGTCGTTATCTTCATAAACAATACTATCTACGGTATGACAGGCGGTCAGATGGCTCCTACAACTCTGCCGGATCAGGTCACACAGACAACTCCTTTCGGCCGTGACCCTAAGCTTGCCGGTTTCCCTGTAAAGGTCTGCGAGATGCTCTCTACTCTTACAGGTACAGCTCTCGCTCAGCGTGTTGCTGTTGACAGCGTTCCTCATATCCGTGAGGCTAAGAAGGCTATAAGAAAGGCTTTCGAGAACCAGAAGGCTGGCAGAGGCTTCTCTATCGTTGAAGTTCTCTCAACTTGCCCTACAAACTGGGGACTCGCTCCTCTTGACGCTATCAAGAGACTTCAGGACGAAATGATCCCTTACTATCCTCTCGGCGTTTACAAGGACGTTACTGAGGGCGTTTTCGATAATCTCAAGGGAGGTAATGAGTAATGACTACTGAAATTCTTCTTGCCGGATTCGGCGGACAGGGCATTCTCTTCGCCGGAAAGATACTCGCTTACTGCGGTCTTATGGACAATAAAGAGCTTTCATGGCTCCCTTCTTACGGTCCTGAGATGCGTGGCGGTACCTGCAATTGCTCAGTTACTATTTCCGATGACCCGATCGGTTCTCCGCTCGTACTTACTCCGCATCTCCTCATCGCTATGAATCAGCCTTCTTTTGATAAGTTTGTTTCATGCGTAAGACCTGGCGGTAAGGTGTTCTTCGACAGCACACTCATCGAGCCTGAGTGCGACAGAACTGATATTGAGCTCTTCGGTATCCCTTCACAGCAGATGGCTGACGATAACGGTCTTAAAGGCGGTTCAAATATCATACTCCTCGGCAAGCTCCTCAAAGAGACTGGCATCTGCTCTCTTGAGACTATGCAGAAGGCTATTGAGAAGGTAGTTCCTCCTAAAAAGGCTGCCCTTATCCCTAATAACTTCAAGGCTATCGAGCTTGGTATGAATGCCTGAGCAGGGATGTCATCCCTGCACCCTTCTCACGCTTCGCTCGTAAACTCGCTTACTATTGCGGAGTCGGGAAGTTATTGTCGCATACGGATGTAAGTCTGTATCCGGTGATATAATAAAAATATTGCCCCTGAACTTTTTTAGGTTCAGGGGCATTTTGTATGTTGTTTACCGCAGAAATGTAGGGTTATCTGTTCGTTCAAGAAGATAGTCGATAGATACTCCGAAATAGTCAGCAATACGGATAAGCGTCTGATAATCGGCTTGACGCTCTCCGCTTTCGTATCGGCTTATAGTATTTTGATTTGTATCAAGTTCGATAGCGAGTCTTAACTGGGTCATACCTTTGTGTTTGCGAAGTTCTTTTAACCTCATAGCAGCTTCACCAAAATTCAAATAATCAGTTTGTAACAAAGATATAATTATTCTTGTTACTATTGACATAATTATACCAGTTTGGTATAATATAAATATCCCAAAACGGGATATTTATATTATAAGGAGTGGTTGTTATGAAAGATACTTCACCAACAAAATTATGTAAACATTGTAAATCAGAGATGAAAAAAGGTGCTAAGGTATGTCCTACCTGCGGCAAAAGACAGAGAATGAGTTTAGGCTGTCTTATTCCGCTTGTTATACTTGGAATTATTATTGCTTTGATAGCGATTTTTGTAGGAGCGTGCAGTAAGGGCGTAAATGACGCTGTAAAGGAAGATGAGAAAAAGAAAGAGGATAAAAAAGTTGCTGCCGAAGAGGTGATATATGATAAAGACGGTATAAAAATTACTTATATGGGTATGGAAGCTGCAACTTTAAATGTAAGTACAGATATAAAAATGAAGATAGAAAATTCAACAGACAAATCCTTGATAATTACAACAGATGAATTTTCAGTGGATGGATATTCGATAAATGCAACAATGTATGCGGAAGTTCCGGCTGGTAAAGCTGCAAATGATTCAATCGAAGTCCTTGATTCTTATTTAAAGGACAACGGATTGTCTTATGACAGCATCAAGGAAGCTGAATTTAAAATAAGAATAACTGATAATGATAATATTTTTGATAACGAAAAAAGTGAGACCATAAAAGTTAAACTCAGATAAACATCAGCCCCCCTTGCAGCAAAAAAGCTTCAAGGGGGGCAAAACTTTAATACATCTGTTGACTTACAGCCAAAAATGTGTTATAATTTAGAAACATTGATATATTTATAACGGAGGGTAATACCATGAATCTTATAAAAAAGACAGCACTTGTACTTACGATGCTCGTAGGACTTATGACATTCGCATCTTGCGGAGATAAAGACGACGACGATGCAAGCAAGAGCTCCTTAAAGAAGAGCAGCAGTGTATCATCAGCAGATGATGACGAAGAGGAAGACGATGAAGAGTCCGAAGAGGATGACGAGGACGAAGAAGCTGCAACAAAAAAGAAGAAGTCCGATAAGTCTGAGAAGGAAGACGAAGAGGATGAAGAAATAATCGCCGAAGCTGAGGAAGAAGCTGAAAGAGCTGCAATAGAGGCTGAGGAGGCACGCAAAGCCGCTGAAAGAGAGGATGAGGACACAACAGAGTCCGCAGCAGCTTCCGGTACAAACTTCAAGCAGGGAACAGTTTCCGATAATACTTATGAGAACGAGTTCTTAGGTATAAAGTTCACAGCTCCTTCTGGTTTTACATATATGTCACAGTCTGAGATAAACCAGAGCATGAATAATGGTTTTGAGATGACAAAAACCGATTCTTCTGTAAATGATATATTAAAGCTTACAACTATCTATGACGCAGTTGCAAGAAATGCAAAAGGCGAGACTATCCAGTTCATGTACGAGAATCTTTCAAAGTCTGTTCCTGATCCGGATGAATATGACGAGGAAGCGTACATAAAGGCTGCTTCTGAGACTGTTGCAAGAGTAAGTACGGGCATGGAAATGAAAGTTGATAATAACAGCGAGAAGATCAAGCTTGGCGGCAAGGAGTTCACTAAATTCACGATAAAAAGCACCTATCCTGATTACAATATAACTGTAGACCAGATACTGTGTGTCAGAAAGGTAGACGATTTTATGTGCGTAGTAACATATACTTCTATGGCTGGCGGAGATTTCGATGATTATGTTGACTGCTTCGAGGCTATAGACTAAATGAGAACAAGATTTGTAAGGGGGATGTGTCATGGCATCCCCATTGCTTTGGGTTATCTTTCGGTATCGTTCGGATTTGGTATCATGGCTGTCAGAGCGGGACTTACTCCTTTTGCGGCTACGATAATTTCTGCGTCAAACCTGACCTCCGCAGGACAGGCTGCCGGAGTTGATATTATTGCTGCCAGCGGAGCTATCATAGAAATGATACTTGTCCAGCTGACCATAAATATAAGGTACTCGCTCATGGCACTTTCTCTTTCGCAGAAGCTGGACAAGAGATTCTCGACACCGCATAGATTTGCAGCATCATTTGGTATAACCGATGAGATATTTGCAGTATGTTCAGCTCAGATAGAACCTCTTACACCTGCGTATATGTACGGCATGATACTTGTGGCATTTCTTGGCTGGGTTAGCGGTACTGCTCTCGGAGCTGCCGCCGGACAGCTTCTGCCGGCTGCGGTAAGCAGTGCCCTTGGTATAGTATTATACGGAATGTTCCTTGCGATAATCATACCGCCGTCAAGGAAGCAAAAAAGCGTACTTATGGTTGTTCTTGCGGCAGCAGCCGTGAGCATATTGTTCAGATACGTTATAACCGCAGTAAGCGGTGGATTTGCAGTAATTATAAGTGCTGTGATCGCCTCAGCTGTGGGAGCATTATTGTTCCCGATAAAAGATGAGGAGGCTGAGGAATGACAGTTGCTTTGTATATAATAGTTATGGCTCTGGTGACCTATCTCATACGAATGATACCATTTGTGTTCTTTCGCAAGAAGATAAAGTCACGTTTTTTCAGGAGCTTCCTGTACTATATACCGTATGCCGTACTTAGTGCAATGACTATCCCTGCTATTTTTTACAGTACCGGCAGTGTCATAACTGCTGTAGTCGGAACTGTTGCAGCAGCCGTGCTTGCTTATTTCGGACTGCCCCTTATAGCAGTTGCCCTGACAGCCGCCGCTGCCGCTTTTGCCGCAGGATTCTTTATATAAGTCTGTATTTTTGGGGGAGCATAGTCTTATCGTAGTAAAAGCAAATCAAATCGAATAGGATGAAGGCAGCGACACCATAATAGTGTCGCTGCCTTCATTATTATTTCGCCTGTTCATCAAGTATGATTAATATACAGCTCTGTATCATTTACTGTACAGAGTCGTAGCTGCAATTTAGAGTATTATGCGTCAAACAAGGGGCTGGTAAGTATAAGATTATTTTTTTCTTATTCTCCCGTATGTATCTTTTCTATACTTGACTTCACAATTTGGCAGCATTTTCACTACTTTTTCAATTGTGTCCCGGCTTATTTCATTTTCTCCATAAATATACAGCATTTTTAGTTCAGTATAATCTGCAAGTTTAGCCAGATCATCATCATCGGTTATCTTGATACCTATATGTTTTGCTTCTTTGAATTCGTCAAAATAATCAGGTGTAATGTACATATCATCATAATATACAAACTTTTCTTCAAGAGGTTTACCATATTTTTCATAATTATATATTTCTGTTTTGTTACCTATTTCACCGAAAAAAGCAAGACGTATAGTTTTTTCATGTAATATTTCATCTTTATGAGAAGAGAGATAAGCTGAAATAACATTTTTTATTTTGACAATGTCATCCAAACAATCATCATCGTCATACAATTCATCATAATTGCCTTCGCTTTCAAAGCGAAAATATACGCCTTCTTTTCCCTCGTCCGCTGCTTTTATATACTTAAACCCTTCTAAATCAAGATCTGAGATCTGTTCTGAAACCTCCTCGCAATAAGACGGACAAGGAACAGGCTCTTCCTTTTCAAAGTATTTATATGTAAATGAATATACAATAAGCAGGATTGAAGTTAATATAGCAATAATAAGTATAACTAAGGATACCTTATTTTTGTTTTTCATTTTTTCACCTGAAATCTTTTTAATATATTTCAAGAATATTTGTAAAGCTACCTATATCATCTTTGTATTCATCATAATCTATGTAGAGGAATTTCCCCCAAGACGACGTAAAAATTACGCTCCCCCAAACACAGACCTATAAAAAAATCAGTATGGAAGGACGAACTGACCAGCGTAGAGCTTATTATCGCTGCCAATAACAGCTGAGAAGTCGTTAGTTTTTGAAGTTGGAGTATCCGGAGACATATCCGAGCCTGAATAGAAGCTTTCGACAGAGAAAACTATCTCGTTCATATTTCTCTCCTTGACCGATGTAACTTTAGAAGCTGTATAGTAGAGGTCCTGACCTCTTGCGGCAGATAAAGCGTACACTGCACCGTCCTTTTCGATATACAGGTCAGCGAGCTGGTCTTCGTGAGTATCGCTGAACACCTTATGGTAGTCTCTGAGTACATCGCTGTACGAGCTTACATCTGGAGCGAGTATACGGTGATACTGCCAGCCGAAATCATTTTCGATGAAATCGTCGTTATCGAGCTCATATGGACAGCCGACAGTATAGCTCCATTCCGTGCGGCAAGCGGACTGGAAGAGAGCCTGTCCGGCAGAGAGGAGCTCAGCTTCATCGAGTTCGGATATATCTTTTTTGAGCACAACAGCTCCGTTTTCGTCATAAGAAAAAGCAGAGTTAGCCAATGGGTCGAGCTGCTGTTGTTCTTCTTCCGCAGCAGTTTCCGTGGGCTGGGAGTTTGTAGTTTCAACAGAGCCGGCTGCACCTGAAACGACAGCAGTAGTGTCCTGCTGTTGAAGAGCCTCGGTAGTGGGAACGAGTGGGTCGGACTGAGTGATTATTTCCTCCGATGCTGATACCGGAGCGGTCGGAGTTTCGGAAGATAAAGTGCTTGAAGCTATAGAAGCTTTCTTGCCGCATCCGGCAGAAAGGCATAAAACAGCTGAAAATGCAATAAATGCGGATAAATATCTATTCATAGTATTACTCCTGTTCTTCGTCTGATTCAAGGACGAAATCGATGATACCGTCGCTGACGTTGACAGCGGCACAAACAACTCTTACAGGCTGACCGAGAGTATAGGAAACTCCGCTGAATTTCTCTGTAAGCGAAACAGGTTCGGAGTAGTCGTATTCACCCTCAGGCAGAGTGCGGATATGGATAAGACCCTCGATAGTGTTTGGGAGCTCGGCATAGAAGCCAAATTCGGTAACGCCGGAGATACGTGCATCGAAAGCCTCACCGATATGCGAACGCATATACTCGGCTTTGTAGCAGTCCTCGCATTCACGCTCAATGGTAACAGCTCTTATCTCGGCAGCGGATGAGCGTTCGGCGGCATTAGAAGCGAAACCGGCATAGCGTTTGCTGAGCCATTTATCGTCATATCCGGCGAGGATGTCGGTTATGATGCGGTGTATAGCGAGGTCGGGGTATCTTCTTATAGGTGAAGTGAAGTGAGCGTAGTCATCAAGCACCAGACCAAAATGACCGAGCGGTTCAGTTGAGTATTTAGCCTTTGCCATGGACCTGAGTATCATAAGGTTCACAGCTTCGTACTTGTCCGTACCCTTAGCACTTTCGAGTATCTTAGCGGCGTGATAAGGCTTGAACTCGGTGAAATGCGGACATTCAAGTCCGAATTTCGGGAGCAGTTCATGAAGATTCTCGACCTTAGCTTCCGGCGGAGCTTCGTGTATACGATAAACGAACGGGACTTTCTTGTCTTTTGCGAGTTTAGCAGCAGCCTCGTTTGCAGTGAGCATAAACTCCTCAATAATACGCTCGGACTTACCTCTCTCACGAGGAAGAACACCGCAGCAGACACCGTTTTCGTCTATGAGCAGCTTGCTTTCAACGGTCTCTATCTCCGGAGCATTTCTGCGTGAACGCTTAGCTATGAGCAGGTCAGCGAGCTCGTTCATGAGGAAAATATCGTCCTTGACCTCAGCGTACTTTTCGGCTATATCAGCGGAGCAATTGCCGCTGAGGATAGAGTTTACTTCGGAATATACACCCTTTACCTTAGAACGTATAACGCTCTTGCAGAAGCGGTAAGAGAGCATATTCCCGTCCCTGTCGAGCTCCATAAAAGCGGAAAGAGTGAGCCGGTTTTCGTTCGGATTGAGCGAGCAGATGCCGTTTGAGAGCTCTTTCGGGAGCATAGGAATTACCTTATCGGCATAGTAGATGCTCGTACCACGCTTCATAGCGTCCTTATCGATAGCACTGTTGCCCTTTACGTAATGGGATACGTCAGCGATATGAACTCCGAGCGACCAGCCCTTGTCGGTCTTTTTAATGGACACAGCATCGTCAAGGTCTTTGGACTCAGCACCGTCAATGGTGAATATGTTCATATCTCTGAGGTCTTCACGGTTGTTCAGACAGAAGTCCTGAACGCCGCCCTCCTCGATTTTTCTTGCTTCTTTCAGAACATCATCCGGGAACACAGTTTCAGCACCATGCAGAGCGAGTATCGAAGCGGCACATGAAGCCGCTTGTTCAGAGCAGCCGAAAACAGCGGTTATTTTTACTTTATGTTCCGCATGACGCTTTCCACGGTAGGCTATCTCAGCGAGTACCTTGTCGCCGCTGCTGTAAGGCACACTGTCGTCCTTAATGATGATCATATGATTTTTTGATGCTATATCCGGTACGAGGTAAAGTTCATCATCGACCTCCTCGATACGTCCTGTGAGGACGGAGCTTCCGAACTGTATAATGTCGACCACTTCTCCCTCCGGCTCACCGGAGCGTGAGGGAATATCCTCAACGAGGACTCTGTCGCCCGGCATCGCACCGAGCATACATTTGCCCGGGACGAAATACTCCGTACCGTTATCGGTCATAACGAAGCCGAAAGTACGGCTAAGGCGAGAGACTGTACCGCATTTTACTCCAAGGCGGCCGCAAAGACCGGTCTTCATACCCTTTTTCATGAGGATATAGCCTTCTGTACGAAGCTCGTCGAAGGCTTTTATGAAGTTATCACGTCCCTGTTTTTTGGTTCGGCACTTAGTTTCGAGTTCGCTGAGCGGCATCAGTTTTTTATCGTAAGTACCCAGAAAAGTGAGTATCTTTTTTCTATAGCTTTCGACGGTGCAAAGACCGCCGGACTTTTTTACTGCGGCTTTCTTTTTAGCCATAAATTACCTCCTGAAAATTAAAAAGCCCTATGACCGGAAGTCACAGGGCAGCGTTCTTACTTAGAAAGAATTGGAACAAGGTTGATCGCAAGGACGATGATAAACATTATGATACCGAGTGCTCTTGTGATCTTATTGAGGATAGCTTCTTTAGTTCTGCCTTCATTCTTACCGTAGAATGAATCGGTGCTTGCACCTGTGAGGGCAGCTGACATACTGTCCTGTGATTTCTGCTCCTGAGAGAGACAAATGATAATTACTAATGCACAAATAACAAGGAGAACTATTCCTCCTACGATTTCAAGACCTGACATAATAAAAATACCTCCGTTTTATGTTCTATGGCAGGTGCCGACAAAAGACACTTTGCCTATATATTTCAAGTAACTATAGTATTATATCACATATTCGTCTGTTTTTCAAGTGTTTTTAAGAAAAAAGCGTAAGAAATTTTTTTGTATAATTTGTAGGAAATGTACAAGTAGGAGTGTATCGAAAAAATATTGAAAAGTCCGGAGTATTATGTTATAATATACTCACATAAAAGATTGGAGAGATATATGTTTATTGGTAAATATAAAATGGCAGATAAAGTGATAGAGGTCACTTCGATCTATAATAAAGTCCACGATTACTGCAAGGACTATAGATCTGAAGGTGAACCTGATTTTTCAGTAGTCACATCACAGGCTGATATAGAATATGAGAAGCAGCGTGAGCTGAAATGTGCCGAAGCTGAGGATCGTCAGCCGCTCGTTACATCTGATGATTATAGCGAGGAACTTGCGGTATACCGTAAAATAGCAGAAAAAATGCCGGACTATGACACTGTTTTATTTCATGGTTCAGTCATAGCGGTTGACGGTCAGGGATTTTTGTTCACTGCCAAATCCGGCACAGGAAAGTCCACACATACAAGGCTTTGGAGAGAATATCTCGGAGACAAAGCAGTAATGGTCAACGATGATAAGCCGCTTCTGAAGATAACAGAGGATTCTGTTATAGCCTATGGAACTCCATATAACGGCAAACACCGACTTGGAAGCAATATGTCGGTAAAGCTGAAAGGAATATGTGTGCTTACGAGAAGTCCGCAGAACAGCATATGCCGTATAACAAAGGCGGAGGCGTATTCAATGCTTCTGCAGCAGATATACCGTCCGGCTGACCCTGTACAAATGGCTAAGACTATGAAGCTTGTCGACCGTATCGCCGAAAATACCGAGCTTTATAAGCTCGGATGCAATATGAATACAGAAGCGGCAGAAGTCGCATATAACGGAATGAAAGGATGATATTATGAAACTCAGCAGCTCATTTATAACACATGACGATGGTGATGAAAAACTGGTCGTATCAACAGGAAGTGCAAATTTTTCCGGACTTGCAAGAGGAAATGCAACCGCAGGATTTATCATAAGCTGTCTTGAAAATGACACTACAGAGGACGAGATAGTTGATAAAATGCTCGAAAAATTTGATGCTCCGAGAGAGGTCATCGCAGAGGATGTGCATAAAATAGTTGAGCAGCTCAAAAGCATAGGTGCAATAGATGACTGAGCTTACATATGAGGAATACCTCGAAAAAAACGGCTCTATGACCTACAGCAATGTCGGCACGAGCATGATGCCACTGCTGAAACAGGGGCGTGACCTTTTTACTGTGACTAAAAAAGGCAGTGAGAGGTGCAGAAAATACGATGTAGTCCTCTACCGCCGACCGCCGGATAAATATGTGCTCCACAGAGTTGTAAAGGTCAGGGAAAACGACTATGTTATACTTGGCGATAACTGCATAAATAAAGAGTACGGCATAACAGACGACGACATATTAGGCGTTATGACCAGCTTTGTCCATAAGGGCAAGCAGCATAAAGTGAATGATATGACATATAGGATATACAGTCACTTATGGGTCGACCTGTCATTTTTTCGTGTAAAGCTGAAAAAGCTCCGCATGAAGATAAAAAGAAAGAGAAAATGAAATCAGCTCCCTTGCAAGGCAGGGGAGTAGTTTTTGTGCGGAGTATCTGATATATTGCTTCTACAAATAAATATCTATAAAACGACGAAGTCGGCAAAAATGGGATTCCAAAGGGATTATTATCCCTTTGGCGGAGAGGTGTGCGAGGGGTTACCCCTACCAGTGGTAGGGGATGTCAGCTTGCTGACAGGGGTGGCTGGACCCGATTAGGGTGCAGAGCCTCCCCTAAAAAGTAGTAAAACCAGCGTAGCGAGGTTTTACGAACCGTCCACATTTCTTCCCTCGGCTTGACCGACGAGAGTTTTATCAATATATTACTGCCGTATTAATATTAGGGAAGAGGTGATTATATGCTGATGATCTCCATGATAGACATTGAAAAGAAAAAACAGCACACTCATGCTCATGCGGTGCTGCGAGAGATGCTAAGGCTGAAAAATATAGAATATACCAGTGATACGCCGGTCGTAAAGGGAGAATACGGCAAACCCTCACTTGCGGAGCATCCCGATGTGTACTATAATCTGTCCCATGCTAATGGCATTGCGGCTTGTATCGTGACTGACGCTGAGTGCGGTATAGACTGTGAAAATGTGCGTACTTACCGACCAAATGTAATGAAAAGAGCATTTTCTGAAAGAGAACGAGAGTGCGTCGAAAATGCATCTGAGGAGGAGCGTGACCTGCTTTTCTTCCGCTTCTGGACTCTCAAAGAAGCTTACGTTAAGGCAATAGGCACGGGAATATGTTACCCTATGGAGCAAGCTGAATTTTCGTTCGAGGGACAAAATATAGTGACACCTATCGAGGGGTACAAGTTCAGGCAGTACATCATCCGTGACGGAAAGTATGTTGTGTCAGTGTGTGAAAAACTTAGGAAATGAAGATATTTCGTCGAATTTCACAACGGAAGTCATAGATATTTTACAATTTGTCAATTGACTTCTATGGGATGATATGGTAGAATAAGGTTAGTAAGAAAAATTAACGCACATACACATATATTGATTAACTGAATGAACTATAAACTCCTCTTTGAGCATTTTTTCTTACTGAAAGCTAATTTTTAAAGGAGGACGAGAATATGAAAAAGTTGATTTCACTTTTATCCGTGGCTGCACTCGGATTTGCAGCTGTTCCAATGACATCTGTTGCTGAGGCATATGTTTTTGACGTTAACCGTGCTATACTCGGTGATGTTAACTGCGACGGTGCTGTTGATGCCAGCGATGCAGCTGAGTTGCTTCGCTACTACGCTATTATAGGCGGTGCAGGCGGCAAAGACATGATAGACAGAGACGAGCTTCTTACTAAAGTACCGCATCTTGCAGGAATAGAGCTTGTTGGCGATGTTGACGGCAACGGCAGCATAGACGGCGGTGATGCAGCAGCTACTCTGGCAATTTATGCGGAGGGTTCAGGAAAAGCTCAGGCTGAAATTTCAGAAGAGGGATTCCAGTATCTCAGAGAGCATTACAGCGAATTCGACAAAGTTATTGAATAATAGGTAAAAATAGTTTTGCCGCAGTTCTTTTTTAGTAAAGGACTGCGGCATTTTTAGTTCAAGGGTCTCTTGGAAATTTATCCTCGTAGACGCTTATTTCGGTTATTACACCTCTTTGACTTCCCCTGACGGAGACAGCAGCGATCCTTTGAGAAATGATATTCTGAAACGTGACAATATCAGAAATATCCTCGCCGTTGTAGCCACTGTAGGAGCAGAAGAAGCGTTTTCTCGCACGGAAAGCGTATTTATCACGGAAAAGCAGGGCATCCTGAGGGTCACGGAGAAATTCCATATCGAGGTCCATATAGTGATGACGTACAATTTTAGCATTTACAACATCGGTATCTTCAAGTTCGTATTCGCCGTATTCGCCGGACATATCAGCCATATGGAAATGGCTTATGAGCCTTTTGCCGGATATTTCAGAACCAACGGAGAGCAGCTGAGAATTGTTATAGGAAAATACAGCCGGCTGTGAAACAGGGGTTATCCTCACGCAGTTATCATCTCTGATATAAGGGTATCTTCCGCACTGACGATAAGCGAGATTGACGATAGAGTCCCACATGGTGGAATGTTTATCAACGTAGATATATCCGCTTGAATCGGAATTATTTTCGTGAGTGATATAAGGCAGGGGATAGAAGCTGTCCATGAGCTGATTGAAGGAGATGTTGAATTTTAGTCCCGGTTCGATCTGATTCTGACCGAGCATGGAAGTGAATCCACGGGAGCTGAAAGAAGCAATTGAAGTGCCGCCGGACAAAGTTTCCGTAAGAGTATCTATAGTGCCGTGATGCAGAAGTTTGTTCCCGATATACAGCGAAACTTCGCAGGAGTTTTTAGGAATATCTGAGGAGCACCTGAGTTTTGCGTTCAGTACGGTATAGGGCAGATAAGCGTCTTTCCGGAAACTGAATGAAAGGAGTTCATTCTGATAGGTATACAGACCTGATGCGGTCTTGAAAAGTAAGCGGATATTCATTCAGTCACCTCGTTTACAGCTGCCGGAGCCGGAGTTATAAGTGTGATAGAAGCATAGATGAAGTCGTCGCCCTTATCCTCGGCACGGAAGGACTGTATACGGCAATCCGTGAAAGAGAGTCCACGGTAGCCGGTGGAGAAAGAAACATTATTTCTCAGCATATAGCTTATATCAGTGATTATCGCAAGCGGAGAAGCTCCGCCTGAAATTCTGCCGCTGAAAGATAGCTTCATAGCTTTGGGAGCTGAGTTCGTGATAATATCGTCACCCGAAACAGAGGGAGCTTCCGAGAAAACTCTGCTGCCCTCCGCCTTGAACTCCTCGCACCATAGAGTAATACTGCCGATAGAAACGGGAACGGCTTCTCTTTGGCTGATAGTGACTGTGCTGCTCATACAGGACTCCTTTCGTCTTTTATCATACCTGCTGCTGAGAAGTCGACAGTAAGCACGAGCCTGTGGATATTAGAGTCCGGCTTAATGGTTATGTCGTTGATAGAGCTGTTAAGCGAGGACATACTTTTTACAGCCGGAGCAATGATCTCGTCAAAATATGTATAGAGCCTGTCCATAGTCCAGCTCTCGGGAGCAGTTATGCGGAGCGAAATATCCGCTTTAAACGGTATATAGACATAATTCTGGGAGTATATCGGTACAGAGCTGCTGAACGAGCGTATCTCTGCAACCGAGAAGATACCCTTGCTTTTACGCTGGATGTCGACTGCATCGAAAGCACTGTACACTTCTTTGACACCGTGTTCAGTGAGGAGATTTATTATATCAGAAATTATAGTTTTCAGCATGGTATCATTTCCTTTCCTGATGAAGTACCGAAGAATACAAAGGTCTTGGGACTTATGAGGTCGCTGCAAAGGGTAAGGTAGTCTCTCAGCATTCTTTCGGAGTATAAAAGTGCAGGGTTTGAGCTGTTGCTGTTCATTTTACCTGCGTAGGTATATTTGGAATTATCACGGGAGGCTTCTGCCTGTCGCAGACGGTAAGCTGCAATAGAAGCTGTGAGGAAGTCAAGACGAATATCTGAGCTGTCAGAGTCCGGCAGGAGCATTTTTTCAGTTTCGGTCATAGCGAGCTGAATGAAAGGAACGTAAGCACTTATATCGTCCTCGCCTATAAATAGGGCGAAAATAGACTTAACTGATTCTAAGTTCATTAGTCACACTCCTATCTCATTGAAAAGTCGGAAGTATTGTCGCTGTCTCCGGACTGCTCCTCAAGCTGGATCTCAATACCTCCTGAGGAGCGTTTTGCTTCGAGGGCTTTTTTTAGTTTTAAAAGCTGACTTGTGTCCATATTTTTAGATGATACAGCAACGGTGTCCGCAGCGAGTCTGCCTCCGGAGAAATATGCAAGTCTGCGGATGTCACGGCGAAGCTCCTCATCAGCTTTTTCGAGTATGGCATAAGCAGGTGAAGCAGCTGCCTGTTCGGAGCTGTAGTGCTTAGTTACACCTGCATTGACCTGAGCCGGAACAGCAACAAAGCTCCATTCATAAGCGTCTTTGATGTCATCAAGAATGGTGTGGCAAAGATTTTTGCCGTAGAGCTTGTTTGACTTGTGACCGCAATTTTGTACTGATTTATCGCATCCGCATACCGAGCATATCCTTTTTGCAGCAGAGCAGGATATGCTTACTTCCTTTTTGATGCCGCCGTCAATTTCAGCGATGAGGTCATGATTGTCAGCAGTCCTGACCATATAAGCGTAAGCTTTGACGTATTTGTAAGGCGAGCCGTATTTAGTAGTGCGAGCCTCGTCAGTTATGAGTTCGGTATCAAAAATACGAGCAGTCTGATTTGAAGCACTTGGGTCGTGGTCGGAGATGCCGGTCTTACCGATGAAAAGACTGCATATCTGTTCAAGAGCATTGTCCGAGAAACGTTCGCAGTCACGGTCTATTTCGTTATCACAGAGAATAACGGAGAATGTGTATATTTCGTCCTCTGTAAACTCACGTCTTGTGAATTTGTTTATCTTGGCAAGAGTTTCAGTATCCATAATTACCGCCTTTCTGTAGCATTACCGCCCCCGTTGTTCGTGGTGACTGTGTAGAGTTTTTACGCTTCTTATTGAGGGAAACCCTTTTGAAAAAGGGTTCTCCCTCAAACTCCCTTCCTAAAACTTTCGGCTCTATTTTTTCCCCAGATAGGGTACTCCGGGAGTATTTTTAATTGACATATTTTTGAATATTTGAGAGTACCCTATCTGGGGAAAAATCAATCTGAAAGTCTTTGGAAAGGGGTTCGGGGAAGAACCTTTCCTCAGAAAGGTTTGCCCCGATAAAAGGCGTATGATCCCTATACCAGCACGACGAGCAACGGGGGACGGTATATAATGTTAGTTACTGGATGTTACTTTGAGCAATTTTACGGCATCGGGAGTAATTTTTCTGAATCCGCAGGTAATAGAGACAGTGATCTGGTCGAGCTGGCGGTCGATGAGCTTATCGGTCTCCATAACGAGGTCGGTGCTGGTGATAAATTCGAGAGCGAAGCAGCGGTCGATACCGATGATAGTGGTATTATCAGCAGCGGAAGTCTTAACGAGTTCAGAGCCGAACGGGAGAATGAAACGGCCGTCAGAATCAGCAGAGCAATCCTTCATCTGATCCATAGCAGCGATCTTTGAAGCGAGTTCCGGAGAAGCTATAACTGTAGTCATATCGAAGCAGTCGAAGCTTCCATAGAGCTTAGCAAGATCGTCATAAGTGAGGGCGGAAGTAGTTATCTGAGCCGCATCCTCAACAAGAGCGGCAACAGCATCCTTGACGACGGTCACAGCGAGTTTCACGCCGATGCTTCTGAGCATGATGCCGAAAACATCGAGTCTCTGCTGGCGGATAGCCTCATAAGAAGCACTGATAAGTCTGCCGTACTTAGCGAGGACTGTAGCGGTAGCACTCTCCGTCACGGAAGCAGTCGGGAGCTGGTCAGCCTGTTCTGAGGCTGTATATTCCTCAGAGTCATCGAGAGTGCAGCCGAGGTACTGTCCGGAGCAGCTCATAGTTTTGGCTGCACATATGGAAGAGAGCACAGTCTCGTCGAAGCCTTTTCTGATACATCTTGTGACGAATTCAGGGAAGAGTACAGCAGTTTCGGTAGAGGAATAGAATTTTTCCACACGATCGCAGTCCGGACCGGAAATTCTTATATTGAAGCGTTTGAGCTGACGTTCAAAAGCGTCGAGCTTTTCGAGTGGAGTACCGGAGTAAGCAGAAGAGGGGTCAAGCTCTTCGAGGGCGGAAGTGAAAGATTTTCCGCTGAGATTGTAAAGACCTTTTTCGAGTTTAATATCGTTATACATAAGTTTACCTCCAAAAATATAATTATTTTAAACAGAGAAGTGGCTGAGTCGGTCAAGCAGAATTTAATTGATTTTATCAAGCCTGAGCTCGATTTCCCGTGCCTGAGCATTTTTAAGACGAGATTCCGCAAGAACGGATTCATCCTGTAGATTGATATTATCCCATTCGACACGGCAGGAAGCCTCAGAGCCTATAGAGCAGAGGAAGGAGTTTCCTATATCGCATATAATGGGAGTAAGCAGACGGCGGTAGTATTCAAGCTCGGAAGTGAGAATATCCGCCTGCTGAGAGGACATTCTCTCGGTACTGCTCCAGCTAAGTCCGAGCAAAAACGGCGGTATAGAGAGTTTAGCTATGAGCTGTTCGAGTATCTGCCGAACAGGGATATTGGTGTCGAACATTTTGTTATCAGCACCGATGACCTTAATATCAACGTCCCCGACAGCAATGAAGTCCTTGACCTGACCGTATTTAGCGGAATTCATACCGTCCGCCCACTGCTCGGCTATCTGCTGAGCACGTTCACGGGAGTAAATAACATCTCCGGGGTCGGACTGAGGTCTGTATGTTACTGCATATCTCACATTGCCGGCACGGTCGAAGTTCTGACCGATACACTGGTATATTCTAAGGAGAATACTGCTGAGTGACGGAAGACCTCTTAAAACCGAGTGACCTCCGGTGAGAGAAGCGTAGAGGATGCGTTCGGGATGGGATATAGTTCTTAAAGAGCCGTCAGCCTTACGGAATGAATAGCGGCGGTCGAAAGGGTCAGAGCCGGAATATACCTTTATTCTGGATATATCACCGTTCCATAGACCGGATATAGTGGAATTTTTATTATCGGGGACTATCTCGCCTATCGCACTGCCGTAGGTTATAAGACTGTCGAGGAAATTATCGGCAAAGCAGTTCACCGAGCGTCCGGTAAGTCCGACAGGGACGTTATCGAGAAAATTATCGAGAGCATCCTGTACATTTTCATCCGAGCAGATGACTTTGAAACCTCCGGTCAGTCTGATTATCTTCATTATAGCGGCATCGATTATGGGAACAGCCGCTCTTAGTCTGTCGTAGAGTTCTTTTTCAGCCTGTTCCATTACGGTAGGCAGAGCTGTATCACCACATGGACTTCGCATAGCGGCGGCTATCTCCGGAACATTTCTGCCGGAGTTTTTTCGTCTGAAAAGTTTCATAAAACCTCCTTTTAAGGAAACTGAACGGTGTATTATCTTGCGACTGAAAAGGTAAAGAGTTCATCGCCGCACTTATCACGGAGCATATCCGCCACGAAGTAACGCATATCATCCATAGCGTGGTCATTCTCTTTTATGGGAGCATCCACACCGGCTTTTTCACTCCACCTGTAGAGGTGAAATTCATGTATTATATCTCTGCACGAGCAATGAAATCTGAGTTTATTCTCACGCAGAGCATTGCTCACCTGACGAATACCTGTGATAACGTCATTTTCGGCTTTAGCCACTCTGAATCTGCGGTGTCTGCGGATACACTCAATAAAACTTGCTGCGGACGGGTCGACGATGACCTTACTTATATTCAGATTTCCTGCAAGTTCTTCAAGAGCGGCGTAATGTTCCTCATCGGTTCGTGAGACTCCCGTTTTTTTCGAGGAGTAATAATACTCCCTTATGCGGTACCACACGCCTTTGTTAAGTCCCCAAAGACCGAATGACGAGGGATTGACAGTGCCGTAATCACAAGATATGACGTATTTTTCGCAAATTACATCTTCTGAGAAAACGTGTATTTTTTCGTTGAACATAGGATACACCACACCCTCCGAAGCGGTCCATTTGCCGAGAACGAACCGGTCGAAAAAGGCTCCGGAGTAAAGCCGCCTGTAGCGGTTTTTCATAGCTTCTGAGAGTGAAGGGTTATCATCCATAGTGAAGTGAAGATACAGTGCATTTTTTTCTTCAGCCTTTTTTATCCACTCATTATAGAACCAATGTGAGGGATTATCAGGATTGCAGTTGAACCACATTTTCGAGCCGTTTACTGAGCATCTTGCCAGAGCCTGTTCAACGAAAGACCGAGGCATCAGAGCAGCCTCATCAAAGAAAACTCCCGAAAGAGTCATTCCTTGGATCAGAGCTGCGGAGCTTTCGTCCTTACCGCCGAACAGGTAAAAACGGTTTGTGTTGCCGAACATAGTGATGTCGATATAATTGCAGCTTACTTTTTCAGAGCAGACCGCACCGAGGTCGGAGAGCAGCGGAAAGATCGGTGTGACCACATTTCTTCGCAGAGAGGTGATAGTCTTGCCGCAAAGAGCAAAAGCGTTGCCGTTGAAACTGGCTGAGGCCCAGAAGATAAATCCCACTGACATAGAAAGTGTTTTACCGCTTCTCACAGCACCGTCGCATATGATAGCGTCACGTTTCTTATAGCGGGGATTCTTCCACCAGTTCATGGTAAGCCTTTGTTTTGGAGAAAGATCACTGATCTTCAACAATATCACCTTCCTCTGCGGAAGAGGTAAGAGCCGACATAAGGTCATCAGCTTTACTGCGGTCGCTGAAAGCAGTTTCGAGCTCATAAAGTTTTTCGAGAGCTTTCAGCCTGTCGAATAGTTTTACCTCAACTCCGCCGTTTTTATCACGTTTTATCTCTGATACGTTGAAAAGGTCGAGTTCAGAGATAACATCGGGCGGCGGTAGCTCCTCGGCGAATACCAGTCTTACAGCGTCAGTACAGCTTCCGAAAGCGAGCCTTTTAAGCCCAGCCATGACGTTACCGCTGTCCGACAAAGCATCTCTGTATCTGGAGATCTTACGTCTGCAACAGACGCTGTTCAGAGCTTTTAGTCCCTCTGAGAGAGCGGACTTGCTGCTGAAACCAGCTTTCAGAGCCGCTTCAGCGGCATTGCCGAGAACAGCATAATAGCAGCAGAAAGCGTTCCGTTTGCTTATTTTTTCTTTATCGTCCTGCAATTTACATACCTCCTTTTTGGTACTGAGCGGAAATGCACCGTTCATAAGAGGGCAGAAAAACGGCAGAATTCAATGGAAAACAGTTGTATAATAAAAAAATCTCTCCGAAGAATCGGAGAGGTGAACAAAAATATGCAAATCTGTTTGTATGACTTGAACAATAAAATGGAGTACCACTATAGAATGGTACTCCCGAATATTTTTATTTGACCAGCTCAACAGCCATGTCATAAAGTTCATCAAGGCTGTATTCCTTATCATCAGAACTTTCGGTACTGATATGGTCATCTTCCTTTACAGGGATGCTGTTTGCCGGAAAGGTTCCGACCTTGCCTTCTTTGTCCTTTGAATTTAATGCTGAAAATACAGTACAGCCGTCTTCAATAACAACAAAATAATCGAAGTCATCCTTTTTATCGAAATAATTCTCAGCGTACTCATCAAGCTTATCAATATCCAAGTCGTCTGGTACATTTACATTCTTGCTGCTGTCGGAGCATATGATATATGTACCGCTGACATCAGCAGCGTCACGGTTTTCTATATCGCACAGAGCTGACGCATAACCTTTTCCTAAAGCACTTGCCCAACTGTTACTGCTGGTTTTTTTTGACTTATTGATGTATTTCCACATACTTTCGTCCACTTTCCAGCCTTCATCGCCGACATGATAAACGAGCATTTCGGCATATTTTTCATCGTCGTCGACTTTATACTTAACATATACTAAATAAGCTTCGTCAATATCATAAGGTGAAGTGGAATCATCCTTATTTAATTCCTTATATTTTTTTTGTATTTCCTCACGTTTTTCATCATTGAGACTATTGAGTTCATCTAAGTTACTCAATCCATATTCTTCCAGAATGTCGAGAGGATATTTTACTTGACCTAAATAAGTGGAAAATTGTTTTATAGATTCATCAGGAAAATCATTTTCCTTTTTGATCTCTAAAACTTCAATATCCTTGTTCATAAGTTCCTGAAATTCCTCATTTGTGTCGAAATCGCCGTATTTTTCAAGCATTTTAGCGAGATCATCAGGATACATAAGTTTTAATGCCTTTTCGATATCGCCGTTGTCAACAGTGTCGATATAATTCTCGATAATATCCTTATAATCTGAGGATTTTTCTTTATCGCTGCTGCTGTCGTCGTCGTCTTTAGTAAGTCCGCAGCCGCCAAGAGCGATTCCTGCTGTCAGAGCAGCTAATGTCAATGAAGTGATCTTTTTCATATTTTTTCTCCTTTTCATGGTATCTAATTTTGCGAAGTTAAGAGCGTTGTTCGATACCTACTTTCCAACCATCATTCTCAATATAGTACATTTGAACGACCCAGTGATTAATAACACTGTCTTCAAGTTCACATTCAACGTTAACTTCAACGTCATATGCTTCAGTTATATTGTACTTTGTGTCTTTAGCATTTAATGCGGCTTTCTTATCCTCTTCTGTAATATCACTTAGATCGTTGCCATATTTTTTCATAATATTTAGCATAGCTTCACATTCAATTAATTGTTTTTTTATTTGAGCAATGTCATCATCAGACATTTTTTCTTTTTTTAATATGCTTTTGTATATTACGTTTTTACCTATTTGATCATCTATACTGAGTGGTTCTAAAAAATGTGAATCACATTCAATACCAGTATCAACAAATTCAGTAGGATAAGAGAAATAAGCAATCTTATTTAAATCTTCGTTTTTGTATGCAGCGAGATAATCTTTTATAGCATCTTCAATATTTTCTGAATGATTTGGCTGTGCGAATGTTTCAGATGAAGAAACAGAGCTGCTTTCTTTTTTTCCGCATCCTGTGAGCATAGTGAATACGGTTGTAAAGGCTAAAATGCCTGCGATAATTTTTTTCATATTTTTCTCCTTATATTTTACTAATGTTTTTTATTTTAATAAATCCTTAGCAAGCTGGTAGAGTTCTTCATAGGAGTGGTTGAAATTCTCGTCTCTTTCCTTTGAATAGTCATTAATATCAGCCGGTAAAGTATAAGCCGGATAAGTGCCTATATATGTATCATCGTCCTTATTCTTTATTACAGCATAAATCGGACAGCCATTGTCAATAACGACAAAATAATCTATTTTTACAATATCGTCAAAATAGTTCTTTGTCTGTGACTTTATCTTGTCAACAGGCTTGCTCTCTGCATTTACGTTCATGCTGTCATCGGAGCTTATTATATATTTTCCGCTCAGGTCAACACCTTCAACGTCCAAATCGGTTAATGCGGATGCAAAGGCTTTTTCAAGTGAGGAAGCGTGTGCATTAAGAGTGGTTTTTTTGGATTTTTTGACATATCCGACCATAGATTCTTCAAGTTTCCAGCCGTCACCGTCGATATAATATACAAGGAAGTACATTTCATCGGGGTTGCCTTCTTCGCCCTCATACTCTATTTCAACATCAACCAAGTATGCCTGTGTTATCTTATATCTGGAGTCTCTTACCTCCATTGCAGCTTCCTGTTCTTCTTCGGGAATAGCTTCAACGTCACCTTTGTATTTCTTTATGAGTTCAGCAGCTGCTGCGTACTGAGCTAATTCCTCGCCTGCATCTGCGATCTCGTCATCAGGTACTTTTTCTTCACTGATTATACCCTTGTATATTATTTTTTTACCATCGCTGTCTAAGTCTTCCTTCAATTCATCCATCATGTCCGGACGATATTCCAAAATAGTATCAATTACATCAGTAGGGTAATAGGAGTACAAAAGCTCCTTATAATTCTCTGCGTTTATATTTTCGATCGCATCTTTGATGAAATCCTCATAGTCTCCGGACGGCTCAATATAGCCGCTGTCTGAACTATTATTATTTTCTTTAGTTTCAGTTTCGGTATTTTCCTCGGTTACGTCTTCCTCAGTTACGTTTTCTTCGGTTGAGTTTGTATTATCCTCGTCTGTTGAAGCAGAATCACCAGCTTTTTCGGCGGACTGAGCAGAAGAACTACTGCTCTTTTCGGAAGAACTGCTTTCGTCCTTTCCGCATCCTGTGAGTATTGTGAATACTGTTGTAAAGGCTAAAATGCCTGCGATAATTTTTTTCATGGTATACCCTCCTATATTTTTCAGTTAAACTGATAAAAATATTATATCACTACAATTATATTGATGTCAATATAATGCATATTATTTGTATATAGTGCTGGGGAAATAAAAAAAAATAAAAAATATGTAAAGTGGACGTGACAAATAATGTAAAGCTTGCTATACTATTATTGTAAAGTTAACTTTACTTCTGGGGAGGTCGATAATTTGAAAAATAAGATACAGGAGCTTCGGAAAGAAAGGAAGGTCACGCAGCAGGAGCTTGCTGACGCACTTTCGGTCACGAGACAGACTATAATATCACTTGAAAACGGAAAATACAATGCGTCCCTCACGCTTGCACATAAAGCGGCTCAGTTTTTTGGCATTACTATTGAGGAGCTGTTCATTTTTGAGGGCGACGAGAACATTTAAAGGAGAATAACTATGGAAGAATTCAGGAAAAAGATCAAAAGAAAAGTTATAATTAGTACAATATTTTGTATGTCAGGACTTTTTATCTACTTTATACTCATTCGTATCACAGGAGCTCCTGACTATGCAAGAGGCATTCTCTCAGGAGCTTTCGGTGGCACAGAAGTTGTAGCGGTTTTCTATATATTCAAACTGATGCCTCTCCTTCAAGACGAAGAAAAGCTGAAACAGGCATACATAACAGAGACTGACGAAAGAAATACTTTAATACAGAAAGAAACCGCAAAAACATCTTCAACGATCTTGGTCATGGTATTATCTCTTGCAGCAATTGTAGCAGGTTTTTTCGATCCTGTTGTCTCCATGACACTTGCATTTGTTATAATCTTAGCAGGAATTATTTCAGTCGCAGTAACAGCATACTACAACAAAAAGATGTAAAGGAGAATAACTATGGAAGAATTCAGAAAAAAGCTTAAAAAGCGTTTAAAGATATTCTGGGCACTGATAATCGTATTCACAATAAGTTACGTGCTGCTGCTGATTTTCGGCAGTGACAAAGGATATAACGGCGGATTTTTTACCGGTATAATCACGGTTTCGATCATGAATTTAGTAAGGACAAAAAAGTCGCTTAAAGACGAAAAGAAGTTCAAAGAGCAGTATATCCGGGAAAACGATGAGCGGCTTGGTACTATCGAAAAAGAGGTAACTAAGACTACATTTAATGTAACTCTTGTAGTGCTGTCTTTGGCAGTTATCGTGTCGAATTATTTCAATATCATTGTAAGCTGTACATTAGCCTGTGTACTTGGAATTATCAGTGCGATCTACCTTGGCTCGCTTATTTACTACAACAAAAAGATGTAAAACAAAACTCCCCGATACCGTGAAGTATCGGGGAGTTCATTATATTTCCGTAACTAAACGAAAATCCGTCTGAGCATAATAAACACGTTAAACAGCGTCAAACTGTCTGATTAGTCGTTACCGTAGAGCTTTGTGAGACGTGTAAGGTAATCGTAACGATCCTTAGCGTTCTCAACAGCAGCGTCGAAGAGCTTCTCAGCTCTCTCTGGGTTAGAGCGAGCGAGTGAGTTGTAACGAACTTCGCCCATGAGGAAGTTCTTGTACTCGTCAACGTTTGGAGCCTTAGAATCAAGGATGAATGGGTTCTTGCCCTCAGCCTTGAGCTCTGGGTTGTATCTGTAGAGGTGCCAGTAACCAGCCTCAACAGCCTTCTTCTCCTCAGCCTGAGCAGTAGCCATACCAGTCTTGATACCGTGGTTGATACATGGAGCGTAGCAGATAACGATTGAAGGACCGTCATAAGCCTCAGCCTCAGCAAATGCCTTGATACACTGGTTCATGTTAGCACCCATAGCAACGTGTGCAACGTAAACGTAGCCGTAGCTCATTGCGATACCAGCGAGGTCCTTCTTCTTAACGACCTTACCAGCAGCAGCGAACTGAGCGATAGCACCTGTAGGTGTAGACTTGGAAGCCTGTCCGCCTGTATTTGAGTAAACCTCTGTATCGAATACGAGGATGTTGATGTTCTTGCCCTGAGCGATAACGTGGTCAAGACCGCCGAAACCGATGTCGTAAGCCCAACCGTCACCACCGAAGATCCACTGTGACTTCTTGCTGAGGTAATCCTTCTCTGCGAGGATAGCCTTAGCATCGTCGCATCCGCAAGCTTCGAGAGCAGCAACGAGCTTATCTGTAGCTTCTGCATTCTTAGCACCGTCGTTGTAAGTATCGAGGTACTCAGCGATAGCAGCCTTAACGTCAGCATTTTCAGCCTTCTCCTGGAGAGCGAGGACCTTATCAGTAACTCTCTTTCTGAGTGTTTCCTGAGCGAGGTACATACCGTAACCGAACTCAGCGTTATCCTCGAAGAGTGAGTTGCTCCAAGCAGGACCTCTGCCCTTCTTGTTAACTGTGTAAGGTGTAGAAGGAGCTGAACCACCCCAGATTGAAGAACAACCTGTAGCGTTAGCGATCATCATTCTGTCGCCGAAGAGCTGTGTAACGAGCTTAGCGTAAGGAGTTTCACCACAACCAGCACAAGCACCTGAGAATTCGAGGAGTGGCTGTCTGAACTGTGAACCCTTAACGGAATCAGCCTTGAACTTAGCAGCAACCTCTGGCTTTTCGTCGATAGTTCTGCCGTAGTTGAATACTTCCTGCTGATCCATCTGTGAAGCGATAGGCTCCATAACGAGTGCCTTCTCCTTAGCAGGACAAACGTTAGCACAAACGCCGCATCCTGTACAATCGAGAGTAGAAACAGTCATAACGAACTTGAGATCGCCGAGAGCTGGCTTGAAGTCAGCAGACTTTGTCTGAGCAGGAGCCTTAGCGAGTTCATCAGCTGTCATAGCAACAGGTCTGATTACAGCGTGTGGACATACATATGCACACTGGTTACACTGGATACACTTAGAAGCATCCCATGAAGGAACCTTAACAGCGATACCACGCTTCTCGAAAGCAGCAGAACCCTGTGGGAAAGTACCGTCAGCTCTGTCTACGAAAGTAGAAACTGGGAGAGTGTCACCCTTCTGAGCGTTACATGGGATCTGGATGTTGTTTACGAAGTCCTGAAGAACCTTGTCATCGCAAGTTACAGGAGGCATACCCATCTGAGTATCAGCACAATCCTTCCATGAATCAGGAACGTCAACCTTAACGATGTTCTGGTGACCAGCATCGATAGCGTTCCAGTTCTTTTCAACTACGTCCTGACCCTTCTTGCTGTAAGAAGCTTCAGCAGCAGCCTTCATGTACTTGAGAGCGTCCTCGAAAGGAATGATGTTAGCGAGCTTGAAGAAAGCAGACTGGAGGATAGTATTGATACGTGTACCCATACCTGTCTCTTCACCGAGCTTAACGCCGTTGATTATATAGAAGTTGATGTTGTTCTGAGCGATATATCTCTTAACCTGTCCCGGGAGGTTAGCATCGAGTTCTTCTGGGCTCCAGATAGTGTTGAGGAGGAAAGTTCCGCCTGGCTTGATGTCTGAAACCATATCATACTTATCGATGTAGCTCTGGTTGTGACAAGCAACGAAATCAGCCTTGTTGATGAGGTAAGTAGACTTTATAGGAGTCTTACCGAAACGGAGGTGAGAGATTGTAACACCGCCGGACTTCTTTGAGTCATAAGCAAAGTAAGCCTGAGCATAGAGATCAGTGTGGTCACCGATGATCTTGATAGAGTTCTTGTTAGCACCTACAGTACCGTCTGAACCAAGACCCCAGAACTTACAAGCAGTTGTACCAGCAGGAGCTGAATCCGGGTTCTCTTCGAGTGGGAGAGAGAGGTTAGTAACATCATCGTTGATACCGATTGTGAATCTTGGCTTCTCTGTGTTCTTGAATACAGCAACGATCTGAGCCGGAACAGTGTCCTTGGAACCGAGACCGTATCTACCTGTGAATACAGGAACATCGTTGAACTTTGTGCCCTTGAGAGCAGCAACAACGTCGAGGTAGAGAGGCTCACCGAGTGAACCAGGCTCCTTAGTTCTGTCGAGAACAGAGATTCTCTTAACAGAATCAGGGATAACTTCAACGAGCTTGGAAGCAACGAAAGGTCTGTAGAGACGAACCTTAACGAGACCGTACT
This sequence comes from Ruminococcus sp., assembly GCA_017441505.1. Classification (GTDB taxonomy): domain Bacteria; phylum Bacillota; class Clostridia; order Oscillospirales; family Ruminococcaceae; genus Ruminococcus. The sequence goes on from JAFRXL010000050.1 coordinate 48,382, forward strand.
TACCGCCGTTAGCGTTGAGGTAATCGATAGTCTCTTCGATAGTCTCGTTTACAGAACCCATAGCAACGATGATGTGCTCAGCGTCAGCAGCACCGTAGTAGTTGAAGAGCTTGTAATCTGTACCGATGAGGTCGTTTACCTTGTTCATGTAATCTTCAACGATAGCCGGAAGAGCATCATAGTACTTGTTGCAAGCTTCACGAGCCTGGAAGAATACGTCTGGGTTCTCAGCAGAACCACGGAGAACAGGTCTTTCTGGGTGGAGAGCACCGTCTCTGAAAGCCTGAGCAGCATCCTTGTCGAGGAGGCTGTAGAGAGTCTCGTCATCCCATGTCTCGATCTTCTGGATCTCGTGGGAAGTACGGAAACCGTCGAAGAAGTGGAGGAAAGGAACTCTGCCCTTGATTGTAGAAAGGTGAGCAACAGCACCGAGATCCATTACTTCCTGAGCACTGCCTGAGCAGAGCATAGCGTAACCTGTCTGACGGCAAGCATAAATATCTGAATGGTCACCGAAAATGTTAAGAGCGTGGGAAGAAACGCATCTTGCAGAAACGTGGATAACGTTTGGAAGAAGCTCACCAGCGATCTTGTACATATTTGGGATCATAAGGAGAAGACCCTGTGAAGCAGTATATGTAGTAGTAAGAGCACCTGCTGAAAGTGAACCGTGAACAGTACCGGCAGCACCAGCTTCGGACTGCATCTCAGCAACTGTTACAGGCTGACCGAAAAGGTTTTTCTTGTCTTTAGCAGACCAGCTGTCTGTAACCTCAGCCATAACTGAGGAAGGTGTGATTGGGTAAATAGCAGCTACATCAGTAAATGGATATGATACCCAAGCAGCAGCATTGTTACCGTCCATGGTTTTCATTTTTCTTTTGATTGCCATAGGAATTTACCTCCTGAAATAGTAAAAATTAACGGGTTATAGGGTGGAAAGCGACATTTCGTTAACCACGTATAACTACTGTAAAACATTATATCACAAAAGCTACAATTTGTAAACACCTTTTTTTCGTTTGAAGCGGAAATTTATATATTAAATTTAACCTCAAATTTATTGCAAAATTACTATAGGCATATTTAAAACTGCAAAAATGATAAAATGAATTTATTTAGTCAAATTTGGTTAAGATATGATTTTATTATTTGTATATATTAAAAAAATATGCCACTATCAAATTGTGCAAAATGCCGGAAATTCTTTTTCGGTTTAAAAAATTAGGCGTTTTTGCTTGACGGAAACTGCAAAATAAGCTATAATATCTATAGTGTTAAATAATCTTTAATTATTAACACTCGTTTTGTTGTCTCCTTTCTTTTGTTCTACACATATTTATTTTATTTATCTATGTCTAAGCAGGGTCAAAAGCCCTGCTTATTTTTTTGTGATTCCGCCTACATTATTATATAGTATATAATACCGTATATCACCGAGGCTGTACATCCGTAAAGTATGACCGGACCTGCTATGGTGAATATTTTTGTGCCAACTCCGAGGATAGCTCCCTCAGACTTTGCTTCTATTGCCGAAGAACTTATCGCATTGGAGAATCCTGTTATCGGTACAAGAGTACCTGCACCGGCGTGTTTTGCGATTTTTTCGTACCAGCCAAGTCCCGTAAATATGGAGCTGAGCGAGATCAGTATTATAGAAGTCCACAGAGCAGCGGTCGTAGTATCAGAAATGTAGGACTCCAAGAGTGTGCGTATTATTTCGCCTATAACGCAGATAAGTCCGCCGACGCAGAAAGCTGTCGCAACATTTACACGGCTGTTTGTTTTGGGAGAAGCATTTTTGCTCATTTGATCGTATAATTCAGGTGTGATATTCATAACTGAGCCTCCTTTTGCGGATATTGTGTGCAGGAAGCTGTGATTTATACAGAATTAAATTGACAAATTATATTTTTTATGGTATCATTTCATCGTAATTAAATATTATTAGGAGTATTTATGAAAATAAAAGATTTATTTGACAAAATTAGATGCAATAAAAGATTACTATATAGTTTAGATGCTGGATTGTTCTTTTCAAGTATTCTTATCATGTTGCTTAGTCAAGCAGGAGATCAAGAAGCCGAATCAAGAGCTGTTATAGGCGGTGGTATGTTTTATGTGTCATTTGTTTTATTTCCGCTTATTAGTATGGAAAAAAAGGGAGAGATATTAGAGTTTTTTGGGAAGCATATTTTTCTTTTTTTCATTAGTTTGCTTTCTCTTTATCATTCATTACTTTTTTATGATAATCATTGGAACGGTGGGGCATTTGGATGTGAACTATTGGCTGCAATTGAATTACTTATTTTTATGTCATGGACAGTCTATATATTTGTTGGTTTTGTAAAAGCTTGTATTTATGTAATTTCAAAACTCAAAAGTCATATTTTTTCTGAATCAGCAAAAGAAAACTACTCGTCTGCCAAGAAAATAATAGAAGGGATAACAGCTTTTATTTTAGCGTTGAGTGCAATGGCTTTATCAATTTCTACCTTGATTGCTACAATGAAATCTTTTATAAATTAAAATCGTATTATAAAAAGTCCGGAAAATTCATAATGAATCTTCCGGACTTTCCTACATATAATTATTGCATGGTAACGACAAAGCAGATGCTGCTGCCCTCGACGTTTTCCACTTGTACTTTGAACTTGTGCTTGTCGATTATAGACTTTGCAATAGCAAGTCCGAGACCATAACCGCCTGTAGCACGGTTTCTGGACTCGTCACTGCGGAAGAATCGCTCAAAAATTTTATCTTTGTCCTCTTCCTTTACTCCCTGACCTGTATTGTATACAGAAAGTATCTTTTTATCGCCGTCCTGAACGAGGGAAACTCTGACAAGACCGCCGTCCTTGGAGTATTTAAGGGCATTGTCGATAAATATCGCAGCCATTTGCTTGATGTGCTTTTCGCTTCCGTTTATCTTTATGCCGTCGTCCACCTGAACAACGAAATTCTTGTTGCTCTCGAAAGCCTGACATTCAAACGGAAGAGCGGTATTGACTATTGCTTTGCTGAGGTCAAAATCGGTGCGGACAAAATCATTGGATGTATTATTTTCAAGTCTTGTGAGGTTGAGCAGATCGTTTACGAGGATGTTCATTCTCTCGGTCTGGGACTTGATGTATGTCAGCCACTTGTTTTCACCAATCTCACCGGCAAGAACGTCCGCATTTGCGGATATGACGGTAACCGGAGTCTTTAGCTCGTGACTTGCATCTGAAACGAACTGCTTCTGCTTTTCAAAGGCTATTTTCAGAGGTTTCATTACAAGTCCGCTGAGATAGAATGAAACTACCGACAGCAGGATGAAAGCTATAGAGCCGATCATTATGGTAGTTCTTGTCAGCTTATGGAGCATATCCATTTCGGCAGTTTTATCGGTGAAAACGAACATAGTGCCGTTGTCCTTATCCTGCTGATAGAACTGGAAATTATTCAGCATTCCCGTACTTTCGCCGGAATCGAGTATTTTAGTGATGTATTTCTGAGCGTTCTCATCGGTGAGATCGTCATTGTTCTGTTTTGAGACATAGTTGCCGGATTCATCAGCCATTACTATGAAGAACTCTGTAGGACCGAGTGATTTCGGGACCGGTTCTCCGAACCTTCGGTCTTGGAATCTTTTCTTAGGGAGCGTTGTGGATGCCGGCTTTGAAGTTGTCGCTGCGGTTGTGGTAACGTTCGCAGTATTACCGAGAGGCATGATATAGCCTGTATCATCTGTCATGCTGACGTTGGCGATTTTTTGATCGTCGTCATCATCGTCATCATCTTGTTCGGTATTTTCCGGCGGAACTTCATCCTTCGGCTTGCTTCCCCAGTAGTAATATGGGTACGGAGGGTAGTAACCGCCCCAGTAACTGAAACCGGGGTCAGGGCATGGACCGAATCCGTACCAGCCGCCATTAGGCTGCTGCCACCCCTGCTGACCGTTATTTTTATTGTCGTTATTTTCTTTTTTGTCGCCTTTTTTATCATCTTTATCGTCATCATTGTCCTCTTTATGTGGACGAGGGTCTTCGTGGACCGGCGGCTCGGGTACATTAGGAGTTGGTTTTGTCACTGCCGGAGGCTTTGGAGTTGTAGTTTGTACACCTGTTGTCTTTACAGGCTGAACAGGTGCGGGAGGTTGGTGAGTTACGACCGGAGGAACTGTAGGTTCAGTTTCGATTATGATTACAGGCGGTTCGGTCGGTTCTTCTTCTGTATAAAATTCAGTTTGCGGGATAGTCGGTTCGGTTTCCGCTTCGGTAGGCTCTGTAGTTTCGACAGTAGTTGTTATTTCGGGAGCAGACGTGATCTCTGCTGTTGTAGGCGGAGAAGTAGTAATATTGTGATTGGTAGGAGTGTCCGGAACGAAAGGCGGTGCTTCACCGTGATCGTTTCGAGGGTCTTTCGGCGGTTCGTTATCATTGCCCGGCGGAGTATAATAGAACTCCATAGCTGTATCATCGTATTCAACGCTTGCCGCTATCTGTTTAAGTGCAGACCTTGACTGGTTTTCCATAACGATCTTCATTATCAGATTTATAGAGCCGAGAACGGCGATAAATACTGCAAGCAGAATACCGGCGATGATAGCAAAAAGCTTCAGCTGAGCTTTTCTGAACATTCCGGAGGCACCTCCTTATTCAAGTGAATATCCCATGCCTCTGGCAGTTTTTATCTGCACAGGAGCGGATAGTGAAGCCAGTTTTTTTCTGAGGAAAGATATGTATACTTCTATATTATTGTACTCGACATCGCTTTCATATCCCCATATTTTCTCGATTATCCTCTCTTTAGGCAGTATCTGATGCGGATTGGAGATAAGAAGCTCCATTATCTGGTATTCTTTAAGACTAAGCTTTACATCGCTGCCGTTCCAAATAACGGTGCAGGTGCTTTTGTTGAGCTCAAGACCGTTGTAATCAAGCTTATTTTCGTCAATGATCTCGCCCTTTCTTCTGGTGAGAGCTCTTACTCGTGCAAGCAGCTCGCCTGTGATGAAGGGCTTTGTGAGGTAATCGTCAGCACCGGTATCAAGACCGTTTATCTTATCCTCGATCTCACTTTTTGCGGTCAGCAGCAGCACGGGAGTTGATATTTTCTCGTGCCTGAGCTTGCTCAGGACTTCGATACCGTTCATCCCGGGAAGCATTATATCGAGTATTATGCAGTCGTAAACTCCGGTGAGAGCGTTATCATATCCGTCGATGCCGTTATAGCAGGTATCGACATTGTATCTGTTTCTTTTAAGTATTTCGGTAAGAGCATCCGCAAGCTGGATCTCATCTTCTACAACAAGTAATCTCATAACAGTACCCCTTTCGCTATAGTGTAATGTCCATAATTATCCACCATACATCTATTATACCATAAAAACTTGAAATAAACTTAAAATACAATATAGTTCAATAAATTGATAAGTAAAATTTTCTTGCGTGTTTTTGTGCATTTCAACAGTTTTGCTTTATTATCACCAACAAATATTGACTAAGTTTTGAATATGTGTTAAAATTAACAGGTACAGATAATTACAGGGTATAAGGATCCCACTAAGGATGGATACCTCATACGTCAGGGGGAGGGAAGAGTAATCATGCTGTCGCCGTCAGAACGTAAAAAAAATAATTTTGGCAGATCGCTTCTGCCTTCGTTTTCATCTGAAATGAAGAAATATGAAGAGATCTATCAGCTATATATCAACGAAGGCTATATCAAAGAGCTTTGTGAGATATATGCGGATACTTTTATCAACGACAATAAAAAGCCTATACCGGAAGATATTATTCAGGTGGCTAAGCTGTATGACAGGATACACGACAGTAAAAGTGCTGCATTTTATCTGGATATGCTTTCTGATAAGAAGCTCAGCGGAGATGATAAGTATTACTATTGCATAGAAATGCTGAAGATCAAAAGCAAGCTCGGACATTGGCGTGATGCCGATGATTTCAGAACTGAAAACATCAATTTCATACAGAATTACTCGCAGAAGAAAACTCTTCAGCAGCAGGCTGATCTGTATATGGCTCTTGCTCTTGTGGATTGTGCTGCAAAACGCTATAATGACGCTTTTAAGCTCATGAAATTCGGGTATAAGCCTCAGGGAAAAAATGACACAAAACTTCTTGAAATAATGATAACGGGTGTTTATTTATTGCAGCAAAGCGGCGATCAGGAAGGGCTTGAAGCAGCTGTCGCAAGTGCTCAGGCTTGTCTGAAGCTGTTCAGCGAATTTGAGTTCAGCTGGAGCCGTGCGTATTATCAGAAATGCATAGACGAAGCGGCTGAGGGTATTATATGAATTTTCGCAGGAGTTGAGATACTCCTGCTTTTTGTTTTATGAAATAATTATATAACTTTCAGCCATATCTTTCCAAAAAAATTCACAGTGCCAGTTTTTTAACTCTTTTAATCATGGATGCTTTTGTGGTTCAACAATGTAATTTGTTAAAGTGTTAATTTTTGTGTTCATCCACTGCACGATAATTGTGTGACCAATATTTTACCGATATAACGCAGTTACCGTGCCGTTTGCTGAAAACAGTGACAAAAATGTATAATTATGAACAAAATATATGTCTCGCTGATATATAAGTTATAATATATTGTTTGTTAACTTCTTATTAATAAAAATAAATTAGCGTAAAATTGCAATTTAGTACCAAATTTAAGCAATATTTTCAATTGATTATCTCCCTTCTTTGTTTTATAATACAATTGTTGGATGCGGAATTCATCGATATATCGGGATTCGCTCCACGGCATAATTACATTCAGATACATTTTATGTGTCCTGTAAGAATCGGCAAATATGATACTGTTTTAGCTTATCCGGTCTAAACTCCGCCGGATCGATCGTACTAATCAATCACACCAGACTAACGTGCATAGAAGCTGTTATTAAACATTAATGCCTATAATATGTTTAATCGCCTAAAACAGCTTTCGTCCATCCAAACGTTGAGCTAATCGTACTACACTGGCAAAAAGATCATACGGCACTTCGGAATATGTGCCACGCCGAAAGTTGTGAATACGTATAGAGGGTGCGTAGTCACAAACGGAATAACGACCTTGATCGGCTTTTGAGAGGGTGTCGATAGGGGTCGTTATTTTTCTGCAATCTCCAAAACTTTTTCTATACCTGAAAAGGACGTCTGATTCAGACGTCCTTTTCGTATTATATTGCACATTTGATTTTATTGCTTTTTAAGCTTTCTGAGTGTGTATCCCTCGTTGACCTTCATGACTCCACGGTCTATAGCGAGTGCGTAGTCGGGAACATCACGTGTAACGGTAGTTCCTGCGGCAGTATATACCGCCTTTCCGAGCTTGACCGGAGCAATGAGGTTCGTATTGCATCCGATAAAGCAATTATCTCCGATAACACAGCGGCTCTTTGAGATACCGTCGTAGTTTACGGTAACAGTTCCGCATCCGATATTGACCTTCTTGCCGATGTCACTGTCGCCGATGTAAGCGAGGTGAGCAATAGCAGTCTTTTCACCGATAGTGGAGTTCTTGATCTCGACAAAGTCACCGATATGTACTCCGCTCTTGATGTGGCTGTCCGGACGGATATGAACATACGGACCAACTGTAACTCCGCTGTCTATAGAGGAGCTATAAGCCTGTGATGCGTTGAATACAACGTTATCGCCTATAGTGCAGCCGTCTGCGAGTGCGTTAGGACCGATGATGCATCCGCTGCCGATCTTAGTGCCGTTTCTGAGGATAGTACTCGGCTGGATCTGAGTACCTACACCTATTTCGACGCTGCGTTCTATGATAACTCCGTCTGTACATATGAATTCTACGCCGTTTGCGAGATGCTTGTCTATAACTGCCATGCGGGCAATATTGTTTAATTCAAGGAGGTCTTTTCTGTCGTTAGCTCCGAGGATTATCTCAGGATTTTCAGACTTATATGCACCTGCGTTCTTGCCCTCAGCGAGTGCGATCGAGATAGTGTCGGTGAGGTAATATTCGTTCTGAACATTGTCGTTAGTGAGCTTGCCGAGAAGTCCGATGAGGTCAGCAGTTCTGAACCAGTATGCTCCGGAGTTTACTTCCTTTATAAGGAGCTGTTCCTCGTTGGCATCTTTCTGCTCAACAATGCCGCTTATGCCCTTGTCGGTGCGGATTATGCGTCCGTAGCCCTTTGGTTCATCGAGCTCGGCGGTTATAACGGTTACTGCGTTTTTCTGCTGTTTATGTATAACCAAAGCTTCCCCGATAGTCTTTGCGTCGATAAAAGGAGCATCTCCGCAGAGCACGAGAGTATTGTCGGAGTCGTCCTCTTTGAGAAATGGCACAGCCTGCATAACTGCGTGACCTGTTCCGAGACGTTCAGCCTGTAAAGCAGTCTTGTATCTGCAGTTCAGGTATTCGTCTATCATTTCGCCTTTGAATCCCTTTATGACGCATATATCTGATACTCCTGCCTTCTCGCAGGCAGATATTACCCATTCGAGCATTGGTTCTCCGAGAACTTTAAACAGCGGCTTCGGGATGTCGGCTTTCATACGCTTTCCCTGTCCGCCAGCAAGAATTATCGCCTTATTCATTTTTCTATTCCTCCTGATATGTTATTCCGTAAGCTCTTTTATACTTATCGGTATTATTTTCCAGCCTTCATTTTCTATATTCACTACAATAAGCGATGTGCCGGCAGATTTTATTACTTTACCAGCACGGGATGTTGCATCTGCCATGAAAGAGTAGCCTGCGGTCACATTGTATTCAGTATCGGTGAGTCCGTACTGCTTAGCGTAGTAATTCAGATAGCTTTTTGCAAGCTCGATCTCGTTTTCTTTGAGCTTTACACAGAACTTTATCTCAACACTGCTAAGAGTGGAAGTTTCACCGTCAACTACACTCTCTGCGAAACTGTCATACTCTCCGCATTTTTTCATAGCTTCGAGCATCTTTGGCGGATATATAGCATTCGCCATAGCTTCGGCATCATCTTCGTAAACTGCTTCTGAAAATTTTTTTGCGACTTTTTTTGCTTCCTCATCCATTTCGTCGGTGTTGTGAAGACTTTTTTTACGTTCTTCATTCATTTTATCTGCAACGGCTTTCATATTTGCTTTCTGTTCGTCGGAAAGCCCGGGAACGACCGTCTTTTTGCTGTTTGCTGAAGAACTGCTGTCCTTGCTGCCGCAGGAAACGGCTGAGCAAGCTAATAAGCTGCACACTAAAATGCACATCATCGTTTTTTTCATATAATAGTAAATATCTCCTTGCTAAGTCAAATTATTTCTAATAGTATTATAATGAGTACTACTAATTATTTTTACATACTTTAACAATAAATGCAAGTGTTTTTTTCTGAATTTATATTTACGTGCATTTTTTTGTATAAAATGCAACAAAATCCACACTTTATTTTTTTACAATTTTATATGGCAATTTCTGCCGGAATGTGGTATAATAAATATAACTGGAATGCGGACAAACTTTGTCCGCATTCGGTAATGTTTAAAACTGGAGGTATATACCAATGGCAAACAAATATTGCTACCTTTTCTCTGAAGGTAATGCTAACATGAGAGAGCTTCTCGGCGGTAAGGGTGCTAACCTGGCTGAGATGACTAACATCGGTCTCCCTGTTCCTCAGGGCTTCACAATCACAACTGAAGCTTGTACTCAGTACTATGAGGATGGCGGTATCTCTGATGAGATCCAGGCTGAGATCAACGAGTACATCACAAAAATGGAAGGAATCA
>JAFRXL010000051.1 GCA_017441505.1 Ruminococcus sp.
AGCACATAGTACTTGCCGTTTTTTACTTGCAGATTTCCTGTTACTTCTTTCATTTTTACCTCCTGTTTCGGAAATCCGCTTCAGCGACTACAGTATACCACAACCTGTCCCGAAAAGCAATATTCGGACTCAGAATTAAGACTTTGGACACAAAAAACGTCGCCCTATATGAGCGACGTTTCGTTAGTTAATAGCTCTCAATATATATTTTATCCTGGTCTATCAATATTTCATTTGCTTTATTGTACAAATAATCTATTGTATTGATGCTATCAATAAAAGGCTTAACATACGCGCTTTTCTTTGATGTAAGCATTTTAAGACTAACTTCGGTTCTCTTAGATTGAATTTGGTTCATTTTATCACTCGCAGAGATAAGCTTTTCATTAATTTCGAAATTATTTATAATAGGAGCTTCGGGAATTTTCTTCCCTGCAAACTTTGAGATTTTTGAAATTTGCTTGATTCCTGTTGATTGAAGCGATTGGTTTTTGCTCTTCTCCATTCTATAATATGCATCTGTGTATAAAGAACGGTATTCCAAAGAATAATTATGAATCTTATCTGAAACCGTTTTCAAAAAATCAGTTTCAAAGTTTTCAAGTAATAGAACATCAATAAACGATGAAAAAGCATGTATATACAATGCAGTTTGATAATCAGAAAAGTCTTCTATCACATCGCTGAACAATTTATCTATCTTACTGTCAACCTTAAAAAGCATTTTTTTTGAGATTTTCGACTCAATCTGTTGATGGTAAAAAACCACCTTTCTTTCCGCTTCCTGCTTAATATCAAGTACTTTGTTATGATTATTCTTAATGTATGTATCATTATTGTAGTTATATTTATAGTTATTATAAATATCCGATAAGAATCTTAAATCTCCTTGAAGTTCAGATTTTCCTTTCTGCTTAAGAAAATCCAATATTTCATTTTGTATTTCTTTAATCTCATCAAGTTTATAGTTTATGCTTGACAGTGCAATTGCCATGATAAGCATCATAGGTTCAACCACAAAGGGGGTTAAAGTTGCTTGCCCTCTTAGGTTATTATTAGGAGATAGGACACTGCCAAGATATCCTTTGCCGCTTGTATACTTTGCAAGATGCCCATTTTTAGGAATTGCTACTCTGTATAGTCCGCTCTTTCCCGGAATAGTCAAGGAAGTTGCCAAACATGAAAATGATGCGCCTAAAAGCCCTATATCAGCAAGATTATAACTTCTGCACTTTTCCAATTCTGCTCGGTCTACTAATTCTTCCGGATAGAATTCAGCCTCCGTCATTTGCGATATGATTTCTTTCTTTTTAATTATAATCTCGTTATCTTCAGACATATAATCACCTCAAATTCATATAATCTTTACTTAATTATACATCACCTCAATGGTCATGTCAACCTCACACCGCCAGTACATGGGAGATTATCTCCGCAGAATGCTCCTTGCTGCTGAAATCGAGATGAGAATAAACGTCGGCTGTTGTGCGGTAGTTCGAGTGTCCTAGCCACTCCTGTATCTCTTTCATCGGCACTCCGTTTGCAAGAAGCAGACTGGCACAGCTATGGCGGAGGTCATGATAGCGTATGTGCTTCAAGCCGTTTTCTTTCAGCAGCTCACTGAATTTTGCCGTAACATAGTTTGGTCTGAGAAGCTGACCTATCTCATTCACACAGACATAGTCATCGTATTCGTGAACGTAAGAATTACCGCATAAACGGCGCTGCTCGTCCTGATGGAGCTTCAGCCTCCGCAGTGCCATTGCCACTTCCTTCATCAGCGGAAGTATCCTGTTGCTGGACTCCGTTTTCATTTTGTCGTGACCGACTGTCTGGTATTTGCCGTCCACCTTCTGCTCCACGACCTTGTGAGCAATGCGGATAGTGCCGTTCCCGAAGTCGATATTGCTCCACTTGATACCGAGGACCTCGCTGCGGCGAAGTCCGTAATATGCCGCAAGAAGCACGGGAATGTATATCTCGCTCTCTTTCGCAGCACGGAACAGTTCCGTCAACTCCGACTGATTATAGTATGCTCCACGGTACTTTTCAGCCTTGGGACGGTCGGCGAAGTCACAGGGATTGCTGTCAATGTACTGGTGCTTCATAAGAAAGCTGTATGCGGAATGTATCAGTCCGTGATACCTCTGCTGAGAAGCACCTTTCAGTCCCTGCTTTGCAAGATAAGCATAGAACTCGTTCAGATCCTCTCCTGTGAGATCATAAACGGTAGTTCCGCGGCTCTCGAAGAACGTCCGTATCCTGCCGTTGCAGAGCTGTCTGTAACCGTCAATAGTAGTCGGCTGGAGCTTCGCGGACGAGTGGTCGATCCATTCTTCGATGTATAAAAACAGGGGCAGAGCCATTATCCGGCTCTGCTCCTTTATAAACTGCTCGGGGTGCTTCATCTTTGAGATAACTTTCAGTGCCTCCTGCTGTTTCTTGTTGTAAGCTACAAGCAGCTCGTCGAGGAAGGCTTTCGCAGCTTTCTTATTACCTCTGATCTCATATCCCGTGGATACCCATTTC
>JAFRXL010000052.1 GCA_017441505.1 Ruminococcus sp.
CTTCGAGTTCAGGCATGATATTCTCCATTGCCTGCTCAAACACCTCGAGAGCGTCCTTGCCTGTTTTCTCAGCAACGATCTCGAATGCACCATAAACGATCTTCTGAGCAACACCCTTCTTACCATCGAGCATAATGTTGTTGATAAGACGTGTTACGAGCTTTGAATTGTATACAGGATCCTGTAATACATCACGCTTTGCGATATTACCTCTTCTTGGCATTTCGCTTCCCTCCTTCACATAGATTCATGAATTCATAGGTACTCGGACTATACCGGTTACTGCCGGAAAATACCGGCAACCTTCGCCGGTCAGCACGTCAGGCTAAGCAGAGGAGAACAATTGCCGTAAAAACGGCTATCTATATGATCTCCGCATAACCTGCGGTAGTTAGTCAGCCTATATTAATAATGATTTGCGGTATATTTATTCAGCTTTCCGCCATGCTGATGAAGCATCTTACTTCTGCTTAGGTCTCTTTGCACCGTACTTGGAACGAGCCTGACCACGGTTAGCAACACCCTGAGCATCGAGAGTACCTCTGATGATGTGGTAACGCACACCAGGGAGATCCTTTACACGTCCGCCTCTGATGAGAACAACGCTGTGCTCCTGAAGGTTGTGGCCGATACCTGGAATGTAAGAAGTAACTTCGTAGCCGTTTGTGAGCTTAACTCTGGCGATCTTTCTCATAGCTGAGTTAGGCTTCTTAGGTGTAGCTGTTCTAACAGCTGTGCAAACGCCTCTCTTCTGAGGTGAGCTCTGGTTGATCTGAGTCTTCTTCTTAGCATTGTAACCCTTCTGGAGAGCAGGAGCTGTGGACTTTGTCTCAAGATCCTTTCTTCCCTTACGAACGAGCTGGTTAAATGTAGGCATAATCTTCCTCCTTTTCACAAATATTATATGTGCATACAAAATCAGCACACTGATATATTATACCCAAAAAGCGGCAGCTTGTCAAGGGGTTCCCCTGAAAAAGCTGCCGCTTATTTCATATTTTGTTATTTTTCCCATGCCAGAGACTGGTCACGGGCAGGTTATTGGCTAAAATTTCAGATTTTTATACCATTCAGCCATGTCGTCGCCCTCATAGCCGGCACCTTTTTCAGCGAAGTATCTGAGGATGTCACCTGCGTCACTCGCATCGATAGAGCCGTCATTGTTGATGTCTCCGGCTTTTATCTGAGCCTCCGTGAATGTTCTGTCCTCCGGGAGCACTGCGTACTCTCTGAGTACCATTCCGGCATCTGTACCGTCCACGCTGCCGTCACCGTTTATGTCACCGGTCAACAGACCAACATTAAGAGTTATCTTTCCGTCAGCAGTCTGACCGCCGACTGTTCCCTTGAAGCTGATAGTTACCATACCCGGCTTATTGAATATTACAGTACCGTCATTGTTTACTTCTGCGATGCTGTTATCGCTGCTGCTTATCTGAGTTATAGCGTCAACTGGCTTGCCGTCTGAGGTCTTGAATGTGAGCTTTACATCTCTTCCTGCAACAGTCTGCTTTTCGCTTGGTTCATCAGCCACAATAGTAGGAGTTTCTTTTTCTTCAACTATTACAGTGAATGCTTCATGTGTAATGTAGAATGAATCACCTGTTTTGCTTAACGTTATGTATACCGGATATTCACCAGCCTTGCTCATATCAACAGCAGATGTATCAACTTTCACTATGAAATAGTGTTCTTCGTGAGCCACCGGATAACTACCGTTGTCATAATCATAATAAACAGTAAATCTTTTCTCGTTGTCAGTCATGGAAACATTTGACACTTCGTTTGAAGGTGCTGTTCCATCGCTGTAAGTAACCATTGCACTTGCACTATAGGTACCGCCTGTAAGGTCGAGCTCGTCGCCTGCCTCATAGAACATCTTGTCTGGAAGTTTGTTGACTGTTATTGCTCCGGACCACGAATCATAGTACGGAATATCGCCGTAATCATGGGTCGTTGTATTTGTAACCGTTGTGGTTGCAGTAGTAGTTGTTGTAGTTGATGTTGTGGAAGTACTTGTTACAGGAGCAACATAGTCGATATAGAATGCAACATCGTGATAGCCGCCTGCATCTCTCTGTGCGAATGTAATATCAAGGTATACAGGATAATGACCTGCCTTTGTCTTATCTACCGCTGAGAAATCAAGCTCAGTTCTAATAAGAAGCGGTGGATAGCTGTCGTATTCGCCTTTCGGATAAGAGAGATAATGGAGTTCATTATAACCAAATTCTCCCTCAAACACACCTGTTCTGCCGCTATGATATTCAGCATCTACCTTTATATAATACTTATAACCGTCAACCGGAGGAATATAACCGTTGGTCATATAATCCTCTCCAACATTGAATGTGGTCTTATTTGGCTTTGAAACAGTATTTACAAAAACATCAGCGTGTTTAAGACCGTCGTTCAAACCGTTGTATGTGGTAGTAGTTGTAAAGAAGACAGGTCCTGTAGTTGTAGTACCTCCATCAGGAACTGTAGTTGTAGTAAATCCGTCAGGAAGTGTTTGTGTTTTTGTAGTTGTGGTTCTTGTGTCTGCTGTTACAGTATGCCATGTTGTTGTCTCAACATATATAACATCAAATGAATCAGAAACAGCCTTTCCTAAGGATTCGAGCTTTACATATACAGTATATCTGCCGACATTTGTATTATCGACCTGAGAGTCATCTAAAGATAATGTAATAGGCATAAGGTCTGCATAAGACTTACCGCCATAGACAAAAACGTCACCGAAAGCTGTTTCATCGTAGCTTACTTTATTCTCGGAAGTAACAACATCGCCGTCTGTATAAGTTCCTGTTATAGTGTAAGTGAATTCAAGACCGGTAAGGTCGAGTTTCTCACCTAACTGATAGTAGACAGTTTTATCAGGTTCTTTGTTGATGCTTATTGCAAGATCAGCATCTGCCACTGAAGCATACACTTCAACCTTGAATGAATTTGAAGCAACAAACTTGTCGCCGGCATAGAGCTCTATGTATACCGGATATTCACCCGGTTTATTCATATTTACAGCGGATGTATTAACATGAGTTCTGAATGAAACTCTTACGCCGTCACGGGATACTTCAAAATAAGAATCAGCTGCTGTCATTGATACCTTCATCAGACTGTTTGTAGTTGTAGCACCGGTATTTAAGATTATTTCTCCTAAAGCAGAATAAGAACCGCCTGTGAAGTCAAGTGTATCGCCTACATGATAAACGTTATTATCCGGCTCAGAATCTATGTTCACTCTGCCGTTAGAACCTGATAAATACAGAGCTGTAGTAGTTGTGGTGGTAGCAGTAGTAGTTGTTGTGGTGGTTGTGGTGGTTGTTGTGGTGGTAGTTGTTGTTTCATTCACATAGTCGATATAGAATGCAACATCGTGATAGCTGCCTGCATCTCTCTGTGCGAATGTAATGTCAGCGTATACAGGGTAGTGACCTGCCTTTGTCTTATCTACCGCAGAATAATCAAGATTAAACTGAGCAAGCAGTGGTGGATACTCATTATACACACCATTCGGATCTTTTGGATAAGCAAGATAAGGAAGTCTGCTGTCATATTCTCCCTCGAAAACACCTGTTCTGCCGCTGCTGTATTCAGCATCTATCTTTATATAGTACTTATAACCGTTAGCTGAATAATCCTCACCAACATTGTATATTGTTTTATAAGGCACTGAAACAGTATTTACAAAAACATCAGCGTGTTTAAGACCATCATTTGAAGCGATGTATGTGGTAGTCTTAGTAGCAGTTGTTGTTGAGGTTGTTGATGTTGTAGTGGTGGTGGTTGTAGTTGTTGTAGTAGTTGTTGTTGTGGTTGTAGTAGATTTAGTTGTGGAAGATGAAACCTGACCGCCGCTGCCTGAAACGTTTATATAACCATTTTTAAGAAGCGGGAAATATGCAGCTCCTGTTGTTGTGGAAGCCATCATATCTCCGGACTGCCATGTTACATTATACTTTCCTTCCGGACAGCCGGCAGGAACATTGAAGTATACCGAGAACAGTACGGTCTTGTTAGCCGCTGTTGACGGGCTTGTTCCTGTCATATCAAACATAATTGTATTGCCGCTGATCTTATGTGTGATAGATGCATTGTAGGTCGGACAAGTAGCAGACATATCCGATGGGACGATCGGTCCGTCAACTTTCAAGCCGAGGTTTTTAACACTTTTGAGTGCGACACAGTTGTAAACAATTATGTCGATCTTTGCAGTAGAACCAGGAGCCACAGTTGCTGCTGAAGCATACCATGTCATCTTACTTGCTTTTCTTAGTTCTGCTGCGATGGATGCCGGGGTGACGAGACTCAACATCATAGCCATAATGCTAAGCATAAGAGCCGTCAGTCGTTGGATATTCTTTTTCATTTTTGATACCCTCCTGTTTTTTTCATATAGTTTTTTTTCTAACTGCAAACAACAGTATAACAGGATAGATCTCCAGTCTTCCAAGGAGCATATCGAAGCATAGTACTATCTTTGAGAATGCTTTAAGTTCACCGAATCCACCAGCCGGTCCAAAGCGTCCCACACCGAAGCCGATGTTGTTCATACAAGTCACGACTGCTGACAGCGACTCCTCAATGGAATACTTGTCCAATGAGATCAGCAGGAGTGATGTACACATAAGTATAACAAAAAGCACCAGATAGGACAGAGCACCTCTGACAACGCCTTTTTCAACAGGTTTGCCGTCCATTTTAACTGTTGCAACAGCTCTTGGGTTAATGATGTACTTCAGCTCTTTGATACCTGTCTTTACTATTATCATTATTCTTGAGACTTTCATACCGCCTCCGGTAGAGCCTGCACACGAACCAACGAACATGAGCAGCAGCATGAGAGTCTGCGAGAATACCGGCCACTGTGCTGTATCAGCCGTAGCAAAGCCGGTCGACGTGATAGTAGAAGCGGTCATGAAGAATGCGTGTCTTAAAGCATCCCCGACGCTGTCGTACAAATGGGATATATTTATCGTAATTATAGCGGTAGCAGCGGCAATTATCCCGAAATACCAATGCACCTCTTCGTTTTTGAAAGCTAAAGCGTATTTGCGTATGATTATATAGTAGTACAGATTGAAATTAACACCGAAAAGCAGTATAAATACCGCTATAACCATTTCAATGTAAAGGCTGTTGTAGTGACCGATACTGTCACCGTATATCGAGAATCCTCCTGTTCCGGCTGAAGAGCAGGCATGGATTATCGCATCATACAGCGGCATTCCGCCAAAGAGCAGAAATATCACCTCTGCGGCTGTAAGCGACATATATATACCGTAGAGTATCCTTGCAGAAAAGCTTGATTTTGAAACAAGTCTTCCCACTTTAGGTCCGGCACACTCTGCTCGCATCATGTGCATCGTCCTCGCATCATTGCTGGACATTATTGCAAGCACGAACATGAGTATTCCCATACCGCCCAGCCAGTGGGTAAACGCTCTCCAGAAGAGTGAAGCTCTCGACATCGACTCTATATCGCTTAGTATTGTTGCACCTGTAGTAGTGAAACCTGATACAGTTTCAAACAGAGCACTTGGATAATCCGGTATTTCTCCGGATATAACGAACGGAAGAGCTCCTATCATGGAAACTCCTATCCACGAAGCGGCAACGCTTACAAATCCCTCCATGGAAAAAATAGAATTATTTTTTGGTTTCTTAGCAGTTGTAATTATACCGAGAAGCAAAAGAATAAGCATAGGTATGCCAAAGGACGTCAAAACATGGTCTTCGCCGTAAATAAACCCTACAAGCATCGGCAGCACCATAGCCAGTCCGGCTACCTTGAATATCTGTCCCATAACATAGGTTATCATTCTGTAATTCATATTTAATTATATTGCTCCCCTTAATCAAAAATATTGCTGAGATCATGGAATCCCTTGCTTGTTGTGACTACTACAACGCTGTCGTTGACTTTAAGGCAGTCATCGCCCTTTGGTATGATAAGTTCGTTTCCACGGACTATACTTGCGATAAGTATGCCGCTTCTGAGCTTGAGCTTTTTGAGCGGAACGTCCACATAATCCTTTTTATCACGTATAACGAACTCTATAGCTTCAAGTCTGTCGTTAACCAGACGGTAAAGTGTAGTTACGTTATTTCCGAGTGAATTCTGTTTTGCACGTACATACTGTAATATCTGATTCACCGTTATCGACTTTGGTGAAACAAGGCTGTCGAGGTCAAGAGTGTCAGAGAGCTGTATGAGCGACATACGGTTCACCTTTGTTACGACCTTTTCAACGCCATTATTTTTTGCAAGCAGCGAAAGGAGTATATTTTCCTCATCGATTCCTGTAAGAGTAACCACAGCGTCAGCATCGTAGACGTGTTCTTCTTCCAATATATCATGGTCTGTACCGTCAGCACAGGAGATATTCACCTTGTTGAGCCTGTCGCTGAGTTCAAGGCAGCGTTTCTCATCTATCTCGATTATCTTTACTTTAACGCCCATTTCAATGAGCTGCTGAGCAAGATGATAAGCTACTCTTCCGCCTCCGATTAGAACGGCAGTTTTTACTCTCTTTTCACGATAAGCAGCACTTATGCTCCTGAAGAACTTCACCATAGCACTGTGTGAAGCAGTCATGTGTATCTTATCGCCGGCTTTCAGTACGAAGTTGCCGTTAGGTATTATAAGCTCCTCACCTCTCTGTACCGCACAGATAAGGACATCAAGTCTCAGGCGGCGTGAAAGGTGACTAAGAGCAACATTATCTAAAATACTTCCGCTTGTAATACGTATCTCGGCAAGATCTACCCTGCCTTTTGCAAAGGACTCTATATTTATAGCCTCAGGGTATCTCAGCACCTTAGCTATCTCGTTGGCAGCATTATAGTCCGGATTGACCATCATGCTTATACCGAGCTCCTCACGCATGAATACGAGCTGTTTATCAAATTCGGGACTTCGAACTCTTGCTATACAATGTCTTGCATTCATTCTTTTTGCGATCATACATGAAAGAATGTTTACTTCGTCGGAAGCCGTTACAGCTATGAAAATATTAGCCTTATCCACATTGGCTTCTGCAAGAACGCTTGTCTGGAGACAGTTTCCGGCAATTCCCATTACATCAAAATCATTTGTCACAGAATTAATCAGGTCTTCTTTTTTATCTATGACTGTAACGTTATGCTCATCACTGAGCACTTCTGCAAGGGCACTGCCGACCTTACCGCAGCCCACAATAATAATATCCATATATCCTCCGTTTTATATCAAATCAAATATAATTCACATACAATAAAGTATAGTAGTATATTGATTCCAAATAGAGTTATAATAACTCAATATAATTATACCCCTGTACCTATATTTTGTCAATAGACATTGCATACGAAAAAGCCCCGAAATTTTGGTCAATAAGCAAAATAACTGCCGCACAGGCGACAGTTATATGTCTATTTTATAGAAAAAGTGATACAGGTGATATTGTCCAGACCGCCATTTTCCAGAGCTTCATTTTTCAGCAGAGAGGCTGTATCCTTACCATTTTTTCTAAGGAATCCCGCTATTTCAGGTTCTTCCGCCATGTCGGTCAGACCGTCGCTGCAAAGCAGTACAGTCCCCTCTGAAATATCAAACGGCTCGTATCTGAGAGCTTTAAGTCCGATAGAATTTTTATCAGCTCCGAGGAACGAAGTCAGCTTATGAGCGTCAGCACTGAGTTTCGCCTCAGTTTCAGTATATATGCCGGCTTTCAGCTTCTTTGCTGCGAGCGTCTGATCCTGCGACACCTGCCGCAGTCCCTCGCTTTTATTATAATAGTATATCCTGCTGTCGCCAACGCTGAAAGTATACGCAATCGTTCCCACAGTACACAGAAGTACCAGAGTACTTCCGCTGACATCCGCATTTCGTTCCTTTGCCATGTGGACTATCCTGTTATTAGCCTCACCAACATACTCATCTGCCACATCTGCGAGTTTATCAGGCTCGGCATCATTCAGTCTGCCGGCGAACTCTTCAAGAGTTTTCACCGCTATTTCAGATGCTTCCGCACCGAATTTCTCTCCGCCCATGCCGTCGCACACAGCAATTATGCACCTTTCGGAAGCTTCGGCTTCCCTATATCCGCCGACTTCACGTTCAGTTCGTGTGCCGATACCGTCTATATAGAAATTATCCTCATTTGCGTCCCTTACCCTGCCTGCGGACGAAGCATAGCTGATGACTATAGTCTGTTTCTTTTTAAATAATTTTTCAAAAATTGCCGGCATACTATCCACCTCTATACTATTATACCACATATATGCCGATGATTCAAGGAAAATCAAGTTTATTTTCCAATTACCGCTCATATTTCGTCTTCAAACTTTGCCATACCTCACCCGAAATTATCACATAATCAACATATTCATACTCTATAATATAAATCACAACGGAGATAAAGCCGCACGGACACTCCGTTATTAACATCGCAATCTTCACTTTTCATATAAACCACCCTAAAAAGCTCAGAGCCCACAGATCATTCTGTGGGCTCTGATGCTTTATCAGCAAAGTTCCATTAATTTTTTCCTGATTATTATTTTTTCAACGATCTCGTCAATTTTTGATTCCTCGATCTCTCCGTCCTCTACAGCCTTGCATATAGCATCCACAGCTTCATCAAGGTCTTTCGGAGCAAGCAGAATATCAGCTCCTGCCTTTACAGCAAGCACCGCTGCTTCATCTGGATCATACTTCTTTGTTATCGAGCTCTTATCAAGCCGGCAGGTAACAGCTATGCCGTCGAAATCAAGGTCAACTCTGAGTGATTTGTAAGCTGTTGACGAAAATACAGCCGGCAATTCGTCATCGAAAGCCTTGAAATTTTTATCACTCATCTGAACGAACTGAGCTCCGTTTTCAATAGCCTTTCTGAAAGGCAGATAGTTGAAAGCTTTCAGCTTGAAACGTGTATCGAAGTCCTCGCTTCCGGGGAATGCTGACACAGCCGGAGCTACACCGCCCGAATCAAGTCCCTTGACCATAGCTTTAACGAGCTCGGCAGCAATTTCGGCATCGCTGCTGTATCCGTTCTTATCAGTCGAAGCTGACGGAGCGAAATTGATATGGAATCCCAGTTTTGCAAGCTCCTTACCTACCTCTTTTCCGGCTTTTTCAAGCTCATCCGGTTTATTTTCAAGACCGTACTCTTCCTGTTCGGACAATTTTTTGATGTCCAGCTTCTCAGCGACCGGAGAGTTATCTCCGCCCTGCTCGCATACAGCAAAAAACAGCTTCACATCTGAATTTTTTCCGATATAATACTGCATATTCGTCATAAGGGCACTCAGCTGGGTCTCGGATCTCAGATTATCTTCCGAAAGCAGCACACCTGCCACCGGATATGAAGCAAGCTTCTTTTTTATAGAGGTGTTCGCCTCTGTGACCTTAGAACCTCCGCTCAGCTGTTCCGGAGTTACTATAAACATCTGACAGACTTTCTGTTTCAATGTCATTTCACTTACGATCTTTTTCGGACTCTTTCCCTTGAAAGTAGTCGTGACAGTAGTGGTCGTCTTTGACTTTGTTGTCGTGACCTTGCCTGTTCCTGTCTGACCTGTCCCCGTCTGCGAGGATACATCCGTATCCGCTGTAACGGTCACTTCGGAAGTTGCCGGAGCTGTTACTATCTTCGTAACGGTCACGATAGAGGTAACCACCTTAGGTCTGGGAGCTGTAGCTCTGGTCACTATTTTTCTCGGTTTAGAGGCTGTAGTTCTTGGAGTTATGCTATTATCGTCCCTGACCCGGGTTGTCGTTTCAGGTCTGCGGCGGTTACCGTCGGCAACATAGCCTCTTGCACGAGGAACTGTAGTAGTCTCTTCGTATTCGTAAACAAATGAAGTGGTAGTCTGAACGGGTTCATCCTCTTCCTCTTCATAGTCATCCTCATTGAGGTCATAAGTTTCGGACGGCTGAACATTGACTATACCGTCCGGCATACTGTTATCGCTCTGCTCAGTTCTGCCGCATCCTCCTAAAAGAACGCAGCAGCTCATAAAGGTAAGTACTAACCTTCTGAAAGAATTCATAATACTCCTCCTGTTCCGGTGGAAAAGTCCGATATTCTTGGGTCAATAGGCTTCTTTAATGGCAGTTTTAGCCTTTGTTACGATAGTTTTGTCATTCTCATACGAGAGGATATTTGCTGCATAGGATATATCCACCCAGCGTATTTCGGCTATCTCATCTTCTTGTGGGACGAAGTCCACATTTTTAGCCTTTGCGAGGAAATATACCACTACTTTGATAGTATCTTTTTTCGGAGAATAGGTCACTGTTTCACGGAAGGTCGGGTCTATGATGACATCTATAGAAGTCTCTTCCATTATCTCACGGCGTGCAGTCTCGACCTCAGTCTCACCGGCTTCAACGTGTCCCTTCGGAAACGACCAGTGTCCGCTGTTGATATGCTTGATAAGGAGTATCTCGGTATTGCCGTGAAATTTGCGGTAAACTATAGCTCCGCATGATTTCTCGTGAAGCATAAAAAATCCTTTCTTGCCGTAAAGCCGGCATAATTCAGGACAGCTGATAAAAGAAAAGGCGTAACTGTCCCATGTAGTATCACAAATATTATATCATATTTTGTGAATTTTGTCCATAGGGAAGATACTAATTTTTGATTACAAAATATTTCATTATATGACATTATTGCATTTACGCAACATTTATACAACAACAATTGACAAAACACGGGGACAGGTTTATAATATATAGGAATAGGAGGAATTAAAATGAATACTGAGAATTACGAGATAATCGATGCCCATGCACATATTTTTCCAGACAAAATAGCCGAGAATGCTACAACTAATATCGGTCACTTTTATGATATACCTATGACAGACTGCGGTATCAGCGAAAGACTTATCAAAAGCGGCGAAAAAATAGGAGTATCACGCTACCTTGTGTGCTCCACAGCAACTTCACCTAAGCAGATAAGCTCCATAAATAATTTCATCGCAGCAGAATGCGAAAAGCACCCTGAATTCTACGGTTTCGGTACTACTCATCCGGATTCAGAAGACCTTGAAGCTGATATTGAGCAGATAATCTCTCTCGGACTTCACGGTGTAAAGCTCCATCCGGATTTTCAGGAGTTCAATGCTGATTCTCCGGAAGCATTCAAGATATATGAGCTTATCGAAGGCAGACTGCCGCTCCTTATCCACTGCGGTGATAACAGGTATGACTATTCTGCTCCGAAAAGGATAAGAGCTATTCACGATAATTTCCCGAAGCTCCAGCTTCTTGCGGCTCACCTCGGCGGCTATCAGCGTTGGGATGAGGCTGAACAGTATCTTACCGGACTTGACAACGTCCGCTATGATGTTAGCAGTTCACTGGCATTTATAAGTCCTGAAAGGGCTGCTCGCATGGTAAGAGCTTACGGTGTAGAGAATTGCTTCTTCGGGGTAGATTTCCCTATGTGGAGCCATGATGAAGAACTCGAAAGATTTTTCAAGCTTGGTCTTACAGAGGAAGAAAACCGTAAAGTGCTCGCTGAAAACTTCAAACAGTATCTCAATTTATAAAAAGCATCGGGGGCAGACCTTTCTGAATAAAGGCTTGCCCCCGATAATAATATGCAAAAGTAAAATAATATCAGCCTTCTGAGAACTGTCCCTTGTCAACTCCGCAAAGAGGACATTCAAAGTCAGCAGGAAGGTCCTCGAATTTAGTGCCCGGAGCAATACCGTTCTCAGGAGAACCTGCCTCCTCATCGTACTCCCAACCGCAAACATCACATACATACTTAGCCATAGTCACACCTCCTTTTCATAAAAAATTATATCCAACCGCTGCGGCTTTATAAAGCAGCGATATTAGCAGCTATTGTCTCAGCGAGACTTCTTTTCTGCGGACATTTCCAGCAGCTTGCTCAGAATTACATTAGCAGCGTCAAATTTACTCATTATTTCAAGCTCTTCGCAGCTTTCCGGAGTTATCATAGTGATGATATTGGTGTCTGTACCAAATCCTGCACCTGCACTGCGGAGCGAATTTGCACATATCATATCGCACTTCTTGGATTCAAGTTTTTTCCTTGAATTTTCCAGAACATTATCAGTCTCCATTGAGAATCCGCATATCATCTGCTCCGGACGGCGGTTTTCGCCGATATATTTAAGAATATCAGTAGTCCTCTTTAGTGGGATGCTCATATCTCCTGCGGATTTTTTGATCTTGGTGTCCACAAAAGTCACCGGAGTATAGTCTGCAACAGCGGCAGCCTTTATAACAAAGTCGGTCTCATCAAGACGCTCTTTTACAGCGTTGAACATATCCTCCGCAGACTTTACCGGAACAACATTCACAAACATAGGCGGCTCAACGTCGGTATGAGCAGCTACAACTGTTACATCTGCTCCACGGAGCATAGCAGCTCTTGCAACGGCGAATCCCATTTTTCCGCTTGAATGATTTGAAATGAAGCGGACAGGGTCGATGCTTTCACGGGTAGCACCTGCGGTAACGAGCACACGCTTTCCTGCGAGGTCTTTTTCAAATGCTATCTCACGGATGATATGTTCAAGGAGAGTTTCCTCGTCCGGAAGCTTTCCGTCACCGATGTCACGGTTAGCGAGCATACCTCTTACAGGCTCGATCACCTCGTAGCCGTACTTCTTCAGTTTTGCAAGATTTTCCTGCACTATCGGATTATGGTACATATTATGATTCATAGCCGGAGCTATAAGCTTTTTGCAGGTGCAAGCCATAATAGTGGTAGTGAGCATATCGTCAGCAATGCCGTTGGCTATCTTTCCGATAACATTTGCCGATGCCGGAGCTACTACGGCTATATCGGCTTTTTTGGCGATAGAAACGTGCTCAACGCTGTATTCAAAATTTCTGTCGAAAGTATCTATAAGGCACTTATGCTGAGTGAGTGTCTCGAAAGTCAGTGGGTGGACGAAATTAACGGAATTAGGAGTCATAGCAACATGGACTTCCGCTCCGAGCTTTGTGAGCATTCTTGCAAGATTACATATCTTATATGCTGCGATAGAGCTTGAAACTCCAAGCAATACAGTTTTTCCTTTTAACATGGTTTACCTCCGAATTATTTTATATTGTATATCAGTAAAATAATTATTGAAGAAATATCATCGGTCAAGCCAAGGGATAATAATACGAACAAGCCGTGCCCCTTTTAGGGCTCCCTTTTCTGCGGCTTCGCCGTTTTTTATAATCAATTTGTAATATGTGATATAATTATACCATGCTTTTTCAAAAAAATCTATAGATTTTTAAATAAAAATATGTTATAATGAAATATATTATATATATCGGGAGGAAAAATAATGCTTTTAGCTGTAGATATAGGAAATACAAACGTAGTATTCGGCTGTGTTGACGAAAAAGATGAGGTAGTGCTCTTCGAGAGAATATCTACCAACCACAATGCAACTTCCGCTGAATATGCATCTCTTATAAAGAATATCCTTGAAATGAACAATTTCAATGTCAGTGATATTGATGATGCGATAATGTCGTCAGTGGTCCCATCCGTAACCGCAACCGTCAAAGAGGCTATCAGAAAGCTTTTCCACGTTGAAGTAATGATAGCAGGTCCGGGAGTAAAAAACGGACTCAAGATCCTTATAGACAACCCTGCACAGCTCGGAAGCGATCAGGCTGTAGATGCGGTAGCAGCTATTGACCAGTACCCTGCTCCGCTTATCATAATCGACATGGGTACAGCTACTACAGTTTCAGTAGTTGACAGACAAAAGAGCTATCGTGGCGGTCTTATAATGACCGGAATGGCTGTTGCTGCTGATGCACTTATCACAAGGACTGCACAGCTGCCTAAGGTCAATTTTGAAGCTCCGTCGCATATAATCGGTACTAACACTATCGACTGCATGAAGAGCGGCTTCCTCTATTCAAACGCTTGTGCCCTTGACGGCATTATCGAGCGTATCGAAGAAGAGCTTGGCGATAAATGTACTGCTGTTGCTACAGGCGGACTTGCAGAGCTTGTTGTACCGCTTTGCAAGCGTGACATTATCCTCGACAGCAATCTGCTCATCAAAGGTCTTGGTATCATCTACCGCAAGAATAAGAAGAAGTAAAAAATACACAGTGAGCTTTCTGCTTTTGATAATTCAAGTCGAACTCACTGTGTTTTTTGTTTTAATTAAGAGTTACCGGAAGTCCGTTTATTTCAATGGTCGGGTCGTCAATATCTATCAGCAGGCATCTTCTGCCGTCAACAACACTTGTGCGGACTTTATCAGCAGCAGAGGGCTTTATGTTCACGGTTATGCCCGGCGAAGCAAGGACTGTTTTGCTCTCAACAAGATTAGCGGCTGTAAGCGGAGCTGTACCGCAGACTTTTTCATAAACAGGCTCTACCATCTGCACTCTTTCTTCCGGAACACCAATATCGCTCAGCATCTCTTTAAGCTGTAACGGCTCGATAACGGCATTATCAGTCTCATCCTTGCTGTCGTCGACAACTTCCTGTATCTTTTCATTTACAGTTTTTATCAGCATATAGTCGAGGTCGTCACCGACAACGGATTTCAGTATATTCTGGAAACTGGACTTTTCATTCTCTGCCGACATTACGAAAGTACATCCGAGAACTTCCTCGATAATGGAGATATTAGGCTTTTTAGCAGATTTAGTGTAGTACATTACGTGGTTCACATCGCTGCTTCTGTTGCTGAAAACAGGGAACAGGAATCCGTCAGAAGGAGCTTTGCTGATTATCAGTTCGGTATTGAGCTTTTTAGTTATCTCGTTGTTGAAAGAATCGAAAACAAAGCCGTCGCTCGATGTATTTACCGGACATATCGCCGTAAGCAGATAGCGATATATTTCGTCCTCGCCGTCAGCAAATTCGTCATTTTTGTCCTTTCTGCGGACCGTATATGTACAGTATGAGGTAATGACCGCAAAAGGTCCTTCATAGGCGATATGGTTAGCGATGTGGTTGAGGAATTCCTCACAAGCGAGGTCGTCTTTAAGCTCAGAGGTCAGCAGAGTATAGAGTATATGCTGAGGCTGTCCCTCGTCATAGGCTTCATTCGGGAATTCATATTCTACAAATGATTTTCCCACATTTGTATTAAGTACCTTTTTCAGAGTCTCGTCATAAACGTCATGTTCCTCAACTGACATTGTGAGACATGAGCTTGAATTGTGATAGCGGACGTTTTTTTCTGCATCTATGAAAGCTGTAAGAACTCGCTCCATTATGAAAAATCCGATTTTATCGGAGAAATTCTTTTTTATTTCTGCTGTTTCTTTTTTATTCATAATGTTCTCCCTTCGATTGGTGGATAAGTTATATTATACTATATGGGGAGAAAAATTTCAAGCAAAATAAAAAATAAAAGAAAAACCGCCGGAGGCGGACATAATGAGAGTCCAGAGAGAGGTTCTCTCTCTGGCGGTAGGGTGTACGAGGTTTCCCCTACCAGCGGTAGGGGATGTCAGCTTGCTGACAGGGGTGGCTGGACCCGATTAGGGTACAGAGTTCCCCCTAAAGAGTAGTAAAAACAGCGTAGCGAGTTTTTACGGACCGACAGCATCGCTCCCCTCGGCTTGACCGACGCAATAAATTATGCCAGTCAAGATTGATAAAAACCGTATGTTACACTGATATATATACTGGAAATAGAATAAAAAATGTGGTATAATGGTAATGAAGGTGAGAATAATGGAAAATATAAGATATATTCATGAACCCACTGATTTACAGTGCGGACAGGCAGTGCTTGCGATGATACTCGGAAAGAGTGTGGAAGAAATAGTCACATTCCTTGATAATGACCGTGAAACCACTCTTAAAGAGATGAAATACGTGCTCAGACATTTCGGATGCAGGATGTCTGATGAAAGAATACAGGTCAGCGACCGCTCGGAGCTTCCGGAGCTTTGTGTGCTTAGTCTGGAAACTCCGAGATGCTGGCATTGGTCGCTTTATGCTTATGGGACTTTTTACGACCCTGAACATGGGGTAATGGATGATTTTCCGGAGTCCGGCAGACGGTACTGCTGGAAAGTAGAAAGAGGGTGATGTTCTGGATAAAAAAAGCAAAGAGCTTCTCATAAAGTTGGAGAATGCCGGATATGAGGCTTACTATGTCGGCGGATGCGTCAGGGACTCTATCATGGGCCGCAGTATGCATGACATCGACATAACAACATCAGCAAGACCAGAACAGACTATTGCTGTTTTCGGTGAGGAAAACATAATCCCTACAGGACTTAAACATGGTACTGTTACGGTGTGGAAGGAATATGAAGTAACCACTTATCGCATTGACGGTGATTACAGTGACAGCCGCCGTCCGGATGAGGTGCACTTCACGGGTGATATAAATGAAGACCTCGCTCGCCGTGACTTTACAATGAATGCTATAGCTATGGATGTGCGGGGAGATATGGTCGACCCATTCGGGGGCAGGGACGATATTTCAGCCGGAGTCATACGCTGTGTAGGTGAACCGGAAAAACGTTTTGGTGAGGACGCTCTTCGTATACTTCGTGCAGTAAGATTTGCCTCTCAGCTTGGATTCTCCATAGAACCGAAAACGAGTACAGCCATACACAGTATGTGCGGAGAACTGAAAAAAATCTCCGCAGAGCGTGTGCGTGAGGAGCTGGACAAGCTCATTTGCGGCAAGGGTGCTGTTGATGTACTGCTGGAATACAGTGATGTGATACTCTCTGTGATACCGGAATTTGCTTCGAGTATTGGCTTTGACCAGCGTTCACCATATCATAAGTACACGGTATGGGAGCATATACTCAGAGCTATGGAGACAGCTCCGGAAAAAGATATGGTGCTCAGAAGAGCTCTTTTCTTCCACGATATTGCCAAGCCTGCGTGTGCTGCTTTCGATGAAACAGGAAGAGGACATTTCAAAGGTCACGACAGTGTCGGTGCTGATATGACAAGAGAAATAATGAAAAGACTTCGTTACGACAGCAAGTCCATAGAGACAACGTTCAGACTCATTGCAAATCACAGTGCAAAGCTCCGCACGAAAGCTGATGTCAAACGTATGATGAACAGTATAGGCGATGAACTGTTTTTTGTACTTATGGAAATGAAAAAGTGCGATAATCTGGGAAAAAATGAATTCGTAGCTGAGGAAAATATCTTTTTCGATGAACTTATCTCTATAGGACATGAGATAGTCGATAATGACCAGTGCCGGACAGTCTCCGGACTTGCTGTGAATGGAAGTGACCTTATCGCTGCCGGATTCAGAGGATGTGTGATAGGTGAGATATTGGATGAACTGCTCGAAAAGGTGATAACAGAAGAACTGCCTAATGACAGGACAGCTCTGCTTGAATATACAAGGAGGAATAAAAATGCTTAAAGGACGGATACATTCTACAGAGAGTTTCGGAACGGTAGATGGTCCTGGAGTACGTTTTGTTGTGTTTTTTCAGGGATGTCCGCTGAGGTGCAAATACTGTCACAACCCCGATACATGGGCTTTCGACGGCGGCAGAGAAGTGACCGCAGAGGAGCTCCTGAAAGAGTATGATTCATATAAAGAATTCCTGAGATCAGGCGGAATAACTGCTACAGGCGGCGAGCCGCTCGCTCAGCCGGAGTTTCTTGCAGAGCTTTTCCGCATGGCTAAAGGGAAAAAAATACACACCTGTCTTGATACTTCCGCAGGATGTTTCGATCCGAATAATACTGCAAAAGTCGACGAGGTGCTTGAATATACCGATCTCGTTATGCTTGATATAAAACATATCGATGATGAGGAGCATAAGAAGCTCACGGGACATACAAACCGCAATATACTTGCGTTTGCTGAATATCTGAGAGATAAGGGCATACCTGTCTGGATAAGACACGTAGTAGTGCCGGGGATAACTGACGATGAGGGAGAACTTTTTCGCCTTGGGGAGTTTCTTGCGACACTGAAGAATCTTAAAGCATTGGATGTGCTGCCTTATCATGATATGGCGAAGCCGAAATATGAAAATTTAGGTATAGAGTATCCACTCGGAGACACTCCGCCGCTGACGAAAGAGGAAGCAATAAAGGCGAGGGAGATAATAATAAAAGGGATAAAATCAGGACTAAAAAAATAAGAGAAAAAAACGCCGAAGGCGGGCATAATGAGAGTCCAGAGAGAGGTTCTCTCTCTGGCGGGAAGGTGTACGAGGTTACCCCTACCA
This sequence comes from Ruminococcus sp., assembly GCA_017441505.1. GTDB lineage: Bacteria > Bacillota > Clostridia > Oscillospirales > Ruminococcaceae > Ruminococcus. Next base: position 18,179 of record JAFRXL010000052.1, read on the forward strand.
GCGGTAGGGGATGTCAGCTTGCTGACAGGGGTGGCTGGACCCGATTAGGGTGGGCAGAGCCCTTCCTAAGAAGCAGTCCAGCGAGCAAAGCAACGCTGGACGGACGGCTCGTAGTACTTGTCCCAGCTTGACTGGCGTAATAAATAAGAGTGAACCGTATTTTAGGTTCACCCTTTTTGTCGGTCAAGCCGAGGAAAGCAAATGCGGACGGTCCGTAAAAACTCGCTACGCTGTTTTTACTACTTCTGAGGGAAGGCTCTGCCTTCCCTCGCACACCCTACCGCCAGAGAGAGAACCTCTCTCTGGACTCTCGTTATGTCGCCTTCGGCGTTTTATTTTTTCTTTTCTTTTTTATTTAACTACAACTTTCTTGAAAGCCTTCTTGCCCTTGCGGACTATTGTCTCACCTTCAAGCTTTATCTGTGCTTTAGCATCTGTCATCTTCTCATCATTTACTGTGATTCCACCCTGCTGTACAAGTCTTCTTGCCTCTGATACAGAAGGTGCAAGTCCGGACTTTACAAGCAGATTGAGAAGACCAATGCATCCGTCAGTAAGGTCAGCTGAGTCTATCTCTGCTACAGGCATATTTGCGTCATTACCGCTTCCGCCAAAGAGTGCCTTAGCTGCTGCCTTAGCTTTTTCAGCTTCCTCTTCGCCGTGAACAAGCTTTGTGAGCTCGTAAGCAAGAAGCTCCTTAGCTGCATTAAACTGAGCTCCTTCCATTGTCTTTTCCATTTCCTCTATCTGCTCTACAGGAACGAATGTGAGCATTTTAAGACACTTGATAACGTCAGCATCAGCAACATTTCTCCAGTACTGGAAGAATTCGTATGGAGAAGTTTTTTCTGGATCGAGCCATACTGCTCCCTTTTCGGTCTTGCCCATTTTCTTGCCCTCAGAATTGAGGAGAAGTGTGATAGTCATTGCGTAAGCATCCTTGCCGAGCTTTCTCCTTATGAGCTCTGTGCCGCCGAGCATATTTGCCCACTGGTCATCTCCGCCGAACTGCATATTGCATCCGTACTTCTGGAAGAGTTCGAGGAAGTCGTAGCTCTGCATTATCATGTAGTTGAATTCGAGGAAAGTGAGTCCTCTTTCCATTCTCTGCTTGTAGCACTCGTGTGAGAGCATACGGTTAACGCTGAAATGAGCTCCGACATCACGGAGAAGCTCGATGTAATTGAGCTTCATGAGCCAGTCTGCATTGTTTACGATTATAGCCTTGTCATCAGCAAAGTCGATGAAACGGCTCATCTGCTTCTTGAAGCAGTCAACGTTGTGCTGGATAGTCTCAGGAGTCATCATTTTACGCATATCAGTTTTGCCGGAAGGGTCACCTATCATTGCAGTACCGCCGCCAATGAGTACGATAGGCTTGTTTCCTGCCATCTGGAGTCTCTTCATAAGACAGAGTGCCATGAAGTGACCTACGTGGAGTGAGTCTGCTGTTGGGTCAAAGCCGATGTAGAATGTAGCTTTTCCGGCATTAACAAGCTCCTCTATCTCTTTTTCGTCTGTGAGCTGTGCAAGCAGCCCTCTGCGTTTGAGTTCTTCAAAAGTAGTCATAATCAAATTCTCCTTGTTTTTATTTTATTATTAATGTATTTTCATTTGATTTGATGCAATAAGCCATGAGCTCGTTTTCTGACCTCATTTTTATCACGACCTTCCATTTATGATACCATTAACTAAAAAACCCCCGTACAGAATTACTGTACGAGGACGAATTTACTCGTGGTACCACCCCGGTTCGCCGGACTTCCGCCCGACCTCTTTAAGCTGTAACGGGCTTACCCGTCCGCACCTACTTCAAGTTCAGCACGACTGCTCCGGGATGTAGCTCCTGTGACTGCATTGTTTCCTCCCACCTACCGGAAACTCTCTGAAAATGCTCCTCGCCACGGTTTATTCCCTTCATCGCCTTTATTTCTTCTATAATATCACACTTCTCACCGGTCTGTCAAGCATAATTATTGTTAACATATAAAAATATTAGTCCCCCTATTGACTTTCTGCACGCTTTGTTGTATAATATTATTCGTTGAGTTGGTGCTGATGTGGCACAGTCGGTAGCGCAACGCCTTGGTAAGGCGTAGGTCGTCGGTTCAAGTCCGATCATCAGCTCCACGAAAAAAGCGGTTCAGTTAATCTGAGCCGCTTTTTATTTTACCATTTTCAATAAAATCAAATAAAACTATATTTTTATACTCCTAATACAGCCAGTACTATTACATCTTTTGCTGGTGCCATTATATTTTTTACTTCCTGATGTAAATAATAGCCAAGCTGATCTTCACTAATTTCTGTTATTAAGCTATCCTTTTCGGAATCATATGCTCTTAAAGTTATGATATTGCCATCACTAAATTTAAATATGCCTACTTTGATATCTTCACGAATAAGATTTAATACATCAAAAACTACCATAGAAACACCTCTTTTTTATTTGTATAAATTATAAATATTTATATATCTTTATGATTTGAATTGATTTTAACTAATCACCTAAGTTGCCAGTAATCACATCGTTGCTGACTTGCACTTGTATAAGTTGCTCCGCTATTACGATTCAGACATATGCTTCGATAACTGTCAAAAAAGCGGCACGTTCTGCATGAACTAAGGTTTGCAGCAATATTCTTTTTTAGTTGTTGCTTCATGTTATACTTGTTTTTGTTTCCAAATAGTCCCATATAATATACCTCCTATAAACGTCATAAATTCGTTTTAGAAAGAGCTCGTTTCTTTTACGCTATACAAAGTATACCATTTTTTTTTTGTCAATAGAATATGGTAAAATAGTATATTTTTGTAAAGATTCCCAAAAAAGAATGATATCAATTATTAGAAATTGATGAAACCAACAAAACTTAAAGATTGATTATTTAATAAATTTCTAACATATATGCTATCCATGCATACTTGTACCTTCTTGTGAATAAGATATAACAAAGCAAAAATCAAGGAGGTCACCCATGGAATTTAAGATAAACCGAGAGACAGTACCTGCGGCAGAGTGCATATATGACGGCATACAGGAGCAGAGTGTAGAACTGGACTACATACTTCCCGACTATTATCCTGATATATTCAGACTTATCCGTTGTCGGATAGAGCCGGTGATAACGAACAGCTCAGTAAATGGGGATAAGCTGAATTACGAGCTTCGCTGTGACATAAAGGTGCTTTACTGCGGAGAAGAAGATACAGTGATACGCAGTGTAAGTCAGACGCAGAGTTTCACAAAGACGGTGGACATAGGGAGAAACTGTGATAATGCAGCGATAGAACTTACTCCAAAGACCGGCTTTGTGAACTACAGGGCAGTAAACAAACGACGTCTTGATATAAGGGGAGCGGTATCGGTCAAGATAAAAGTGACCGGTGAAAAGGAGCAGGAGGTCATAACAGATGCAGAGGGAATGAATATCCAGCTGAGAAAAATGCCTGTACGTTTTGCGTCAAAGACCACGACCATAGAAAAGGTAATGCGGATAAGTGAAGAGACAGAGCTTTCACCTGCCCAGCCTTCTATAATGAGCATAATAGGAGTACGCTGTACTGCAAACGATATTGAGAACAAGCTTATATCCGGAAAACTTCTTGTTAAGGGAGAGATTGAAGCGAAAGTACTTTACGCCTGTGAAAGTGACGGCGAAGGTGCAGCGGAGCTTATGGTATTTTCGCTGCCATTCAGTCAGATAATGGATATAGATGAAATAGACGAGAGTTTTGATTGCAGTATAACTACAGAGGTGGTCAGCTGTGATGTAACACCGGCATCCGGAAAAAACGGGGATAACAGGATGCTGAGATGTGAAGCTGAGCTCAGGATAAAATGCAGTGCGGTAAAGACGGGTTCAGCGATGCTGGTAACGGACGCATACTCCACAGTATATCCCTGTGAATTGTCTGTATCAGAGATAAAGACCGAGCAGATACCAGTCATATATAATGAAAGTTTCCGCAGCAATGTCCGTATAGCGGAGGGGGATCAGATGCCGGAGACTGTATATGCGATGTGGTGTGTGCCGAAGAATATAAATACACGCATTGCCGACGACGGTCACAACGTAGTAATAACAGGTATGCTGACATACTCAATGGCAGCAAAGGATGCATCAGGTATGATGATAATGCCTGACAAGGACGAAGCATTTGAAGAGACTATCGACCTCGGAGATGACATATCCGGAAGTACTATAACAGCCGATATAAAGGTGCGGGAGGTATCATATAATATCACATCAGAGGGAGTATTGTCGGCAAAGGCAGATATATCGGCAGAAATATCGGTTTCGGGCAGTTCAGTAGTAAATGCTGTAACTGATATATCTATTGATGATACTGCGAAGAAAGAACGTGACGGCGACTATTCGATGAAGCTGTACTATGGTGCTGAAAATGAGGATATATGGGACATCGCAAAGCGTTACAGCACAAGTGTTGACGCTGTAAGAGAGGAAAATGACATTGACGGAGACAAAATAGAAAACGGCGGTATGCTTCTCATACCCATTATAAATTGAAAAAATTGAAAAGGAGCATAACATGGTAAAAGATATATACAGCAATATCGCCGAACGTACAGGCGGTGACATTTACATAGGCGTAGTTGGACCCGTAAGAACAGGCAAGTCCACCTTTATAAAGAGGTTTATGGAAACTCTGGTCATACCTAATATATCCGGAGGTTATAAGCGTGAAAGAGCTATAGATGAACTTCCGCAGTCGGCAGCAGGAAAAACTATCATGACCACAGAACCTAAATTCATACCGGAGGAAGCGGTTACAGTTGATTTAGGTGACGGAGCGGGATTCCGTGTGCGTCTGATAGACTGCGTGGGGTATATAGTTCCAAGTTCACTGGGATACATAGAAAACGAGCAGCCAAGAATGGTCATGACTTCGTGGTTCGATGAAGAGATACCGTTCAATATGGCTGCTGAGATAGGTACTCAGAAGGTAATAACAGACCACTCAACAATTGGTCTTGTAGTGACTACTGACGGCTCTATATCAGATATTCCAAGAGAGGAATATCAGGAGTGCGAAGAGAGAGTTATCCGTGAGCTTAAAGAGCTCGGCAAGCCGTTTGTGGTGATACTGAACTCTCTTACGCCGGATTCACCTGAAACAAAAGCACTTGCTGATGAGCTTACAGACCGATATGATGCAAAAGTTTTGCCGGTAAGCTGCCTTGAACTCGATGAGGACAACATCCGTGATATAATGCGTGAGATACTCTTTTCTTTCCCGATAAAAGAGATAAATATCCGTACAGCAAGGTGGATAAACACTCTTGAAAAGGGTCACTGGCTTAAAGACGAGATACAGAATTGTATCCGCAATGCTGCAAAGGACATCAAGATAGTCAGAGAGGCTGCAAGTGCCGCAGAAGCTATGAGCGACTGTCCGCATATACTCAAAGCGGAGGTTGCTTCAATAGATCTCGGAAAAGGCTCTGTGACCATAAATGCCGAGCTGGACAGTTCACTTTTTTATAAGATACTCGGAGAAACTACCGGTATAGAGATAGAAAGTGAAAGCGACCTCATGCCGCTGCTCACGGAGCTTAACGAGATAAGACGCAAGTATCAGAGGATAGAGCCTGCACTTGCAGAGGTCGAAGCTACCGGCTATGGCATAGTTATGCCGGAGCTCGATGAACTGACTCTTGAAGAGCCTAAGATAATCCGACAGGGCGGAAAATACGGAGTAAGACTGAAAGCTTCCGCACCGTCTATACATCTCATGAAGGCGAATATCAATACGACAGTAAGCCCGATAGTCGGGACTGAAAAGCAGTCAGAGGAACTTGTGATGTATCTGCTTGACGGTTTTGATGATGATCCGAAAAAAATATGGGAATCGAATATATTTGGAAAGTCACTGCATGAGCTGGTGAATGAGGGACTGCACAGTAAGCTCTACAAGATGCCGAATGATGCGAGAATGAAGATACAGGAGACACTTGAAAGGGTAATAAATGACGGCTGCAGCGGCTTGATATGTTTTATACTATGAAAAAGAAAAAATAAAAAACGGCGAAGCCGACAATAACGGGATTCCAAAGGGTTATTTAACCCTTTGGCAAGGAGGTGTGCGAGGGGGAACAGAGTTCCCCCTCAAGAGTAGTAAAAACAGCGTAGCGAGTTTTTACGGACCGTCCGCATTGCTTCCCTCGGCTTGACCGACGGAAATATTATGCCAGTCAAGCTGGGGAGAGTAATGCGAGCCGTCCGTCCAGCGTTGCTTTCTTGATGCACTTTACTTAAAACATATCATCGTAACTTGAATTTGTTCATAATTTGTTTGCTGAGAAAAGTACCTTGAGTATATATTTTTACCTTGACCTTATACTTTGAAGTATGATATAATGATTTAAAAGCCCTTGCAGATACGTGCTGCGGCACAGCACTCCCTGCAAATCGGACAATTACGAAAGACGGTGATATTTTGGAGAAATTCAAATCTGCCTGTTTGTCACGAAAAACAGGCAAAGCCGAGATAATTGCCCTGCTTCTTTATATAGCAGGCACTGTGATCATCTCGTATTTCCATGAGCCTTTTTTTGACGAGGCTCAGGCATGGAATATAGCACGTTCAGCATCTATAAAAGAAATATTTACTTTTGTTCCGCACTATGAAGGACATCCACCTCTATGGCATCTGATACTTGCACCATTCGCCAAATCAGGAGCTCCATTTCATCTGTCTGTCAGCTTAGTGAACATTACTTTTTGTACAGCAGCTATGGCATTGCTGTTGTTCAAGTCCCCTTTCCCTAAAGCTATAAGATGCACACTGCCGTTTACTTTTTTCTGTTTTTACCAATATGGAGTTATTTCACGTCCATACAGCATGATGATGCTTGCATTCATGCTTATGGCTATGACATATAAAAACAGGAATGAAAAGCCTTGGCGGTATATTTTTTCAATGACTTTCCTTTGCCTTACTACCTCTCTCGGACTACTCCTCGCAGGCGGACTTTGTCTTGTATGGACATACGATATAATCACTCAGCTTATAAAAGAAAAAAAGATGAACCGTTTTTATGCAGACAAACGATTCATTCCACTTTGCTTTATACTGGCTTGTGCGATACTTATATTGATAACCGTAATGCCTGCGGATAACTGCTATTATGTCGGAGCTGACATGGAATATAATATATTAGACCTGTTGAAAAACATTTCCAATACTCTGGCATTTCTCTATCTTCCATACGAAAGCTGGAGCGGAACTCTTGTCAACCAGTATTATAACTACACCAGTGATATGTTCAGGTGTTATCTTGAAGCATTCTTTGGTCTTATTTGCTGGATAGCACTTATAACCATAACGAAGAAAAATAATAAACTGCTCACTTTTTTAGTTCCCTATGTTATTTTTGACATTTTCCTTTCTTACCATTACAGTTCTCTGCATCACATAGGTATAAGTTCAACTTTCCATATTTTTATATTCTGGATAATAACAGAGGAAAACGGCAAGGTGGAGCTTCCGGACTTTTTTGGCAAAATAGGCAGCAGACTGAAAAGTCCACTTATACGTAAGATAGCCGGAACAGGATTATGCGGTCTGTACCTTATAAATGTTGTTTTTTCCGGAGTTTCTTCATTTAATGATATAAGATACAGCTATTCTTTGCAGCCTGTTGCTGATTTTATAAAAGAAAATGATCTTGAAGACAGAAAAATAATTGCAGCATGGAGCTTTGATTATGCCAAAATAGATCCAGACAATGTAAATGGAAACAGCATTTTTTATGATTTTGCAATACCTTCTAATCATCCTAAAGTTATTTCAAATCATACACTTATGAGCGGTATTGCTGCAACACTAATGCCATATTTTGACCATAATATCTTTATGAATTTCAACAACTATAAATATAAAGACGACCTCTATTTACACTATGAATATAAAGAAGATAAAGAAGCAGTATTCAATTCATGGGAAGAACAAGGACTCCCTGATGTAATAGTAGGCTACTGTCCGATAGATGAAGTATATGATTACGCAACATTTAAGAATGTAAGATACGCTATAATTTATGAGTGTAAATTTCATGTTAATTTCAAATTACATACTACCGACAGCCGTACCTTCGTCTATATGCGTGAAGATCTATTAGACGAATATCCCCAGCTGTCTGCTATTTATAATCCAAAGATAGCCGGCGAGTATGTTCCTGAAACTGAAAAAGAGAAGTAAAAAACAAGACTGCATTGGTAACACAATTACCTTTGCAGTCTTTTCTTATGCCTTTCTTGCAACTATTGTGACTTTCATTTCTCCGCCTTCTATTTCAGCAAAGACCTCTCCGTCCATTTTTCTCATAAGCTGACGGCAAATGTAAAGTCCGAGACCACTTCCGGGATTGTCTCCGGCATTAGAACCTCTTCTGAAACTATCAAAGATGTACAGCAGTTCATCGTCCGGCAGAGTACAGCCGGTGTTGGAGAAAGTAATCAGCCGGCAGTCCTCATCGTCAGCGAAGTCGATAGAGATACGCTCACCGTCACCGTATTTTAAAGCGTTCTCCATGATATTCTGCATTACTTCATTAAGTCTGCTTGCATCACCTTTCAGGATGCAGTCGTTATAGTCAGCGATAACGAATTCAGTTTTATTCATTTCAAGCCGGTCGTTATAGTAAGCAATAACGTCATTTAGTATCTCCGAGAGATAGAATTCGCCGTTATCCACATCAAGTGAAAGCAGGTCATCACCGGCAGTTTTTGTAAGCTCGGTAACATATTTTTCTATCTCGTCAGCCTTTGCATTGATACTCAAAGCCGCTTCAAGCTGTTTTTCTTTTTCGGAGTACAGTCCCTTTGAAAGAGCTTTTGCGTAAAGCTTTATAGCCGAAAGCGGAGTTTTTATATCGTGAGAGATAGAAAGAAGCATTGTCTGCTTTTCACGCAGCATCTCTATCTCAGATTCCTTCTGCTTTATGATATTCTCTCTGAGCATATTTACTCCCCAGACGAACTTTCCGAAATACCGGCTTTTTTCCTCTTTAAGCGGAGCTGTGAGCTCACCTTTCGAGAGCTTATACGGCACATTTGTGAACCTGTGGAACGGTTTTATCAGTCTGATACGGATATACAGCATCGCCAGCAGAACTATAAGTGCGATGAAAGCAAAGGCTGTATTCATGACCTTTTGGCGTTCATTTCCGGTATTCTGAGTTACACGGTACTCAATGCGGTAAAGCTCACCATTTATCTCATGCACAGAATAGTCCTTTTCGGTACTGTAGAGATCGTCGGCATCACCCTTTTTCACAACAGCAATTATATAGTCATAATCAGAGACATCAGCTTCGCCGTCTTCTTCTATATCATGACATATACGATTTATCTCTAACTGCCACGGTCTGTCTGCATTATTTACCTTACGGTAATGAGAAAAGGCAATATTCGCAATAAGTACCACAGCTGCTATCAAGACGATTATAACAGCTGAAATTTTATTGAAGTACTTCATTGATACTTATACCCCACGCCCCAGACCGTTTTGATATGTTCCGGCTTTTTAGGGTCCTTCTCAGTCTTCTCACGCAGACGGTTTATATGTACCGTAAGTGTCTGCGGCTCAGAAAAGCTGTCCGACCCCCAGACCGTATTGAAAAGGTACTCCTTTGAAAGAGCCTTTCCGCCGTTTTCTACAAGGAGAAGCAGCAGTTCAAACTCTTTTACGGTCAGGTCAAGCGGCTTACCTTTGAGAGTTGCAGTATGCTCCGACTTGTTTATAGTGAGGTCACCTAAAATTATCTCATCAGAATTGTAGTGCCTACGGAATATACCTGCTATCTTAGCAAGGAGTATATCAATGTCATAAGGCTTTTCGATGTAGTCATCAGCTCCGAGCCCAAGTCCCTCAAGCTTATCGTCCTTGCCGTTTTTGGCACTCACTATTATTATCGGGACATCACTGTTTTGTCTTAGTCTTTCGCATACTCCGAAACCGTCCATTCCCGGCAGCATTATGTCCAGCAGCACGAGCTTTGCACCGTATTTTTCAAATATCTGCAAAGCCTTTTCGCCTGTCTCAGCGGTACTTACTGTATAATTCTCTGCACGAAGGAAGTCCGTGAGCAGTCCTGAAAGCTCTTTATTATCCTCAACTATGAGCACATCTATCATATTACACCTCCGACAGGCTCACTGTACAGGAAAACTTACCATCCCATTTCCATAAGCCAGTTATTCAATGTTCTTTCTCTGTCCCTTAAAGAAGAATTTGTTTCGTATCTACCTAAATTATACTCTCCTTTTATGTTTCCGTCAACTATATAAACTACTTTTGAGCATTTTGCAGCAACTCCTGCATCGTGAGTGACCAGCATTATGGAAGTTCCGTCACGGTTGAGCTTGAGAAGCTCGTCCATAACCTCGTTTGATGAGCTGCGGTTAAGAGCACCTGTAGGCTCGTCAGCAAATATCACCTTCGGAGAGTTTATCATACTTCTGCACACACAGGCTCTCTGGAGCTGACCTCCGGACACTTCATTGATGTCGTTATCAGCTATCTCAGTTATACCCATGCGTCGCATAAGCTCCCTGCCGGTCTTGATCTTCTCTTTTTTGGAGGCTGTGTTCTTCTTCGACTGCATTGCCGGAAGCAGTATATTATCCATAACTGTGAGATTTTTGAGCATATACATCTGTTGGAATATGAATCCCATTTCATTTAGTCTTACATCTGCAAGCTCCTTCTGGGACATTTCTGAGATGTTTCTGCCGTCAAATATTACCTCTCCGGCAGTAAGACTGTCCATACCTGAAACGGTATAGAGCAGTGTGGACTTACCTGAGCCGGAAGGTCCCATTATAGCTGTAAGGTCACCCTCCTCCATATAGAAATCGACATTTTTAAGTACGTTATTCTGTCTTTTATTCACGATATATGTCTTGCTGAGTCCCTTAACTTCAAGGATCTTTTTCATAATCATTCCCCTTTCTTATTCAACAGCGGATGTATCGGATGCCTTTATTTTAGCGGCTGAAATTGCTGCTAAAACAGTCGCCAAGGCTATAACTGTCATGAATATCACCGGATAAAGTCCGAATACTTCTGCCGGCTTTATCACATATCTGAGATTCTTTCCTGCTCCGAGCATACCGAATATAGAATTGCCAAATGCCTTTGTTACAGGTACTGAAACTATTATTGCAAGTATGCTTGCCACTACAGCAGTTATCATCATTCTGAACGTATGCCATTTCATGATATTGCCATTACGGAATCCAAGGCTCTTTATGAGTGCTATCTCACACTTGTCCTTTTCGACCATGGAACGTTCCATAAGTACAACTATGAGTATGCATATAACAAGTCCTATGAGTAATATCAGATTCTTTACTGTAGAGATAGTGTCGCTTGATCTTGTACATTCGTCTACGAATTCTCCTGCTGTCTGATACTTATACTGTGTACCGAATATATCCTTCATTTTATCAATTCGCTCTGCAATGACCTTGTCGGAAGGATGATCGTCAAATTCTATCTGATAGCCCATACCGCCTAAAAAATCGCAGTAATCAAGTTTTATTACATTATTGAGTCTTGCATTCTTACCAAGATTGTTCATGCACTGAAAATATCCTGTAACTATAAATTCCTTATCTTCGCCATTCATATTTATAGTGACCTTATCGCCTATATGTGCGTCAAGATAATCGGATACATATTCGGTCAACACTATTTCGTCAGCATTTCTCGGAACATCTCCTTCGAGCATATCATAGCCTTCAATATCTGTATTCTGTCCCTGATATACATTCAAAGAGATCTTTTTATCTCCATAAGCTAATGAGTAGTGAAAAAGTGCTTCCATTGAACATTTGCCCGGCATACCGTTTTCTGCAAGTTTTTCTTCGATCTCAGCGAACTTCTTTTCACGGTTTACATCTCCGCCGGTTTTCTTGTACATTTCTTCATCTGAATAAAAGTCAATATACACATCTGTTTTCTGAGTTCCGAAAGTTTGTATGATAGTGTCGCCTCTTAGCGTATTTACTATATTTGCAAGTGTCATTACAAGAACGAGAAGTATGGTCATCGTAACAGTTATTATACCGAACTTCTTTGGGCTGCTGAGAACATCATTTGAAGCAAGGAATCCTGTAGTGCCAAGTCTGGTCTTTTTAAGGCTGAGGATTCCTTTTTTGCGGAAACGTTCACCTGTCTGTCCGTTTCTTATGGAGTCTACCGGTGAATATTTCTTGACCTTGCCCGTACATCTCCAGCAGAACAGGAGTATTACAGCTATTACTGCAAATGATGATAATACGTTTATAAGTATCTTATTGTCATTGTCAAGTACCATATTATATGAAACGCTGTCCAGAAGCATTTTAGCAAATGGTATGCTGAGTATTAATCCTATTAAAGCTCCCGTTACAGCCATTGTGAAATACTTTACCATGTAAAGGAATCTTATTTTTGCATTGCCTATTCCTATAGCCTTCATTACTCCTATTTCTCTTATCTCGCCTGAAAGAGTAAAGTTTATAGTAAACCTCAGCATAACAAATGCTATTATCATAAGAAATATACTTACAACAAACAGTACTGCTACTATAATCATATCGAGGAGATAAGTTGTTTTTATAAGACTTCTCTCTCCACTGAAATCTATTCCCTGCTCATCACCTAAAAGTCTTTCAATTGCTTCAGTATCATCTGTTTCTATATAGGTGATCTTTCCGCAGTGATTTTCTGTTATCTCAGGAACATCTGCAAAAGCACGGAAATCCTTTTCATTCATTATAAGACGTTTGTTACCTATTATATTTGAGCCAAGTACTGCGTCTTTTGCATGACTTTTGATACGAAGCTCTTTTCTTACACCTTTCATATCAATGATAAAGGTGTCACCGTCTGAAAGATCAAAATCCTTCATAAAACTTCCGGTAATATAGACCTCACCTTCATTGACAGATGTTATCTTTTTATTATCCATGTCAAAAAAGTTTATCGCCATTTCATTATCGGACATAAGCAAAATGTATGATGAATTAGCGTTTGTAAGGTCTGCACCATCAATAATAAAATTATCAATCGGTATCTCTATGTACTTCTCTGACTTTACATTTGTAACACTGTCTAATTTTTCTAATTTTTCCTGGAGTGAATAGTCATCTTCAAGCTGTTGTGAAGCAATAACATAGTCACCGCAGTCAGCCTTGTCAATAAAGTTATCAAGTCCTGTAAAAACTGTAATGATGTTGTTCATTCCGCTTGCAACAAACATCGTGGACAAGATAATGAATATTATAAGTATGACATTCATGGTCTTCTGACGTTTAAGGTCTTTTTTTATTATGTTCAGATACATATCACCAGCTCCTTTTTTCTGTTGTGACTATAGTATAACATGGAAAATATTAAATAATCCTTAACTTTGCTTTTATCGATAAACGATAAAAAATTATCGTTTAAACCGCACAACAAAGAACTATTCTAACCCATGATTATATGTAAGATATGTAAAATTTAATGATAAACGATAAATTTTAGTTGACAAACACTAATCCGCTTGCTATAATATAACCATCAGCTGAAAACAATGATCTACAACTCAATTATTAATAAAAAGGAGATACATCATGAAAAACGATAACATCAAAAAAATCAATACCATTGGCAAAATAGCTCGCATACTTGCAATTATCTTTCAGATAGCATCAATAGTCGGATTTGTAAGCTGTATTGTCGCAGGCTGCATACTCATGGCTGTTCCGGATGATTCTTTAAAACTGAACGGCACTGCAAATGCGATACTTTCAGCAGATAAGGACAGTAAATATGTCCGTCTGGACGGCGAGAACGACTCCGTTTCTTTCTTTAACGGACGCTTAAAGATTTTTTCCGAAAAAATTGAAACCGATGACGATGAAGAGGCTTTAACTTACAATATTGAATCAAATGACGTTACTTTCGGAGATGTTAAACTGATTTTCGCTTTAGCATTATTCGCTGCTGCTGTATTTCTTATAATCACTATCATACCGCTATTCTTCGGTGGAAAGCTCGCAAAAAGCCTTGAAAAATGCAATTCCCCGTTTGAAGAAAACGTTCTTAAAAGCATGGGTAATTTCGGAAAATCACTTATTCCACTCGGCATTTTAAGATTTATAATATTCGGTATAACAAATCTTGGAACTGTACTTATGATCTGTATCGTTCTTATGTTTGTGTATATATTCAAATATGGTGCTCAGCTTCAGAAAGAATCTGACGAACTTCTGTGAGGTAGAAAATGGCTATTATTTTGAGACTTGACCGTGTTATGGCTGACAGAAAAATGAGTCTGAATGAACTGAGTGAACGTGTTGGGGTGAGCAATGTCAATCTCTCCAAATTAAAGACCGGAAAAGTGAGTGCTATCCGCTTTTCAACCCTTGAAGCGATTTGCAGTGTGCTGGACTGCCAGCCAGGTGATATACTGGAATACGTAAGGGATACACAGTAAAATAAGGAGCTGAGGAAGAACCTCAGCTCCTTACAGTCTGTCGAAAAAGTCCAGTGCCGCACTGGACTTTTTTCAATGTAATGTGGTAAAATAGAAAAGAAGAAGGGAGCTGAGTGAAGATGCTTAAAGAAAACAAGGCAGAGCGAGAGCAGATGGAAATGGTGTGTATAGAAGAAATGGTATCGAAGGAACATATTCTGAGGAAAATAGACTCGGTA
>JAFRXL010000053.1 GCA_017441505.1 Ruminococcus sp.
CTACCTCCTTTAGCCAAGAAACTTCTCTCTCAGCTAAAATTGTAGCATTTTATTCAGGTGCTGACAACGGCTCGGCGATAGCTTTTCACCTATGCACTTTTGGAGCCCTTTTTCTGCATTTCTATTTTACCATAAACAGAAAAACAGGCTATTATATAAATAATTGCACTACTGAAAGTTTATTTTATCATATCATTTACCATATGTCAATTCAATTATTGCTTTTTCGGGAGAAAATATATCTTTATCATTCACTTTTTCAGATTAATCTGTCTTTTTTTACTGTTTATGCTGTCATAGCCTGACTGCGGACGTACTGTCAAAGATACTGAAACCGCAAGGCATTTATATATTGCATGTGATAGAGATGAATAGGGCAGCGATATCAGGAGAGTACTTTTTTATATAATCTCCGCCCTGCATCGTCTCAAGGATACCGTTGAGCTGACCGGAACTTCTGAAAAATATATGGCTATCATCGAGCTTAATTTAATTAATACACCTTGGGCGGATAATATCAATTAAGAAGATAATGTATTTGATCAGCATTATCTTACAGTCTGAATAGAAAAACATATTGGCAAATTTGAATATGTGTGCTATAATAAATTTGTTCTAATCGCCTTATGGCGGTTATTGTTCATAACTTCATTCGGGGAGCGCAAATTCTTTATCCACATTCGGAGGTAAACTTGAAGGTATTTGATTTTGATAACACACTATATCACGGAGAGAGTGCGGTAGACCTTGCTCTGTTTATGATAAAAAATAACAGGAGGATCATATTGTATCTGCCTAAGATATTCATAAATCTCATAAAGTACAAGCTTTGTATTGTCAGGAAAGAGAAGATGGTTCACGCTATCAATGACTTTATGAGAAATGCCCTTCGTGATAAAAATGAAATATATGAGGCAGTAGGGGAATTCTGGGAGAAAAACGGTCAAAAGCTGGACAGAAAAATGCTTGCAAAAATCAGGCGTGACGATGTTATCATTACTACCGGACCTGATTTCCTGATAAACGGAATACGCGATATTATCAACACTGACCATATCATCAGCAGCAGGATAGATTCTGAAAAAATGAAGGTCAGATATCTCAATTTCGGTGAAAATAAGGTCAAAGGGTATAAGGCGTTATATGGGAATGAACGAATAGAATGCTTCTATACCGATTCTTATAATGACAAGGCGCTTATGGAAATTTCCGACAGGGTATTTATAGTAAAAAAAGGCAGGCTTACCAGAATAAAATAATTTCGTGAAATAGAATGAATGAAGGCGGCTTTCGTGCCGCCTTCATATTTTATGTGAGCTTGTTTTATTTGGTTTTATGACCTCTGCATCGGAGCCGTAATATTTATCATAAATTTCCGTTGCTGAAGCCTTGTGGTCGCCCGAATAAATGTTGTAAGATGACTCGCATATAGGCATTATTACTATACAGTACTTTTGTCCGACACAAAAACTCCCGAATAATCGGAGTAGGAATTAATTCGGAAAAAGGATTGTCTCAAAGTCAGATACGTGACGTTCAAGCGTGTATGTGTTGTCAATGAATATCGGATCGTATCTCCAGCCGATATTATTGATACCGACAGCTTTTGAGAGCGTTATAAAGTCCTGCATGACCTGCTCCTTATGCGGTGAAGAAGGAGCTCCTCGACGATAATCCCTGCGACCACGCAGACCACTCGAAGAGGGAGCGCTACCGAGCCTCATTTTACAGTGAGGACGAGCTGAGAGACCTGCTTATGGCGGCGAGGGAGAGTCCCATATACATTCCCGTAATGCTTGCGGCTTACTACGGACTCAGACGCAGCGAGGCTCTCGGGCTGAAATGGAGCAACATCGACTTCCAGACCAAGACCATTTCCATATCACATAAGGTCATCGAAGCTAATGTGGACGGAAAATATCAGGCGAAGGGCTTCGACAGAATGAAGAACCAGTCCAGCAACAGGACACTTCCGCTCATTGAGGATGTTGAAAATGAACTGCTTTACCACCGCCAGCAGCAGTCTATGAATGCGGCAGTTCTCCGAGGTGCGTACTGCCATGATTGCGATGATTACGTCTGCACTGATGCCACAGGTCAGCTTATGCGTCCGAACTTCATATCAGTGCAATTCGGAAAGCTGCTCAAGGACAACGGATTCCGCCACATACGTTACCACGACCTGCGTCACACCTGTGCAAGCCTGCTCTTGAAGAACGGCATACCAATGAAAGCGATACAGGAGTGGCTGGGACACTC
>JAFRXL010000054.1 GCA_017441505.1 Ruminococcus sp.
AGATTTGTCGGTATCGCAGCTGCTTTCGCACTGATAGCAGGCGGTATAGGAACAACAGGTGTACTGCTCCATAAGAACAGCAGGAACGTCTCGCAGCTTACAGAGGCAGGCGAGGAGGAAACGGTTACCGAAGAGATTACCGAGGAGGTAACAGAAGAGGCTACTGAATCTGAGGCAGGCGAAGATTATGATTATGAAGCTATCGCCAGAGAGATCACAGACGGTTATCTCGAGAGAACCAATATTCTTGTATACGGCGATGTGGAGTATGACGCAAATGATACCATAACATTCTATACCTATGACAGTTCTGATGCCGAATGGTCAGAAAAATACGGCGGTGAGCGTACATTCTACAAAGTGACTGATGAGCGCTTCAACAGCTGTCAGGATATCTACGATTACTACAAAGAGCTAATTGCTAACACTATTGAATTTGAAGGTTATAGTGAGCCTTTAATAATGGCTTCTGATTATAAGGACGGTGTCGCTTTAGATGGCTCCGGTATGGTTGGGTACCTTGGCGGAGATGCAAGCAGATTTGAAAACGGCAGCAAGGTCGACCTATATATACCCGATCCCGAAGATGACAGCACGGTTGATTATACAGCTCATGGCATCAACGGTGGAGTCTATATTGATTATAACGGAGAGCTCTACGTTACACCTCGTGCTGCACAACACGGTTGGGATGAGCATTATACTTCCGAGCCTGTGATAGTCGAAAACAGCGAGGACAAGATAGTAGTTTCACGCTATATCAATAATAATATGCGAAATGTACAATATGGCATACAGGAACTGTTTACTTTAGTGCTCCAAAATGGTGAATGGAAGATACAGAGCATAGGAACAGGAATGCAGCCCGAGTATCTGTCATCAATTGCTATTCAGTGCTACCTTGAGGACAGGGCAGAATATAATGATATAAATATCGACTGCGTTGACATTATGGCTCCTCTTGAGATGCTGGAATATGATGAAGAAAACAAAACTTCACGGGTACACGCTGTTCTTCATGATGTAAACGGTGTTGATGCAATAGATGTAACAGCAGATATCGATCTTAATAGTGTCAAAGTGACATCAGCAGATATAACAAGACTTAATGAGTATGACGGTACACTGAAGCGTCCAAGCGTTATCTGGGCTGAGGAACACCCCGACGGCAAGGAATAAAAAAACTATCCCCTGAACATAAGAGTAGTACTTATATAGAAGTTTATATGTAATTATTGGAGGAAGAACCCTTTTTCAAAAGGGTTCTTCCTCAATATCACTTGTAAAACTTCTATAAGAGTACCGCCCTTAAAATTTCAGGGGATTTTTGTAACATTAATAGGGTTCCTGCATAGAATATAAGCAGGGGAGAGATCAGACATCAACTATATTGGTAACGACTCCAGCAGGAGAGATGTCAATGTGACCAAAGGAAGGCTTTTTTCCGTCACGGGGCAGGGAAGCACTTCCGGGATTCATTATGTAAAGTCCGTTTTCGTTGCTCTGATAGCGGACATGGGTATGCCCGAAAAGAACTATATCACAGCCGTTAGTCAGCGCAAGGTTTTTCAGCCTGTCCAGAGAGCCGCTTACACCGTAAAGGTGACCGTGTGTAGCAAGTATCTTATGCTCAAGGACAGGAAGTACAAAAACGTCATTACTGAGGCTATCAAAGTCACAGTTGCCTGCAACGTGTATTATCTTTGGAGCAAGCTTCTGGTGAGACAGAATGAAATTATCCAGCTCATGCTCGCCGTCGCCAAGGTGGATTATCCAGTCGGCATCGGTATTACGGAGAATTATACTTTCAAGATTGAAGTAATTACCATGTGTATCTGATAAAACAACAATTCGCAAGATGATCCCTCCCTGTTGATATTATAAGTGTATTATAACATAAAATTACAAAAATATCAACCGTTACGGAGGAATATTTTCATTTTTTACTAAAATGTGCGCGTAAAGCAACAGTTAACTGCCTCGGTATATAACATATTCCTAAGAAAAAAGCAATATAATAGTTGTGTACATTATCACAAAGGAGGCTTTTATGAATAATAACATAGACCCGAAAAAAATATCCGGACTGCTCAACGCAGTCAGCAAAAAGATAGGAGTTCCGCCTGAAAAGCTGCGTTCCGAGCTTGAGGAGGGAAAGTTTGACAGTGCTCTTTCAGCAATGAATAAAAACGATGCCGCGAAATTCCAGCAGGCTGTCAACAATCCCAAGCTGGTAGAAAAAATGATGAGCACTCCGCAGGCTAAGGCACTGTATGAGAAGCTTTCGGGCGGTAAGAAATAACAGGAGAAACAAGTGGATGACATAATGGAAAGGATCAGCGAACTGCTCTCGGACGAGGAAAGCGTAAAACAGCTGTCGGAGCTTGCACAGATGCTGGTCTCGGAGGACGGAAGCGCCTCTGACACCGATAACGCAGAAAAACAGTCCGATGAACAGCCTGATCTGGGCGCAGTGCTGAAGCTCACAAGCCTTGTTGGAGCAGTTTCAAATGACAGCAAGAATACCGACCTGCTCCGCGCACTAAAACCACATCTCAGCGCAGATAAGCAAAAGCGTGTAGACAAGGCAATAAAGCTCATGAAGCTGCTGGCAATGTGGAATATAGCAAAGGACAGTGGTCTGTTGCAGGAACTGATCTGATTTAGGGAGGTGATCTGATGGCGGTATATAACAGGAAAGGCAGTAAAGAACGCGGCTGTGAGAATATGCGGATATACCAGAACTGTCCACGGAATATCGCCGCAGATATCCCTCCCAATGAAGATAAGAGGTGTGAAAATGAAGATAAATACACCGAACAATATACTGCCAGCCCACTGAAAAGCATAATTGATGATATGCTTGACGGCGGGATAGACAGTGACAAGCTTCTGGTAGCTGTTCTGCTATACCTTCTTATAAAGGAGGGTGCTGATATAAAGCTCATTATAGCACTTGGATATATACTGATGTGAGAGGTAAAAATGGATACGGAAATGATATTCAGACTTGGCTGTGCAGCAGTCGTTTTAGTAGTCGCTATATACTATTTCAGACGCGAAAAAAAGATATTGTCACTTTTTATAGGAGCTGTAACAGGATGTGCGGCTTTGTTCATCGTAAATAAATACGGCTGTTTTCTTGGGATGGACATACACCTTAACCTTTTTAACACACTTGGCAGCATTGTTCTTGGAGTACCTTTTGTCGTTTTTCTTGTAATAATGAATTTTTTGTAAAAATAAAGTCCTATTCCACAAAAACTATTGAATTATTATCTTTTTTATGGTAAAATATTCTTATAGGAGGTGGATCATGAACATTATCGATATCATCAATAAAACTAAAAAA
Organism: Ruminococcus sp.; assembly: GCA_017441505.1. Classification (GTDB taxonomy): domain Bacteria; phylum Bacillota; class Clostridia; order Oscillospirales; family Ruminococcaceae; genus Ruminococcus. Next base: position 3,353 of record JAFRXL010000054.1, read on the forward strand.
TCACAGGAACTCAACGAAGAAGAGATAGCGTGGCTCGTAAAAAGCTACACAGACGGCGAAATCCCGGATTATCAGATGTCTGCATGGCTTATGGCAGTTTGTCTTAACGGTCTTACGGAAAAGGAGACCTTCGCGCTCACAGCTGCTATGCGTGACAGCGGAGACATACTGAAGCTTAGCATACCTTATACTGCGGACAAGCACAGTACCGGCGGAGTAGGGGATAAGACCTCACTGATAATCGGACCAATAGTCGCAGCCTGCGGAGTATGTGTCGCCAAGATGTCGGGACGCGGACTCGGACACACAGGCGGAACTATCGACAAGCTTGAAAGCATCGAAGGATACAGAACTGATCTCCCTCTGGCTGAATTTGAAAAAATACTCAGGCATACTAATTTTTCTATCATATCTCAGACAGGCGAGCTTTGCCCTGCGGATAAGAAAATGTATGCACTAAGAAATGCTACGGGAACCGTTGACAGTATCCCGCTTATATGTGCAAGTATCATGAGCAAGAAGCTCGCCATGAACGCTGACTGTCTTGTACTGGATGTAAAGTACGGCTCAGGTGCATTTATGAAGTCCCGCGAGGACGCTGAAAAGCTGGCTGTACTTATGGAAAAGGCAGGCAGATCTGCAGGCAAGAAATGCAAAGCTGTTGTTACAGACATGGACTCTCCTCTTGGAAAGAATATCGGCAACGCCCTTGAAGTCAAGGAAGCAGTCGAGGTCCTGCAAGGAAAGGTAAAGGGCAAGCTTTATGACATCTGTATCGAGCTTGCTGCTGATATGCTGGAGCTCTCCGGTAAGGGCGACAATTCAGCCTGCCGTAAAATGGCTGAGGAGGCTGTTTCGTCAGGAAAAGCACTTGGAGTTCTTCGCGATACTATCAAGCTACACGGTGGAAACTACAAGATATGCGATGATACATCGCTTCTGCCTCAGCCGCTTCTTAAATATGAGATAAGAGCTACAAAGGATATGAAGATACTTGGCTTCAACTGTGAGGAGCTTGGCATGACTTCTCTGCTCCTCGGCGCAGGAAGACTTACAAAGGAAGACAAGCTTGATATGAGTGCGGGCATTGTCATGAACTGCGATATCGGAGACCAGCTTTCAGCCGACGATGTCATTATGACTCTTTACTCCACAGTTTGCAGCGACTTCTCGGACGCTGCTGTGAGAGCTCTCAATGCAGTTAAATTCGAGATAACAGAAAAGCCAAGCTACACCTGATAAGGGTGAAAAAATAAAACGGAGGTAGTTGAAAATGGGATTTGTTGATTCAGTAAAGGATCTGGCAGGAAAGTTCGGCGAGTCAGTTGAGCGCGGAGCAAAAACAGTTTCCAACAGCTCAAAGAAATTTGCCGAAAAAACAAAAATGAAACGCGAGATAGCTCGTGTTCAGTCTGATATCAATACAGATTACATAGAGCTTGGAAAAGTAATGTTTGAAAAGATATGTGATGATCCGGAAAGCGAATATGCTTCGATCGTATCAGATATCAAGGACAAGAGCGCTAACCTTGAGGAGCTGAAAGCACTTCTGATGACTCTTGAAGATAAGATCACCTGCGTAAACTGCGGCGCACATATCCGTAAGGATCAGATATACTGTGACAAGTGCGGTACTAAGGTCGAGAGACCCGCAGCTGAAAATGTTGCCGAGGTTGTTGAAGAACCGACAACAGAAGCTGTTTTCAGCTCAGACCAGGTTGAATAATACTCATAAAGGCGTATCTGCTCAAAGATACGCCTTTATTTATGCAACTTGCTGTAAATACAGTACTTCGATTTGTTGCTAAAAACGAAAAATAGGTATTTACTTTTTCGCTTTTTTGTGATAAAATATAAATAGTTTATTGCTTTGCAGCTTTTTTGCTTTTATAGGCAAAAGTTAAAAACTGCTCTTGCAGAAAGGAACTTAATAATGCCCATTACAGATTTACTTGAAAGAAACGCCGAATTATACGGCAGCGACGTTGCACTTGTGGAAGTCAATCCCGAGATAACAGAAGTTCGCCGTGTTACATGGAAGGAATATGAACTCATTGAGCCCGATCCCGAGTGTCATTACAGACGCGAGATCACATGGAAGGTATTTGACGAAAAGGCAAACCGTTTCGCAAATATGCTCATTGAGAGAGGCGTACATAAGGGAGACAAGGTCGGTATACTTCTTATGAACTGTCTCGAATGGCTTCCCATATACTTCGGTATACTTAAAACAGGAGCTCTTGCAGTTCCGCTCAATTTCAGATATACAGCTGATGAGATAAAGTACTGCCTTGACCTTGCAGAGGTCGATGTTCTCATGTTTGGTCCCGAGTTTATCGGAAGAATAGAAGAGATAGCAGACGAGATCAGCAAGAACAGACTTCTTTTCTATGTAGGAGAGGGATGTCCTTCATTTGCTGAACACTACGACAGTCTGGTGGCAAACTGTGCAAGTTCTGCTCCCGATGTAAAGATCACAGATGACGATGATGCTGCGATCTACTTCTCATCAGGCACAACAGGATTCCCGAAGGCGATACTTCACGATCATACAAGCCTTATGCACTCCGCTAAGGTTGAGCAGAATCACCACGGTCAGACGAGAGACGATATCTTCCTTTGTATTCCGCCGCTCTATCATACAGGCGCTAAAATGCACTGGTTCGGAAGCCTTTACTCAGGCAGTAAGGCTGTTCTTCTCAAGGGTGTTAAGCCCAAGTCTATCATAGAGACAGTATCGGAAGAAGGCTGCACTATCGTATGGCTTCTGGTTCCGTGGGCTCAGGATATTCTCGACGCTATCGACAGAGGGGATATCGACCTTGCAAATTATGATCTTGACCAGTGGAGACTTATGCACATTGGCGCACAGCCTGTTCCTCCGTCGCTTATAGCACGCTGGAAGAAAGTATTTCCCAAGCACCAATATGATACAAACTACGGTCTTAGCGAGTCTATCGGTCCCGGCTGTGTACACCTTGGCGTAGACAACATCCACAAGGTCGGTGCTATCGGTAAGGCCGGTTTCGGCTGGGAAGTAAAGATCGCTGATGAAAACGGCAACGCTGTTGAACGCGGACAGGTTGGCGAGCTTCTTGTCAAGGGTCCGGGTGTTATGAAGTGTTATTACAGAGATGCTAAGGCAACTGCCGAGACTCTCAAGGACGGCTGGCTCTATACAGGAGATATGGCTCAGGAAGATGAGGACGGATTTATTTACCTCGTTGACCGTAAGAAGGATGTCATAATCAGCGGCGGCGAGAACCTTTATCCCGTTCAGATAGAGGACTTCCTCAGAAGTCACCCAGCCATCAAGGATGTTGCGGTCATAGGTTTGCCTGACAAACGACTGGGTGAGATAGCAGCAGCTATCATCTCCATAAAGGAAGATCACGACTGTACAGAGGATGATATCACCTCGTTCTGCCAGAAACTTCCCAGATATAAGAGACCCCATAAGATCATATTTGCAGATGTTCCTCGTAATCCAACGGGAAAGATCGAAAAGCCGAAGCTTCGCTCCATTTACTGTGGCGAAAGCCTTGTAGCAAAGCAGATCAAGAACTGACATATAGCAAAGACCGATGGTATTTCCCATCGGTCTTTTCACATTTTACATCTAAAACAAATATTCATCGACCTTCTTCGACAAAACTCGTCAAATCACGACGAAATCGCCTATGTAAAAACGGCTGAAAATGTGGTATAATTTGTCTGAAAACATCGAAGGAGTGGATCATTAAATGAAGAATAACGTCGTAACAATCATCGTAAAAACACTATTAAACCTTGGCATCTCGCCAAACACCAAAGGATATCACTACCTGAGGGATTGTATACTAATATGTGTAACGTCCGAGAGCAATCTAACGGTTTTTAGTAAGGATCTTTATTCAAAGCTTGCCGAAAATTACCACACTACGGAATGCTCAATAGAACGGGCAGTCAGACACGCTATCAAGTCGGGCTGGTATCGTCACAACGAAGAACTCGCTGAAGTAATATTCATGAACACGCTTCAGAGCCAAAACGATATTCCGACCAATTCGGTATTCATCTCTACTATATCAGAATGGATAAAGATCAACTACACAGACCTTCTGAAATAATTAAAGGCAGCTTTACATGAGCTGCCTTTTTATTATATATAGAATAATCAATAAATGTGTGAGTTTATTCGCCAGCAAACTAAAAACGCCTGTATCCTGATAAATATCAGGATACAGGCAAAAAAAGTGGTGAGACATGAGGGATTTGAACCCTCGACCCTACGCTTAAAAGGCGTATGCTCTACCGACTGAGCTAATGTCTCACAACAAAAATAATTATATCAAATTTTGCTATTGTTGTCAAGCCGTTTTTGATCTTTTTATATAATTGGTTATTATACCAACTTTCGTCTGCTCTTTTAGTGCAATTTGACGTTTTTTGATTTTATCCTTGACTTTTCTCTATATACATGATATAATATTTAAGTCGTCAAATGATGTGCTTGTAGCTCAGCTGGATAGAGTGACTGGCTACGAACCAGTAGGTCGGGGGTTCGAATCCCTCCAGGCACGCCATACGACTAAAGCCTTTGCGATTTTTCGCAAGGGCTTTTTATTTTCCTTGACATAAACCGTGAAAACAGTTATAATATATAAGTATAAATGATAGGAGGGAACTTTATGCTAAAAAGATCATTAACAGCTCTGCTTAGTTCAGCAGCAGTTGCCGCAGGAATGCTCTCATTCTCGCTTTCCGCATACGCGACAACAGCAGACGATGTTGCAGCTGTAGCCAGATCATACGGCTATTCCGAAGAGGATATACAAGCAGGCTATAATGAATACTATTCTCACCCGGAAGATTATCCTTCAGAAAGACTTGATAAAGCCATAGCCAAGCTCCATGAGGCAGGAGCACAGATAATCACAACAGGTCCGCAGGTTCCAAACAACAATACAACAGTAACTACCGCGGCAGCAGAATCCGGTAATACTGCTCCCGACTCTCAGCAGAGCAATGGAATAACTCTTACAGCAAGTGACGGGACCACCTTTACCCGTATATCCAAGGATGAATTCATTAAGATGTCATATGAACAGAAAATGGCATATGTAAGCAGCTTTACACCTGCTCAGCAGCAAGCTATAATTGACAATCTCAGTCCCGAGGAATACAGAAGTATTATGAAGCAGACTCCCTCACAGCAGAAGCTTCAGATCGTAGGTACTCTTTCGGAAGCAGCTGAAGAAATGGGACTGAATGTTACGGTTGATGAAATATCCGACGATTCACTCACACTGGCAATGAGAAACGAAAAGGGTGAACTTGTCAGTGTTTCAACAGCAGGCGCTTCTGTTGAGGACACAGGCTATGACAGAAGAGGTCTTCTTGCGGCGGCAGGCATTTTAATAGGTCTCAGCATTTCGGCAGTCATACTAATTATGCGTCGTTTCAGATTAATCGGATCGGAGAAATAAATGGAAAAGAATAAGAATAAAGACAGCGCTCTTATCCATATTGCAACTCCTTTTGTTCTTCTGGCACTTTGTGTAGGGATCTTTATGATCGCTATGATAAAACCGTCGGACAAGATCAGAATGTATCTGAATCTTGCTTTCATGGACAATCTTAAATCCACCCCCGACTCAGCAAGCTCCGGACTTGTGATCCGCGATAATGATATCATAAGTGATTACAATGGCGATACTTTTGAAAAAGGTGAGTATATCCGTCCAAAATTCGGAGAAATGTATGCTGAAATGACCTGCTCGGCATTTGATATCACTATTCCTGTTTACTGGGGAAGCAATTCAGAGCTGTTCGAGCGCGGAGCCTGCCAGTCTGCCGGCTCTGTCATAATCGGAGACAAGGGCAATACAGTTATCAGTGCTCATGTAGATACGTTCTTTTCAGAGCTTTACAAGCTGAAGAAAGGTGATAAGATCACTCTGAAGACAAATTACGGTTCTTTTGTATATACCGTAAAGGAGTCGATAAGCTTCAATAAAAAAGACGGCAAGTACGTTGCGCCTTCCGATGATACCAAGCTTACTCTTTATACTTGTAAAAAGGATATTCTCGGAAGTGCGGATGAGCGCACAGGTGTTGTATGTGAGCTGACGGAGAAAAAATTCTATAAAAGTGAAGGGGAGGGGATATCACAGTGAGAAAAGTAAGTACCTACCTTCCTTCACTTATAATCTCGGTGATACTTGTGTTTCTGCTTATATTAAGTTCTGCATTGCTGCTTGTAGATATAAATATCACAGCCGCCAAGCTAAAAGCTCTTGCTGCTAAAAACGAGCTGGAAACAAAGATATATACCGAACTGAACAAAAACTACAATGATAAATACAACACAACCGGTATCCCGTCTGATGTTTATATGAGTGCAATAAGTAATTCCTATCTCAAAAGCATCGAAGAAGCTTATATCGACTCAGCATTTGATGCACTTAATAGTGATGGAAAGCTCAATGTAAAAATACCAGAAAACAAAGAACTGGAAGAGAACATCGACAAGTTCTTCAATGATTTTGCCGATAAGAACAATTATGAAAAAGATGATAATTTCGGATTGAAATTAAGAACTACCAAAGAAAACGCTTATACTACCATTGGCTCATACTGTGATGTTTACAAGTTCTCGGCAATGAGCGACCACGGAGTCCTTCCCAAACTTGCTAAGCTTTACTCTAACCGTCTTCTTGCAACAGCGGGTGTCATAGGTGCAACAGTGTTGTTTATTGTACTTCTTGTACTCATAAACCGCAAAAAGAAGATAACCACACTTTACTGGTGCGGCATTTCGGCGATCATTTCGGGAATACTCGGCGGTGCTCCAAGCATATATCTTATCGCTGTAAAGTACTTTGATTCATTCTCCATTAAACAGGCAGCTGTCTTCACAGCTTTTACAAGTGCGATGTACAAGTATACAGAAGCGTTCATGGCTGTACAAATGGCATCTATCGTCATTGGGATAACTCTTGTAGTTATATACGGCATAACGCATGAAAAGAAAAAATATCCCGATACAAAACCAACAGATATTAAATAAACATTGCAGCTGCTTTAAGCAGCTGTTTTTGTTATAACTAACTAATAAAGTATGTTTATTTTTTAATTGTTGGTTATTGACAATTGAACATAAATGATGATATAATTATTTTATCGGTTATACCGAAGAAAAACAATTAAGGAGGCAAATAATTATGGAATCAATCAAAAAGTACATCGCTGAAGTCATTGGTACATTTGTACTCGTGCTTCTCGGCTGTGGTACAGCGATGCTCGTAGGCTGCGACGCAACTTCCGGCGGAGGTTATATCCTTACAGCTCTTGCATTCGGCCTTGTTATCGTTGGTATGGCTTACTGTATCGGAAACATCTCGGGATGCCACATCAATCCTGCAGTTTCTCTCGGAGTTCTTCTCACAGGAGGAATGACATTCACGGATTTCGTAGGATATGTAGTTTCACAGTGTGTAGGAGCTATCGCCGGTGCAGGAATGCTCAAGGCAATTTTCGATCTCGGAAACGTTACAGATCTGACAGGCGGTTATGGTTCAAACGGTCTGGCAGGTGTTGACGGAAATGCAGGCGCCGGAATCCTTGTAGAGATACTTCTTACATTTATATTTGTAATGACAATTCTTGGTGTTACCTCAAAGAAAGCTAATCATGGTTCCTTCGGCGGACTTATCATTGGTCTTACACTTACACTGGTACACATCTTCGGAATCGGTCTTACTGGAACTTCCGTAAACCCCGCAAGAAGTCTTGGTCCCGCACTGTTAGCAGGCGGCGACGCTCTCGGTGATCTTTGGGTATTCATTGTCGGACCTTTTGTGGGTGCAATACTCGCAGCGCTCGTTTACAAGTTCCTTGAATCCTCAAACAAGAACGTTAAACCCGTTGCAGAAAAAACAGCAACTGCTGTAAAAACAGTAACTCCTGCAAAGGCATCTTCTTCAAAGAACAATTCAAACAAAAAGAAAAAGAAGTAATTCAATTAAGCTCCCTGATCACAGGGAGCTTTTTATTATAGTTATTAGATGTACAAGCGAAAATCTTGAAAAAGCAAAAGAGAAGTGATATAATAGAACTAATGAAAAAAGAGACAAACTTTCACCAAATCAAAGTTAATTAATGATAAAGCCCTTAGAAGCTGCCGAGCTCCTGAGGGCTTATTTCTTTATTAGAATGCCGGCAGGCGGCAAGGGGGCGCGCCACAGCGCACAAGTATTTGAGTAGATGAAAAGAGTATGGGACGGGGGAAGGGAACCGCTTCCCCCGTTAAAAATCTATATATTATTGATAATAGTTATCTCTGCTTTCAGGGTATTTGTTAGGGTCTAAGTGTGCGAGGTGCCTGTTTGATATTGTAATTTCATTTTCTAGTTTTTTTAGCCATCGTTTTATATTAAATATTACATATAGATTTCCGCAGATTGTAATTATTAATATAAATAAAATTGTTCCTGTTAATATTAAATCGCCTGTTTCAGCATTGCTAAAAAAATCTATTATTTTATCAAGTTTCATTTTTATTCTCCTTTTTGTATTTTTCAATATATTCTTTTAGAATATATTCAATCTGTTTATTTTTGCTTCTGCCTTCTTTTTCTGCTATTCTTATTAATTCTTCGTTTATTTCTTCTGGTAAACGTAGGTTAAAATTGATTTGTGACATGGTATCACCTCCGTACTGATATAGTACCACATAATGCACAAATAATCTAGTCTCATTTTGGTACTATTTTGGTATTGACAAAATGGTGCTAAAGTGGTACTATAAAGGTGGTACCAGAGTAGTACCGCGAAATAATAAAGGAGTGAATGAAAATGAAAACAGTACTCATAGGTTACAAGATAAGTGAAGGAAGCATGACGAAGAACGGTGAGCAGATCAATTACAATTCAAGAACAGTCCGCTTTATAACGGACATGGGAGCGACAAATGATAATATCGGCTTTTCTCCGTTTGAAGAGAAATTCAAACTTGAAGACCTTGCAAAGGTTCTCGGAGTCAGTCCGAACAGCCAGCAGGTGAACGAAGCATTGAACATGATCATCAATAAACCTGTTGTGTGCAGCTTCGCACCTTTTAATGGCGTTTTGAAGTGTGTCGGCTTCAAGCTTGAAAAATGATTAAACGGCTAAAAGCCTGTTTATATATCTTGAAAGAAAGGAGTGTTGACTTGTGGAAGGTGCTACTGCTTCTGTATCATCTGTTCTTACAGATGTTGCAACTGCTGTTAGCGATTCTGTAAATATCATTCTTGCGAATCCTATTCTTGCTGTTTTCGTTGGATTTGGTATTACAGTTGCTGCCATGAGGGTTTTTAAGTCTGGCAAGCGTGCTGCAAACTGATCGGCTAACAAGTAAATATGTAAAACGGCAGGGGGCAGAACTGCCTCTGGTTCCTGTGGTTTATCTCCCTTCCGTTTTCGGAAGGGAGTTTTTTTATGTTTAAGAAAGTATTTATAATAATCGCTGCTATCATTACTATGATGATAAGTTGTGCAGGTCCGATCATGACAAGTGTTCACGCCGCAGACGATTTTCCTTTATCTTTGGCTGAACTGAAAATAAAAAATGAAAGTCCTGGGCTTGTAGATAATTGTCATTATGCATTCTGCAATACTTATGTGTCGGTTAATAATGAATCTAAGACAGGTGCAATAGTTGTTCGTATTAATGACACATTTCTTGATAAAGTTTATTGTGAGTTTTCTAATAATATATTTATTTTGCGTTCAAAGGACTTTAGTAATGCATTTGATATATTTGTTTTTTACGATTCTTGGGGGTTTAATTCCTATAATCGTTCTGCTGCTGCTATACAGTTTGATTTTAATAATAATTCAGTTTATGCACTTGATGCAGATTCAAACTATATCCAGATATCGGGCTATGATTCAAGTGTAACAACGTGTCAATTTAGTAATTTTGAGACAAATTTTGATGAATATAGTCCGGTTGAGCTTGATTTAGATGTTAGTTTCAAGCCTGTTTTAAGCGGTGAAATTAGTAGGAGTCAGAATATTGACGGTAAGGAATACACTTCTAAAACTCTTGATATGATTATTAAGAATAATGGTAGTAATGCTCAGTTTGCAATGTTTATCGTTAATAAAGGAGAGAATATTACATTTCCTGAATCATCATTACAGAATAATCAAGGTTTTGAAGGGAATCCAGTTTACTGTTATGTTAGTGATGAATGGAGTAGTTTTACTGTCGGGCTTCTCGGCTCCGCCGTTTATGCTCCTTGTGCCTGGCATACGATAGCAGCAGGTTACAATCAGACTTACAGCATTTACTGGGAGCAGATTAGCCTTGAAGCTAATCATGAATATGATGTAGTTGTATATGGCTGCGTTAATGATCAAGCTATTCAAACTAACACATCTACTCAATGGGAAATGCGTCCAGTGTATACAGTAACATCTTCTCTCGATGATGTTCAAGAAGTTTACAGAAGTACATTTACTATCTCGGATCCTGCGGAGTTCAATCCTAATTTTATTGACGAGGGCGGTTCTGTTCATCCTTGGAATCCTAATTCAGATAATTCCAGTTTGTTCAATGCGTCTTCAGCTTATCGAGACGATAACGGTAATATAGTTATTAAAGGACAGACTTCAAATGGCGGTTTTAATGTTTTTTCCGATTTCTCAGGAATATCCGTTCAGAATATGAATGTTAATAACGTTTTCGGTGATACTTTCAAGTTCTTTACTGGTATTTTAGGTTTTTTCCCTCCAGTCTGGATAGCTTTGATAACTGTTGGACTTAGTGCGATAGTTACTATTGCCATAATAAAGAAGGTGACATGATGGTTAATATTATATCTCATGTAATTGATGGTCTTAAAGGAGTTGCAGATGGTGATGTTACTCTGTTTGATATTTTTCAGTTAGTTTTCAATCTTTTATGGGGTGTTATTTTTCAGTTTATCAAGTGGTTTTTTTCTCAGACTAAAGATTTTTTTATAACTGTCGGTAATGATATAACTCAACTGTTTGGTAGTCAGTCCTTTACAGACTATTGGTATTTATGGATTATTGGTATTTTTATAGGTATATTTATTATAAAGTATATAATATCTGCTGTTATCGAATTTCTTTCAAAGATACTCGATATTACATAAAGGGGGATTTTTATATGGAGATTTTTCAAATTGTCATAAATAAAACCCTTGAAATACTTAGTATTCGGATTTCTTTCGGGAAACTAAGTTTTACTTTGTTGCAATTACAGCTATTTTTCATAGCAATAGCTTTGCTTGGTTATTTCGTATATGGAGTGTTTGAAGATGATTAAGTTTTGTATATGTGTATATATCATTATACTTTGTTGCGGTGCAATAAGCGCACTGTTTGCTTTCCTTTATGATGTTTTAAAATGGCATAGAATGGAAAAGAAAGAAAATATAATAAGCTCGGCAGATTTATATTTCAGTAAAGGGGGTGTACTTGATGGAAGATATGGAAGTATTGGAAGTGGAGCAGACCACAGCGGCCGAAGCTCAGGAGCCGACAACTCAGAAAGCGGAACAGGAGACAACACAGGAGCAGACACAGGATCAGACGGAACAGGAACCGGAACAGGAGCAGACAACTCAGGAAACTTCTTTGATCTCTAATATGCCTGATATGTCAGACAATGCAATACATGAAATGTTCTATGCAATAGGTGTCAATCTTGATTATGTTCCTCAGACAGAAGGGGAGATGTTTACTCTCGGCGCCCAGGTCGTTTGTGCTCTGTTCTTCATCTGGTTGTTCTTCAGAACATTGTTCCAGTTTGTCCGCGAGCTTGGAAAGGGGATGTAGTATGGCTTTCTTATTGCTTTTCTTTAAAAAGGTATATCATTTCCCTGCAATGTTCTATTACTATATATATGATAAACTCTTATTCATATATTTCCGAAAAATACGGCTCTTTCCTGGTTGGGGTATACACTTATATACAGGCAAGTTTGGACAAGGAAAAACAAGCAGCATGACAATTAAGGCTTATAAGCTCGCTTGTAAATATCCTCAGTTGCATATTCTTACAAACATTAATTTGACTAACTTCCCGAAGCATACTGCAATTATACCGCTCAGAACTGCAAAGGATATTCTGGAAGCTCCTGAGAACACTCTTGTTCTGATTGACGAGATCGGAACGCTTTTCAATAGCCGAGATTTTTCAAGCGGCAAAAATTCAGTTCCTAAGCCTGTTTTTCAGCACCTTTGCCAGTGCCGTAAACGTCATATGCAGATATTTGGCACTGTTCAGCGATTTAATTTGCTTGATAAGCAGATCAGAGACATTACAGCAACAGTAACTGATTGTTCTGCAACACTTCGCTATCCTTTCAGCCGTATGTTTACCGAAGTGACATATGATATAGAGGAGTATGAAGCTTGGACAGCTAATAGAATGTATAATCCCACACCGTCATATACATCTGTTGTTATTCAGACTGATCAGTATAGGCAGCTGTATGATACAACACAGCTTATACAAGGACTTCTTACTGCCGAGTACGAAGATGATGAAACTATACTCAGAAATCAGGGGACACTTGATAGCTGCTACATAGACGGAACAAAGGAAGCACTGAAAGCATATAGGAAAGGAGTGAAACGGGGTAAACGATGAACGAGAAAGGTGTGAGGGTGGGGAGCCCTTTAGGGCTCCCACCCTCTCGCCTATACCCCCTGTAGCTAACAGGGGGGTACAACCTAAATAATACAAAGGAAGTGTACTATATGGCTACTATAAAGACTGGTATTTGTCCTTCATGCGGTAAGGATAGGGAACTGGCTTATTTCCAGTTCGGTATCATTAAATCTACTATGTGTGTTCACTGCTTAAAGCGTTATCTTGACATTGCTGTAATTCCTCGTCTCGTCAAGAACAATGATACTAAAGATGATAACTGCCTTATAGGTGATAATCATGAATAACTATATAATCTATGACTTCTTGTCATTTTCAAGTAAAATTCATTCTCATTTAGCTTTAATTGATTACCTTGGTTTATCTGAATTAAAGTTCGAGAATCTTAAAGGCTTCTACGGTTACCGTGATCGTCTGTATTATGAAGGTATTTCAATTCATTATAATGGGCGTGATGATATGGGCGTATGCTGCGAAATGTCCGGTAAAGGCTGCCGAACATGGGAGAAGTATGGAACATCTGATTATGACAGTTTATTTCACGAAATACTTAGTAACTACTCAGATGATAGTGAAAAGCGTCAAATGAATTTAACTCGTCTTGATGTTGCATATGATGATTTCACGGGCGTTCTTGATCTTCCTTTGCTCTGCTCCGAGACCCAGAAGCATAATTTTGTATCACGTTTCAAAGACTGGCAAGTAATATTCGGTAATAAAGGTATTGCTGTCAATCATGGTTCTAACAAGTCAAATGTGTATATACGTTGTTATGATAAGAGACTTGAACAGGGTGTAGAAGATAAAATAGATCATTGGGTGCGTTTGGAGCTTCAGATCAGAAAAGAATGCGCCATAGGATTTATAAAGCAGCAGGGGAGTATACAAGAGAAGTATTTCAAAGTCTTGAATAACTATCTTCGGTACATTGTTCCAACTTCAAATACTTCAAATAGTTCTGTACTTGACACAGCTCCGTACTGGCTCAACTTTATAGAGAATGCAGAAAGTATGAGTATCTTTCATAAACCTGCGGACAATTACAGCTTTGATAAGCTTTACGGGTTTGTCAATAATCAGCTCTCTGGAGCTATTACAACATATATTGATGTTGTCGGCGTTGAGCAGTTCCTGGTTGATATTCATAATTCAAGAAAAGGTAAAAAGCTAAATCCGAAGTATAAGGCCTTGGCCGAGAAGTCCGAGCACGGCGATAATATATTGAAGTACCTTGCGGAGCATGGTCTGGATAAGGATAAGAAAAAATGAGACAGTCAGAAAAAGATTTACTATGGGCGTATATGTACAATAATTATGTTCGTCTGGAAAGTAATTTGAATACATTACAGAATAATATCAGGTTCCGAAGGATTGATGTTGCGGACTGCATGGAATATATATGCGCTCTCCAGGAGTTCGAGACTTTCAAAGAAGTGACTAAACATATAAGAATACTACTTAAGTTTGAAGAAAGTGGGTGTATAGATGATAATTCCGAAAAATAATATAAAGTATAAGAGCGTGAAGCGTTTCAAGGTCACGCACCGAGACAAGCTTGAAAAGATTGTGCAGTTAATGTGCTATCAAGGTTGTTTCAGTCTGAAATGTAATAATCGGCGTTTTATGTGTCGGCGTTGTTGGTTCAACGGCCTTAAACCTGAAAGGAGTAATTGAATATGATCTTTGAATGTCCCATAGGCTGCTTATGTGATGATATTACAATATGCGTTGAGTGTGATTTTTATGGTTATGTCGCTTCGGCTATTGCAGAACGTGCGGAGAAGTGCTATAATAGTAGTAACAAAGATTTAGATGAAATTGCACCAAATCAAAGTTTGGTGAAAGTTTCAATGATTTTTTAACAGGAGATAATTATGAGACGACTTTTTATAATGGATCAAAAAGATTATGATAATAACTGGAAAAGATACAAGCGTCCGTCAGTACGCGGTATAATTATAAAGAACAATAAGGTCGCAATGGTTTACAGCCGTAAGTTTGACTATTATAAGTTTCCGGGCGGCGGAATCGAAAACAATGAAGATCACATAACAACACTTAAACGTGAGCTATCCGAAGAAACCGGTCTGTCAGTTTCCGTGACTTCTGTTACAGAATATGGCTCAGTGCTTAGAATTCAGAAAAGCCGTTTTGAAGAAAATGTTATTTTCGAGCAAGAAAACTTTTATTATCTATGCGATGTATTATCAGATACTGATCAGCAGACTCTTGACAAGTATGAAGCCGATGAAGGTTTTGTACTCGAATATGTTTCGGCTGAATATGCTATATCAGTTAACAGAACTCATGATCACTTTGATTATGACAAGTATCTTATTGAACGTGAATCAAAGGTTCTTGAATCTCTCGTAAAGGACGGACTTTTATGAATAATATGAACTCCCCCGATAATCCCGAATTTCTCAATGATTATCTTGTACATATGAAAATAGTTAAACTTCTTGCTCAAAGGACTATTGAGGAATACTATACCGATATACGTTTGTTTCTTCGATTCATTTACGAAAACGAGCATAATACAGGTATGCCTTTAGAAGAGATCGACATCCGCGATATGACAACTGATGATCTCAGAAAAATAACTGTTTCTGACATATATAATTTCATTTTCTATGCTTCGGACGAGCGCAAAAACAAGGACAGAGCACGCTACAGAAAGATATCGTCTTTAAGGAGTTTCTTCAAGTATCTTGAAAAAGTAGCTCATATCATCGAAAATAATCCTACAAAAGACCTCGATGTTCCTGTTCCAAAGGCTTCACTTCCCAAATTTCTTTCTCTCAACGAAAGTCTCAGACTTCTGGAAACTGCTGACAGTGCAGACTCTAAGCGTGACTACTGTATTATTACGTTATTTCTGAACTGTGGTATGCGTCTGAGCGAGCTTGTTGGTATTAATATCAAGGATATAGACTTCTACGAAAATCGTCTTAAAGTTCTCGGTAAACGCAGCAAAGAACGAATGGTATACCTCAATCCTGCTTGCATTGACGCTCTTAATAAATATCTTGTTATAAGGCAGAACAATCCAAAGGCTGCTGATGAACCTGCATTATTTATAAGCAATCAGAACAGGCGCATCTCTAAGCGCCGTGTTCAGCAGATCGTCGAGGAGACTCTTCAAAAAGCCAATCTTGACGGCAAAGGAATAACAACTCATAAGCTTCGCCATACAGCAGCAACTCTTATGTATCAGTACGGCGATGCAGATGTGCTCACTTTAAAAGAGCTTCTTGGGCACGCAAGTATTTCCACAACCGAAATATACACTCATCTTAATGATGAAAATGTACGAAACGCCATTGAAAGCAATCCGCTTGCGAAAGTTACATCGGAAAATGATGATGATAAATAATATGCAAAATAAACTCTTTTGCTGTTGCAAAATCCTTTGTTTTGTAGTATAATATTTTGGGAGATTTAGTAGATATAAAATCGGAGGAACGCTTTTATGTGTGGAATCGTAGGTTTTACGAATAATATTGACAATACTGACGAAGTTCTCGGAAAAATGATGGACCGTATAAGGCACAGAGGTCCTGATGCAGAAGGCAGATATATTGATGATGACATTGCACTCGGACACAGAAGACTGAGTATAATCGATATAAGTTCAAGCGGTGATCAACCTATATTCAATGAAGACGGTTCCCTTGTTATAGTCTTTAACGGTGAGATCTATAACTATAAGGAAATACGCGAAAAACTTGTTGAAGCTGGTCACAGATTTAAAACCAATACCGACACTGAAGTTCTTATCCACGGATACGAAGAATACGGCGAAAAGCTTCTCAATATGCTACGCGGTATGTTCTCATTCGTTATCTGGGACCAAAATAAAAAGGAGCTTTTCGGTGCCAGGGACTTCTTTGGCATCAAGCCGATGTACTATGCAAAAATGAACAGCACTCTCATGTTCGGTTCGGAAATAAAAAGCTTCCTTGAGCACCCTGAATTTGTAAAGGAACTGAATACTGCTGCACTTGAGAACTATCTCACCTTCCAGTACTCCCCTACTTCCGAAACTTTCTTTAAAAATGTTTACAAGCTTCCGCCTGCTCATTATTTCCGCTTCAAGGATGGAAAATTCGAGGCTAAGCGTTACTGGGACGTAAAATTCAACGCAGACGGAAAGCCGCAGCTCGATGAATGGGTAAACAGAATATCAGATACTTTCCATAACTCAGTAGAGGCACATAAAATAGCCGATGTGGAAGTAGGCTCATTCCTCTCCAGCGGCGTTGATTCAAGCTATGTAGCTGCAATCGCCGATGTTGACAAGACCTTTACTGTCGGCTTCGGCAGCGATGAAAAATATAACGAGATAGGCTGGGCAAAGAACTTTTCTGCTGCTATCGGAAAAGAAAATACCAGCAAGGTCATCACTCCCGAGGAATACTGGAACAGTCTTTCCATGATACAGTATCATATGGACGAACCTCTTGCAGACCCGTCTGCGGTGGCACTGTATTTTGTCTGCAACATTGCCTCGGATAAGCTCAAAGTTGTTCTTTCGGGTGAAGGCGCTGACGAAATATTCGGCGGATATAATGTATACAGCGATCCTGACGGTACGCTCTATGACAAGCTTCCCCGTCCAATAAAGAGGGGGATCGGCAAGATAGCTTCCAAGCTTCCCGCACATCGCGGAGTTAACTTCTTTGTCCGCAAAGGCAAGGATGTTGAGGAGCGATTTATAGGAAACGCTTATATGTTCACACCTGCTGACAGAAAGTCACTTCTGAAGATAACCACAGAAGCTCCGGATCCTACTGAAATAACATCTCATTTTTATAAGAATGTCAAGGGCAAGGACGACGTTACAAAAATGCAGTACCTTGATCTTCATATGTGGATGTCAGGAGATATTCTTTTAAAGGCTGATAAAATGAGTATGGCAAATTCTCTGGAGCTGAGAGTCCCTTTCCTCGATAAAGAGGTAATGGCTCTTGCCGAGATAATACCTACAAAATACAGAGTTACACACGATAAAGGAACTGATGAGACAAAGTACATCACAAAGTATGCTATGCGTCTCGCAGCTAAAAAAGACACTCCCGAACAGACTGCCAAAACAGCTGCCAAAAAGAAGCTGGGCTTCCCTGTTCCGATAAGAGTGTGGCTGAAGGAAGACAAGTACTATGAGCTGGTAAAAAGCTATTTTGAAGGCGAAAGCTCACAGAAATTCTTCAATACAGCTCCCCTTTTGAAGCTTCTTGATGACCACCGTGCAGGTAAGGCAGATAACAGCCGAAAGATATGGACTGTTTTCATCTTCCTTGTATGGTACAAGGTCTATTTTGAAAATGACGGAAAATATTGATTTACAGGAGATAATATGCCAAGTATAGTTACTTATAAGTATATAAAACAAAATCCGGATATTATGGAGTATATACGACGCGCCGACAAGGCTCTTGAAGCGCTCGGATATACAGAGCACTCATTTCCACATGTGGAAAAGGTTGCTCATACCTCAGCTATGATACTTGAAACGCTGGGATATGATGAAAGAACTGTGGAGCTGGCAAAAATAGCTTCCATAATGCACGATATAGGCAATGTTATCAACAGAGTCGACCACGCACAGAGCGGTGCTGTTATGGCATTCAGACTGCTGGATAACCTTAGTATGCCTGCTGATGAGATATGTTCGATAATCTCTGCTATCGGCAATCACGACGAAAGCACAGGTCAGCCCCTTGACGCTATATCTGCTGCTATGATAATCGGCGACAAGACCGATGTAAGAAGAAGCCGTGTCCGCAACCACGACCTGCTCACCTTTGATATCCATGACCGAGTAAATTACGCCGTAGTCAAATCAAACGTAAGGTTCAACGACAGCAGGACCTCTATTATTCTTGAACTCCAGATAGATACGGAGATATCATCCGTGCTTGAATATTTTGAGATATTTATGGAGCGTATGCTGCTGTGCAAAAGAGCTTCTAAGTTTCTTGGAGTGCAGTTTGAAATGATGATAAATGACAGTAAAATACTGTAAATAATATAACGGAGGTTCAAATATGTTTTCAGAGTATCAGCATCTTATCGATCTGAATGATTATCCGGTTTCATGGTGGAAGAACGTGGTAGAGCTTGGCGAAAAGATATACCGCTCCCCTGCTGATTATGCTCATGTTTGCGACGGAAAGATCATGGCTACACTTTTCTATGAGCCGTCCACAAGAACACAGATGTCATTCCAGACAGCTATGATAAGGCTTGGCGGTCAGATCATCGGTTTTGATAATCCTGCCAATTCATCTGTTGCAAAGGGAGAAACGATAAAGGATACCACCAAAATAGTCAGCAACTATGCAGACGTACTTGTTATCCGTCACCCTGTTGCAGGTGCAGCTAAGGCAGCTTCCCTTACTTCCGACTGCTCTGTTATCAACGCCGGTGACGGCGGTCACCTCCATCCGACTCAGACTCTCACGGATCTGCTCACTCTGAAAATCGAAAAGCAAACATTATCAGGACTAACGATCGGTATGTGCGGCGATCTTCTTAACGGAAGGACCGTGCATTCACTCTGTAAGGCACTGAGTATGTTTGAGAATAATAAATTCGTGTTCATATCCACTTCACAGCTCGGTATGCCTGCTTATATCAAGGATATCATAAAGGCAAACGGAAGCAGCTTCACTGAGGTCAACACCCTTGAAGAAGCTATCGGAAGCCTTGATGTGCTCTATATGACCAGAATACAGCAGGAGCGCTTTGCAAGCGAGGAAGAATACCTCGCTCAGAAGAACACTTATGTTCTTGACAAGAAGAAGATGCTTCTTGCCGCAAAAGATATGATCGTTATGCATCCCCTGCCAAGGGTCGACGAGATAACTGTTGAAGTCGACGACGATGAGAGAGCTATGTACTTCAAACAGGCTAAATACGGTATGTATGTCCGTATGGCTCTCATAATGACTATACTCAAAGAGAAAAAGCCCTCAGAAACATTGAAGGGTAAAGTTTTTACGGGAGTAAGATGCAGTAATCCCAGATGTATCACTAATCACGAGGAATATCTTCCCAAGAGCTTCCGTTCAAGCGGAGATGAAACGCTCCTTGAATGTGAATACTGTGACGAAAGAAAACTTATATAATCTGATTATTCCGTACAGAAAACATCTGTACGGAATTTTTTTGAAAAAGTACTTGACAAATCTGTTCTAACTGTGTATACTGTATATATACAGCACGAAAGGAGTTGACAGATGAACATTTTTATTGATAACCGCAGCGGTGCTCCAATTTACGATCAGATCTATAATCAGATAAAAGACCTCATCATCGGAGGAGAGCTGAAGGAAAATGATCCGCTTCCGTCAATACGAAGTCTTGCAAAGGATATGCGTATCAGCGTAGTAACTACAAAACGTGCGTATGATGAGCTTGAACGTGAGGGGCTGATATATACGCTTCCTGCAAAGGGATGCTTCGTTGCTCCGCAAAACACGGAAATACTAAAAGAACAAAATCTGAAAAAAATCGAAGAGCATATCAACGAGATAAAAAAACTTGCGGTCCCCTGCAAGCTAACAAAGGAAGATATAATTGATATGTTTGAAATACTTTACGAGCAGGAGTGATCTTATGAACGCAATTGAAATCAAAGACCTAACAAAAGAATATGACGGCTTTAAGCTTGATAATATTTCGCTTGTGCTTCCGTCAGGCTGCATAATGGGACTTATTGGTGAAAACGGAGCAGGCAAAAGCACTACTATCAATTCAATCCTTGGATTGAAGAAGTATAAAAAAGGCAGCATTAAGGTATTAGGTCAGGATATGAACGCTAAACTGAAAAACGACATAGGCGTAGTACTTGATGAAGTTGGTCTGCCTGAGGCGCTTAACGTAAAGAATATCGGCACTATTATGCGAAATGTTTATTCAAACTGGAGCGATGATGATTTTAACAGATATATCAATAAATTCTCGCTTCCCGAGAATAAGAAGTTCGGCGACTTTTCAAAAGGTATGAAAATGAAGCTGGCTATCGCTATCGCTTTATCTCATAATGCTAAGCTCCTTATTCTTGATGAACCTACAAGCGGACTTGATCCGCTCGTGAGAGATGAGATAATTGATATTCTCATAGAGTTTACAAGGGATGAAGACCATTCAATACTCATTTCTTCACATATCGTCAGTGATCTTGAAAAGCTCTGCGATTATATTGCTTTTATCCATAAGGGTAAACTCATGCTCTGCGAGGAGAAAGACGTTCTTCTGGAAAGATACCGCTTTATAAGTGCTACAGAAGAGCAGATCAACGAGCTTGATCATGATGCTGTCAAGGGAAAGAAAGTCGGTAAATTCAGCACAGAAGCAATAGTCGATCAGGAACTCATTCCCGAAAGCTTCCGCACTTCACCGGTAACAATAGAAGATCTTTTCGTATTCATGGCAAAGGAGGAAAACTAAATGAAAGGCTTACTTTTAAAAGAATCATTAGTTATGATAAAAAACAACAAGGCGTCTCTGTTAATAATTCCGATCTTTGCAGTGATAGGAATAATCAATAAACAGATGATGTTCATTCTGCTCATACCCGTACTTCTCGCCATGCTGCCGCTTGGAACAATGACATATGATGAGATCAGCCGCTGGAACTTCTATGTACAGTGTATGCCTGTTGAAAAGAAAAGGATAGTCTCATCAAAATATCTCACAGTCGTTATTCTCGCTCTTGCCGGAGCATTTATCGTAGGCTGTATAAAGCTTATATATGACATTGCAGCAGGCGAAACCGATCACCGTGTCATCATTATGATGATAATTACTGCATTTACACTCGGACTTCTCGTACCATGTATCTCCATTCCGCTTAATCTCAAATTCGGAACTGCAAAAGGAAGGATTTTCTATCTGATCTTCACAGGTATCATATGTGGAGTTTTACCTTCGATGTTTCTATCAGATGACAAAAACTTCACTGTAAAACTCGCGAAGCTTACAGGTCATTTCTCTGTTTTCAGTATCATATCTGTTGCTGCTGTCCTTGTTCTTCTCGCTGTATCATGGACTATTTCCTCTATGATATACGAACATAAAGAAATCTAAAAAAGTAAAAGCCACCCTTCTAATGGGTGGCTTTATGTTAGTTTTCAGAAATCTTTGAATCATCATTAAACGGAGCAGCTTGTTTTCCGTTTATAGTTTTCTTTTCCTGAAGTGTGACCTTGATCTTAATGTCCTTATCATTTCTGCAAACTGTAAGCGTTATCGTATCCCCTGCCTTATGCTGGTTCTTAATTTCGTTCAGTTCCTGAGCAGTGGTCACAGGTTCGCCCTCAATGTCGATTATAACATCTCCGACCTCGATGCCAGCTATATCAGCCGCACTTCCGGCTTGTACAGTACGAACAAGAACACCAACAGGTATATCAAAATATCGCGATTGAGCCTCACTTATATCGTTTGTATTTATGCCGATCTGAGGTCTGCCTGTTACATAACGGTAATTAATAAGATCATCGATGATAACCTTTGCTTCCTTCATAGGGATCGCAAAGCATAGTCCTTCAACACTTGCAAGACTGCTGCTGTAGCTGGATGACATTTTTGCGGAGTTGATTCCGATCACCTGACCGCAGCTGTTGAGAAGCGGTCCGCCTGAATTACCGCTGTTTATTGCAGCATCAGTCTGAATGAGGTTCATTTTCTTTTCGTTAATGTCGATCTTTCTGTTAAGCGCAGAAACTATGCCGCTGGTAACAGTTCCAAAAAGATCAAATCCAAGTGGATTTCCGACAGCAATAACCAGCTCGCCAACTCTGAGCTCATCGCTGTCGCCGAGGACAGCAGGTTTTAAACCTGTCTCGTCAACCTTGAGTACAGCGATATCTGTATCGGGATCATAAGCGACTATTGACGCTTCATGTTCAGTTTCGTCGCTGAAAAGGACCGAGACCTCAATAGCCTCGCCTGCGTTATAATCAACGTCATACACAACATGAGCATTGGTAACGATATAACCGTCATCAGAAATGATGAATCCGGTACCTGTTCCCCTGAGCTGTTGAGTCTGAGGAGTTGAATTCCATCCCCACATACTGAATGACTGCTGCTGTTCAAACTCAAATGTGGAAGCTACGCCAACGACTGACGGCATAATGGAATCAACGATATCAGGAAGCGGTTTTGCGTCAGTACGGGAGGCGAGCTCAATAAGGCTTGGCAAAGGCTCGTCCTCTTTGACTTCTTCCTGCTGCTTCAGAACCGTCTTTGATGGGCTTCCTGAGAACTCTGCAAGTTCGTCCCTTGTATTATTAAGGAATTTATAGACTTGAACTATACCTGTTCCGAGTATTACCAATGCAAGAGCGGCAGCAATACACTTGAGAGCTAAATGAGGCTTTTTCTTCTTACGAGAATCTGATGAATTTTCCGAAGTATAGGTATAAGACCCCATATTATCTTCATTCCTGCTTATATCGTTATATTTATCCGAATAATATTCAGTCTGATAAGAACCTTTATCGGAACTGTATGTGTCCTTATCATTATAATTATCCGACATACCGCTCATCCTTTCACATAATTTCTCACTATAATATATTATAAGCATTTTTGTGATAATTATATGATAACACAAGGAAAAAATAATTTATCTATTTGCTGTACATAACAAAAGCCCCGACTATTGTCGGGGCTTTAACTATTCAATTGTATTAAGCAACTTTCATCACTTGGCTAAATTACCCTTTGGACTCACCCTTTCGGATCAGATTTTAAATGTGTACCTCATTTTCATTGTACATCATTCCTTTAAATAAAGTAATCAAGCAATGTAAAAATTCTCCATTGGAATCACCTATA
>JAFRXL010000055.1 GCA_017441505.1 Ruminococcus sp.
ACAGACGCACAAACAGAACATGGAAGCCTAATGTAAAGCGTGTTAAGGCTATCGTCAAGGGTACTCCTTGTCATATCTACGCTTGCTCAAGATGCCTGCGTTCAGGTAAAGTTGAGAGAGCTAACTAATTGCATTAGAATCAAGAAAAGCACTCATAACGAGTGCTTTTTTACTATCCGGATATGCCGATATATCATCGAAAGAAGGTATTAAAATGAAAAAAATGATAAAAGCATTACTCATAAGCTCGTTCATCTGCGTTTTAGCTTCTGCATCGGTCAGCTGCGGTCTGACAGATGACAGCAGTTCAAAAGAAGGCTCAGAAGTTGTTGCTGAAAATGAATCATCAGAAAACGAAACTGTAAATCCCGAAACATCTGCTTCAAAGAAAATGAAGGAAAACGATCCGGAAGAAACAGAAAATGCTGAAGAAACCGCTCCCGCAGCCGAAGAAAGAGAACTCCCCACCTACTCCGACATAGAAATATTCAAAGAAAACGGCATCTTCCCAAGCGGAAAATATATACTCGGAGAAGAAATGCCTGAGGGTGTATACCTCTTCAAGGCTGACCAGACCGGTCATGGAGTTGAAGGTGTTTATGCTGATCCGAGCGAAAGCAAACAAATATCTGCCGCTTACGTACATTTCGACGGTTCAAGGATCGCCGAGCTCAAAGGCAATGGATACGTTCATTTCTCGTGGTGCACCGCCTATGACCTTTCTAAGCACCCTGAAATAGTTAATGATCCTTTCACAAGCTCCGGTATGTTCATGGTCGGCAGGGATATTGAGCCGGGCGAATATCATATAGTTCCTGACGAAGGTGAATACGGCGACTACGCTGAATGGCATATCTATTCAAGCATCAACTGCATCGCTCCTGTAGAACGTGCTTCAGGATACGGAGTCGAAGGCGATGACATCGAGGGAACTACTATTACATTAAATGAAGGTGAATTCCTCGAAACTCAATTTTGCAAAATCGCTAAATAATATTACAGCCTCCGGCATCTTAACTGCCGGAGGCTGAATTATTTATTTTACAAATGATGAAAGTCCTGAGATATTTGCCTTTTTAACTTCATTAGCGATGAGCTGAGCGATAACATTTGCTCCGCCCTCGTTGAAATGAGTCTTATCAGTTGAACCTGCAACAGCACCAGCCATATGGTATGATAAAGCTTTATCGTATCCGACTGAATTATAATGATTTACCATTGCTCCATTTACATCTATAAATGGTACTTTATACTTGGATGCAAGCTTCTTGCAGGCATCAGTATAATTTGTATAAGAAGCTACAAATTTTCCGTTTTAATAAGAAGCAGCACTCAGTGTGCATGACATAAGTATCGGTGTAGCACCCTTTGCCAGAGTATCCTTTATAAAGGAAGTCATGTACCACTCATAAGAGCCTGATGAAGGATTGTCCACATTACCGCAGGTAGGAGCATATCTGTCAGCATTTGATTTTCCTGCATCATTTATAGCGAACTGTATCATTACAAAGTCGCCTGCTTTAAGATTATCGACTATTGTAGCAAATCTGCCCTCATCGTAGAATTTCTTTGAGCTTCTTCCTGCCATAGCGTGGTTATACACATTCACGCCATCTGTGAAATAGTTGCCGAAATAGTATCCCCAGCCCTGTATCGGACCGCCTTGTGTACTCTGCTTGCTTGCACCATAATACATACAAGTTGAGTCACCTGCAAGGTAGATAGCCGGTTTATTATTATCAGTCACCTGCTGCTGAGCGTTAGGGTCATACAGATCGGCAATCGGCTCGTCTGTAGGAGTCAGAGTAATATAATCGAGGTTTGGTCCGCCCTGACCAGCTACGTGTGAGAGCATATTGATAGTATTCTTTCCGGCTTTCAGCGGAAGTACTATGCCATATTCTTCCCATGTTGTCCACGCACCTGTTCCCGGGAATGACTGGAGCCACATCATGTCTTTTCCGCCGTTTACAGTTATCAGCATACTTCTGTCTGCTGTAGAACCGTTTGCAAAGCGGATATGAGTCATATAATTTCCGCTTTTCTCAGCATCTACTGTAAATGTTATATTACTTGAGTCATTATTATCAAGGTTGATATAGCCGACTTTATCAGATGAACCTACTCCGGCTGTCTTGGTAAAGCCGCCGTTTGTCTCTTCAATAACGCCCTCTGACCATGTCTGGTCAACTGCAAAATAATAGCCTGCATACGGGTCCGGAGCAGTTGTAGTGACTGTAGTAGTTGTTGTCGGCTCCGGATCAGGGTCATAGTACTCCTTAGGAGGAAGCTTTTCAACACCTATAAGGCACTTCTGGATAAATGTAGCGTCAAGGTTAGTTACGCCGTCATTTCCAACTACATCTGCGTTTATATAGCCCTGCTCTGTCATATGTGAAGGGTCATCGCCGTCAATACCAAATGCATCAATATTTGCAATGCTCTGCATTATAAGTACAACATCGGACATTGTTACTCCGCCGAGGCAGTTTGCATTTCCGGGGTCTTTTTTCAGTCTCGGAGCTGTAGAAGTTGTAGTAACTGTAGTTGTAGCAGTTGTAGTAACTGTTGTAGTAGTGGTAGTAACTGCCGGATAATCGACCTTTTCCATTATCCACTTCTGGCAATTATGATTGTTAACTTCCCACTGCTGAATATTAGCTCCGCTGTTTGTAAGAGCACTTCCTACCTCTACTGCACAAGCATCACGGGATGATCTTGTGAGTATTGTTACAGTACCGTCCCCGTTATCGAGGAATTTGAAGAACTGATCGCTGTATCCATTCTTTGTTGAAACAACGATATTTCCGCCATTTTCCTTGCTTCCGTTATCAACATAAAGACAATATGTATCAGAATCAGCTAAATTTGAGTAAATATAGTAGTAATCTCCTGTTGCCTGCTTTACCTTCCATGTGTTGTGAGCCGCAGGTGAAGAGATGCCCCACTGCTGAACATTAGCTCCGGCTTCTGCTTTAGCTCCTTCAACTTCCATATAAAGTCCGCTGTTGACATTTTTAAATGTATAGCTTACTCCCTCTTCCGGAGCTATAGCTTCTTTTGCACCTATTTTTGTAAGATCAAACATAAGTGCTGCGAGCTTCTCTGCACCTTTCTTGCTCTGGTGAAGGTCATCAGCATCTCCACTTGCCTGTGTTGCGTAATAAGAGAGCATTCCGTCATAGCCTACAGAAAGTCCGAAATCCTGCCATGCATTGAACAGATCGACTACCTTGACGCTCTGTTCGCTTCCTATCTTATCAAGCTCACCGCCGAACCAGCGTCCGCCAAGCTTAGGATTTCTTGTAAGGTCGCCTCGTCTACCCTGCTGTTTTACAAGAATTACTTCCATTCCCTTAGCTTTAGCCTTTTTCACCATGTCTGTAACGGTATTATAATACTCTGTAGAATTAGAGTAATTGGTATCATTGATACCGATAGAAATTATGTAATAATCTCCGGCTTTACCGTAAGTCTGTATAGGAGCAAACTGTCCGGCATCAACAAATCCCTTTGCGTACTGTCCGCTGGCAGCCATGTTTCTTACGATATATCCGCCGTTTTTCACATATCCGCCAAAGAACTGTCCCCAGCCGTGCTGTGAAGCATCTCCGACATTGTAATAATTCGCAACTGTAGAATCGCCGCATATCCAAACGGTCGGGTTAGTCACACCTGTGGTATTGAGCTGAGTTATCTCGATAGCACTGATAGAAAATGCGGTATTCGCTCTGCCTTCAGTCGCCTGAATATTCAGCTGACCGTCCGTTACAGGGATCTGGAATGTTTCAACAGCATTATTTCCTGTTAAATTAATCAGCTGGAGCATTCCCTCAGCCTTTATGCTGGTTCTTGAAGTGTTGCCGGTAACTACCTTGATCTCATAAAGTCCTTTCGGGAGATCAACATTGAACGTATTTCCGGCAGCTGTACTCTTGAACTGTACTGCATCACTGTAAGCTCCGGAACCTGATGCACCTACATTAGCTACATTTCCGGTCTGAGCGAAGCCGTATCCCCTTGATGCGTTATAGCCGTCTCCAGCAGATACACCTGTATATCCGCCGGCAGCTCCGTTACCTCCGAGGTCAAATTTCCAGTTTGCCTGAGCAGCATGGGACTTTACCTCCGGCACTGTCTTCCCGATACCTGCAAAAGCAGTAAGCGACAGTGCAAGTGAAGTAATCCCGCTTATCACCCTTTTAAATCTCATATTCTGTTCCTCCAATTTTAAAATGTACAAACCAAATACTTTTTAGCTGATTTAATTATATCACAATAATTTTGCAAAGTCAATATTAACTACCTGTACTTTTTAATCATTTTTGTTGCATTTTCTATCATACCCAAAATTCATATGTACTATAATCCGCTAAACAACCAAACACACAGTACTATTATATATAGCAGCTCCAAAATCACACTTTGTAACATTATACTATTGTCTATTCTGAAAATTTGTGCTATAATAAAACAAATATATCTTGGAGAAAACTACATGAAATATTTACACCAAAATCACAGAAAACGTATGAGAGAACGATTTATAGCAACTGACGGTGCAGGATTTGTAGACCACGAATTATTGGAACTTCTGCTGTTCAGTGCTATACCTCGTATCAACACCAATCCCATAGCTCACGACCTGCTCTCTGATAACGGAAGTATAAGCGAAGTTCTGTCCGCTGATACTGATACGCTAAAAGAGACAAAAGGTATAGGAAACAGCAGTGCACGTCTGATTTCACTTATGTCCGAAGCCTGCAAAAGATACAAAAAATCATCTGGAAGCAAAGTAAGATTCTCTTCGCATGAAGAACTGACCGAATATATCTGTTCAATACTGTCCGGCTGTACAGAATCATTGTGTATGATAATTTCGCTAAACGGCAATATGGAGCTTGTTCACTCAGAAACTATCCCGCTCACTGACCTGCTGTACAGTAAGGATTCTACCAAAAAACTCTATACTATCATATTAAAAGATACCGATAACAGGTTCATATCAGTTATTTGCCGTCCGGAAAGACTGCCGCTGCCGTCATCCGGAGACCATAAGATCACAAAAGAAATATGTGATATAGCAAATGCACTGAAGATCGAGTATCTTGATTCTATGATATTCGGACGTGGTAAATTATTCTCCATGAGAAACGAGGGAGCTTTCGGCTTCCCTAAAATAAGTCCAAATGAATAATCCGATACATAACATCGAAAATCCGATCCCTATGGACAATTTAACAGATAAAGAACTTCTTACTGAATTGCTTTCATACACTTCATGCAAAGACCCGAAAAAGTTATCCGAGCTCCTTTTTGATAGCTTTACATCCATCAGTGCTATAGCCGCCTCAGATAAGCACCTTCTGCAAACTATACCCGAACTCACAGAAGATGCTCTGATAATGATAAAACTCATACCTGTATTTTCATCAAGAACAAATACTATCCGCAGAAACGGAATCAAGCTCAATACATCCGAAAAAGCTAAGGACTTCTTCCGCTCTGTGCTTGAAAACCAGCTCACCGAAAACTTCATAGCTGTTGCTGTGAACGATAAGTTTGCGGTAAAATCGGTTATGAACTGCGTTTCCGGAACTGCCGGCGGAGTTGTTTCAAGCTGCCGTGAGATAGTCAGCTTTGCACTCAACTGCGGTACAGAAAAGCTTTTCATCGCTCACAGCCATACCATAAACAGTCTTAAACCGTCAGCAGAAGATATAGTAGCCACACGCTCACTTATGACAGCTCTTCGTCCGCTGAATATCACCCTTATAGACCATATCATCACTAACGATTCCGGTGCTGTGTCAATGCGTGAGCTGTCAGGTATTGACTTGTTTGACAAAGAACCGGACTGCGGCTACATTTATGAGCCTGCTGCAAAATATTTGCAAAAAATTCCTGATACCCTTTGACATATCGCTGCTCTGCTGTTAAAATAGTAACTGAACCGGTGTAATGCAGGTTTAATTCTCACACAGAGGTAATTATTTATGATAAATATACTCATTATCGAAGACGATGTGAACATCGCAAAAATGATAAAAGCTACCCTTTCTATTGTCAACTATAATGGTCACTGCTGTTACGACGGAAAAAGCGGTGCTGCCGAAGCTATCAAGGGTACTTACGACCTCATTCTCCTCGACATAATGCTTCCGGAAATGAACGGGTTTGAGGTAATGGAAATAATAAAAAGCTGCGGCACTCCGGTAATATTCCTCACCGCTATGCAGGATGTCGCAGACAAGGTCAAGGGTCTCAGGCTCGGTGCGGAAGACTATATAGTCAAACCATTTGAAGCCCTTGAGCTTCTTGCACGTATAGACGTAGTACTCCGCCGCTCGAACAAAACCCAGAACATCATCACATATGGTTCGCTTTCTGTGGATATTTCCAGCCACATAATAACCGATAACGGCGTTCCGGTACAGCTGACCCCAAAGGAATTCGATGTTATAGTCTACTTCTTGCAGCATCAGGATATTGCTGTATCCCGTGAAAGACTGCTTTCTAATATCTGGGGTTATGAATTTGAGGGCGAGAGCCGTACTGTTGATATTCACGTTCAGCAGGTCCGCAGAAAGCTCGGACTCAAAGACAGGCTCATAACTATCCCTAAGCTCGGATACAGACTTGAAAGTCAGGATAAATAATGAAACTCTGGCAAAAGATATTCCTGAGTTCACTATGCCTTATAATCGTCGCAGTAAATATCATTTCAATAGTGCTCCTTAACAACACCCATAAGCTAATAATCGAGCGTGAACAGTCACACGCAATAAGCGAATATGAGTACTTTGCTGCTTCATTCTCAAATAACGCTATTTACGAGCGTATGAGGTCGGATAAAATTATCCTCAGCACTGATGATATAAAAAAAATAGGCACAGAACTCGTTAACGGAAGACTGAAAAATCAGCCTGCCGCTATTTTCGACAGCAAACGGCAGCTCTTGTGTTCAAGCAATCCGCCGGAGTTTTTTGAAACAAATGACGTTATCAGATTCGTCTCCGGCATAAGTATAAACAGCGACAGCTACAGCACAAAGGTCTTTAACTTTTCAGATGTCAGATACATGGCAGTATGCTCCGCTATAACCGTTGAGGAGCAGACTTTTTTTATACTTACCGCCTCTGATGTATCGGAAATATATACTCTCAGAGACAAGCAGACTGACTTCGTGCGTCAGGTAGGTCTTATCTCGGCAGCTATAATATCACTTATACTCCTCATAACTGTTATCATACTTCTTCGCCCGCTCAGCAGACTTAATACCTACACTAAAGCTATCGCTGACGGAAATTATAAAATAAGAATAAGAAAACGAGGAAGCCGTGAATTCCGTGAACTCGCTGATAATATGAACATCATGGCTGACTCTATTCAGATAAATGCCGCAAGGCTTGAAAAAATAGCCGAAGACAGACAGGTCTTTATAGCTAACTTAGCTCACGAAATGAAAACTCCGCTGACCTCTATCCTCGGTTTCGCTGACCTTATGCAGATAAAGAAAAACGTCAGCGACAAAGAACGCTCAGAATACGCAGGTATAATCGTAGAGGAGACAAAAAGACTTCGTTCACTTTCAGGAAAACTCATGGAGCTTATAGCTCTCGGCGGTACAGAAACCGAAAAAGCACCTGTAAGTCTGCCTGCGATGATAAAAGAAACAGAAGCTTCTCTTACTCCTATACTTACCAAAAACTCCGTTACGCTTTCATGCTCATGCGAGGATATAACTATTTCTGCGGATGAAGAACTTTTCAAATCACTGCTGTATAATATAATTGAAAATGCTGTAAAGGCTTCCGCTATCGGTCAGCAGATCGAGCTAAGAGCCGGTATGTCCGACGGCAATGTGGTCATAGCTGTGACCGATCACGGCATAGGAATGACAGAGGAAGATGCTAAAAAAGTTTTTGAACCATTCTACATGGTCGATAAATCCAGAAGCCGTAAAGCAGGCGGTGCAGGGCTCGGACTTGCTCTTTGCGTGAAGATCGCCGAACTGCATCATGCCGTGCTCACATTGAAAAGTAAACTCGGCGAGGGAACTACAGTCTATATCATAATCTCCGGGGAGGAATGTCTGTGAAGCATAAGCACTCTGTTTCCTTTATATTGCTTCTTGCCGCAATAATGTCTATAGGATATTACAGTGTTGATCTTGCTAAAATTATCTCAGATAAAAAAAATATCGAAACAGCTTCTATTTCACGCACATATGATGACGACAACAACCCTATCTATCTTTCTGAGACCGAAAACAGATTCGATCCGATGAAGATAATTGATGAGGGGGCAGATATGGGAATAGATATAAAAACAAGGCAGTCGTGTACTGCAAGGTTAGCTGCCATAAGCAAATATTATCCAAGTGCGGCTTTCACATCACCTTCAGACGAAAAACTTACAGATTCTTTTCATTACAGTCCTAATGGATATATCTACGTTTTCGGATATGAATATTTAAACGGAAAGGGAGAAAAAAGATCAGTCGACTGCATAATAGACGATTTAGAATGGTGCTTCGTTTACCTTAGATTCTATTCTCCGGATGAACACGAACCGACCCCTGAAGAAATAAGCAGTGCGATGAATAATCTAAAAAACCACTCAAAGGATTTTTACAACAATAGTGAGGACCTCCTTAATTTCGTCTATAATAATTTCGAGTTCGATACCGAATGGCAGAACGATCCGATACAGAATTATAATATATATTTTGAAAAGATCTTCAATGTTGCTGAACCATATGTTTTCCACCCGAATAATCCTGTCATAAACTTCTGGTTTCACTGCATAATTATAGATACTATAAGTATACCAAACGACTTTCAATACTACTCAGCCGGATACCTTATCGAAACCATATCAAAAGCTTCAAAATATCCGGAAGCAGAATATTCAGTATACAAAAATAATATTTATCAGAAATTTACTATCAGTAATTACAATATCACTATTATATACAATATAAATACAAATCAGGTCGAGGGATTCTTCGCACCGCTTTCTCGTTAAGGAGGTCAGAAAAATTGAAACATAATATCATTTTCTCCCTCCATATCGTAATGGTGGTGTTTATAGGGCTTTTAGGTTCTTACCTGACACAGTCTATTGTAAAAGATAATTCATATGAGGAAACAACGTTCCTAAAAAGCAGTGATTCTTCTGATGCTGTATATCTCTCTGCTCCGGAAGAAAATCCTTTTGAAGTGATGAGCTTTGTTGATGCCGATACCTTAGCTCCGCTCAACTGTTATAATGATAAATACGTAGGAGAAGTGAGGCTGACCGAGCTTGTTGAGCTCTTTTTCAATTACCTCAGCCTTTATTCCGAGGAAACAGCTTTTTCCGCACCCGTTGACAAAAAGCTCTCTCAGTCCATATTGATAGACGGTAAAAAAAATATTTTTGTCAATGGATTCAAATATTACAATCCAGCCGGCGAACTCCGCTGTTTTGACCTCCTTTTCAATATACCGAACTCAGAGCTTGTATATATAAATTTCTATGATAATAAAAAAAGTCAGCTAAAAGGCTCTGAGATCGAAAAAAGTCTGAATCGTATGGACAGCTATGTAAATGGTTTCATAGAAGTCCTTCGCAACGAACTATACAATTACGATTTCTTTGGTTATCTCAACAATATGTTCGATAGTGATGCGATACCTGATTTTGTCATAGACTGCACCAATAATGATAAGGAAGAACAGCTAAACAGGTGGAATGAATGCATGAGTATCCTGACTTCAGCTTCTTCATATAAAAACAGTTCAAATATATCTAATCCGCTTACTCTTTTTTTACTTCATTTTACACTAACGCAATACATTCAAACTACCGACTATTCTTACATGAATATCAGCCTCTCCAACAGTATAATCTTTAAACTTGAAAACCGGTATTATGAAGAAGAAACCTATGGCAATGTCAACACTAATGACCCGTTCAATACTACATACGCTTCCTACAACGGAAGGATCTACCAGACCCTTCAGCTGTACGGAAGAAATAAAGTAACGATAATATATAATCTTAAATCAAATATTGTTGAGGGGCTTATTTCCGAAAGCTCTTCATTTATCCGTTATTAAAAAAAGCCGCATTTCACTTGAAATGCGGCTCAGCCTGTCCAAAAACTCCTGATTCAGAGAGAATCAGGGGTGATATTTTTGTAAAAAAATAAAGTAAAGGGTAAAAAAGAGAATACAGAGTGAGAAATACAGCGAAATTGGAAGAAGATAGCATACTTCTTCAGATTCATGGCAGCAAATTTAAGCC
>JAFRXL010000056.1 GCA_017441505.1 Ruminococcus sp.
CCGACTTCGACCCTAAGGGCAAGAGCGACGGAGAGATCATGCGTTTCTGCCAGAGCTTCATGACAGAGCTCAGCAAGCACATCGGTGCTGACTGCGACGTTCCTGCTGGTAACATCGGAACAGGTGCAAGAGAGATCGGCTATATGTTCGGTCAGTACAAGAGACTCCGCAACGAGTTCGTTGGCGTTCTCACAGGTAAGGGCCTTACATACGGCGGTTCACTCGCAAGAACAGAAGCTACAGGTTACGGTCTCTGCTACTTCACAAACGAAATGCTTCAGGCTAACGGCAAGAGCTTCGAGGGCAAGACAGTTGTTATCTCCGGTTCCGGTAACGTTGCTATCTACGCTACACAGAAGGCTACACAGTACGGTGCTAAGGTAGTTACAGTTTCAGACTCCAACGGTTATGTTTACGATCCGGACGGAATCGAGCTCGAACTCGTTCAGCAGATCAAAGAGGTTGAGCGTGGACGTATCAAGGAATATGTTGGCAGAACTTCACATAAGAACGCTGAGTACCACGAGGGCAGCGTTTGGACACTCAAGTGCAACGCTGGCGACATCAAGCTCGACATCGCTCTTCCATGTGCTACACAGAACGAGATCGATGCAGCTGGTGCTAAGGCAATCGTTGCTAACGGCGGTTTTGCTGTTGCAGAGGGTGCTAATATGCCTTCAACTCCAGAGGCTATCGAGACATACCTCTCAAATGGTGTTCTTTATGGTCCTGCTAAGGCTGCAAACGCAGGCGGTGTTGCTACTTCAGGTCTTGAAATGAGCCAGAACAGCGAGAGACTCAGCTGGACATTTGAAGAAGTTGACGAGAAGCTCCACGGCATCATGAAGTCTATCTTCAAGGCTTGTGACGAGGCTGCTAAGGAATACGGTATGGAAGGCAACTACATGGCTGGTGCTAACATCGCTGGATTCCTCAAGGTTGCTGAGGCTATGAAGGCTCAGGGCTGCGTTTGATCTTAAATCGAATATAATTGATTACTGATAGTGACTCATCAGTAGAGCAGTAACATTTATCCCCCTGTCGTGCTAACCGGCAGGGGGATTTCTTGAATGATTAATTCTATAATATTGACTATAAATATCAAAGATGATATAATATTAGTAACAATTATAAAGGAGAGATTTTTTAGTGAATGATGTCAATTTGGTTCCAGATGATTTGAATCAATTAATCAATATTGTACCATGTAATGAAGAAATCGATTTTTCTAATAATAAAAAATATAAAAAATGTGAATTATCTAATATACAAATTGAGGCATTAGCTTCAAAACTTCCTGAAATATGTGCTGAAAAAATAATATATAATGCATATTCAATATCCTTCCCCAAGGGGCTTCCTAACAATTTAACAGCTCTAAATCAAGGTGGATATGGAACAATGCTTCGTGATGATGGTAATAAATTTGTAGGAAGTGCATCTGCAAATCCACTTGAATCAGCATCAATCTTTTTGTCATGTTTTACAGCGATGTCTATTGCTTCTGGACAATTTTTCTTGAATCGAATTAATTCTGAACTGAACAGTATTAGTAAAAAACTTGATGAAATAATAAATCTTTTAAATATAGAACGAGAAGAAGATTTAAAATCTAAAATTAATACAGTATATAAGGCATATAATTCATATGAAGATAGTATAAACGATGAAGCATTAAGATATGCTACTCTAGATAATTTATTTAGAATAAACGAAGCTGCCGAAACGAAATTGAATACTTATAAAAAGCTATTAGACAAGCAGTCAAAAAAAACAATTAAAAAAATTGATGAAAACTCAGTAGTTTATTATTATAATGGTATTAAGCTTTCATGTTGCTTATATGTTTTGGGTAATCTAGTAGAAATATTATACTCAAAAAACAATACTAGTGTTTCTCTAAAAAAGCGTCAAGAAGAAATAAAGGGAATCATCGAAAGAAGTCAAAAAGAAACTCAAACTTATTTTGGAAGAATTCAAAAAAAAGATTTAAAAAAATTCGAGAAAAAACTTCCTAAATTGAATGAAATAATCAACAGAGAATATGAAAATAATAATTATTGTGAATTTATAGAAATTACAGATAAGTTTATAAATAATCTTATCTCCCCTAAATACTATATATCATCAAATAATGAATTATACTATGAGATATAAAAAGGACGCATTCACGTCCTTTTTTATTTTATAATAAATTTATTAACTTGTAAACTTCACTCGCCAGATAAAGTGAACCGCACACAACTGCGATACCGTCATTTTCTGCTGCAAGTGACTTTGCTTTTTCTATCGCTCCCACAAGCTCGTCCGTTTCAGCTTCTGTGTAGAATGAAGCGATGTCCACGATGTTTTCAGCCGGAACAGCATTCGGAGCAAAGCCCTCTACTGCGAACAATCGGCTCGAATTCCTTGAAATAGTCTTTACACATTCAACATAGTCCTTGGAGTCTATCATTCCAATGACTGTGTATATTTTTTTGCCTCTTGTACTGAGATACATCAGCATCAGCGAAAGCATATTCACTCCAGCCGGATTATGTCCGCCGTCAATTATCATCGGAGGCTCTCCGTCTATGTAGTGGACTCTCGCCTTGACCTGAGTTGTCTCTATAGCTTTGATGATGTTTCCATCGCTTACCTCAAATCCCTTTTTACGCAGGTACAGACAAGCGGTTATAGCTGCCTGAGCGTTGTACTTCTGGTGTATCCCTGGCATCGCCGGAGTTATTTTCACTCCCCTGTACATAAACGGAGCAAAAAGTCCGCCGTCTGAGAAAGGCTTGCATGGTTCACACGGAATGTACTCAGCTCCGACCTCTTTCGCAGTATTCTTTACTATCTCAGTGACCGCAGGCGGATTGTCCTCAGCAAGTACGACCGCCGAGCCGCCCTTGATTATGCCGGCTTTCTGGACTGCAATCTTCTCCACAGTGTCTCCGAGTATCGCAGTATGGTCGAGCGAGATCGAGGTTATGACCGACACCAGCGGCGGAGGTATTACATTTGTGGAGTCGAGAAGTCCGCCCATACCGGTCTCAAATACCACCACGTCGCAATTCTGCTGCTCATACCATAGGAGTGCGATAGACATTGTTATCTCGAACTGAGAGTAAGGTCTGTCCTCAACCTTTTCTTTCACCTGCTCCGCTATTTTGCAAAGAGACTCATCGTCAATATCCCTGCCGTTGATCCTTATGCGGTCGTTGTACCTGAGCACAAACGGAGATGTGAACTGTCCTGTTTTATAACCTGAAAGGATAAGTGCATTTGATATGTATTCCAGTGTCGAGCCTTTTCCGTTAGTACCGGCTATATGTACGAATTTAAGCCTTTTTTCCGGCGAGCCTATCCGATCCATAAGCTCCTTTGCACGGGAGAGGTCGGTAATTTTTCCGCCGGTCTTGGTATAGGAATTAATAAATCCCATTGCTTCATTATAGTTCATAATAATCTCCAAAAAACGCAGCGGCGAGTAAAAAACTCGCCACTGTAATTAATACTCGTAATCTATGCAGGCACGGTCAGTTTTCACAGTGCCGATGAATTTTCCGAACTCAAGATGTGCCGGATGTACCTGATATGCGTTGAGGTCGTCGATAGTCTCGAAATCGCAGAGCAGGGATATTGTGTAGTTGCTCTCCGGAGCGTCCTTTGAGTTGATAACTACCTCGCCTTTTTTCAGCTCCTTGACGTTAGCAATGACATTATCGAATCTCTTCTGAGCCTCAACAGCATTTTCGTACTCACTTCTGCCGTCGGCAGCTTTAAGCTTGAACATTACTATGTGCTTTATCATTCTAATTCACCTTCATTCAATTCATTTATCTTAGACTTGAAAGTCTTTGTTCCGTCAAAGCTGGTGTACTCACCATACTTTACGAAATGCAGTCCGCATTTTTCTATAACTCTTCCGGACGCAGGATTGTCCACAGCGTGTTCAGCGGTAAAATTCATTGCACCGTGTTCACTGCGGACAAAGTCCATCATTTTCAGTACAGCCTCAGTTGTATAACCCATATTCCAGCAGTCATAGCGGACATTGTAGCCAAAGCTCCAGCGGTTTTCGTCAGTTCTGAACCTTATGCTGCCTGAGCCTATGAGCTTACCGTCCGACTTGCGGACAAATCCCCAAGTATACTCGTTTTCGAGCTTATCCACTGTTGAAAGCCACTGCCTTGTAACTTCCGGACTTTCATGGACAGAATATATCATATACTCTGCAACACGAGGGTCACCTGTCCACTCAAATACAGCTTCTGCGTCCTCAATTGTAAGAGGACGCAGTATCAGCCGTTCAGTTTCAATAGTTGGTATACAAAAGATGCTCATATTACTTGAAAGCTGCGATAGACTGCTCTATCTTAGCCATTTTCTCCTCAGCCTTTGCGAGCTTAGCCTTCTCAGCTTCGATGAGCTGTGCAGGAGCTTTCGCAATGAATCCCTGATTATTGAGCTTTCCGCTGAGGAAGTCGATGTCCTTCTGGACCTTAGCCTTTTCCTTTTCAAGACGAGCTATCTCCTTGTCCTTATCAACAAGCTCGTCCATAGGGATGAATATACGAGCAGCGTCTGTAACAGCATTTGCACAGTTCTCGTGTTCAAGACTTGCACCGACTTCAACTGTTGATGCAGAAGCGAGCTTCTCGAAGAATACTGAGCAGCTCTTGAAAATCTCTGGCTCAGCAGTCTCGATTATGAGCTTAGCCTTCTTTGAAGGCGGTACGTTCATGTCAGTACGAACGTTTCTTACAGCCTTGATAGCTGAGATGACCTTCTCAAACGCAGTTTCCTCGGCAGTGAAGTCGATAGAAGCGTCGTAAGTCGGATATGTTTCGAGGATAATCATGGACTTCTCATTGTTGAGAACCTGCCATATCTCCTCTGTGATGAACGGCATGAATGGGTGGAGAAGTTTCAGCATTCCCTGCATTGCCCATACAAGTACAGCCTGAGCCTTAGCCATTGTCTCGCCGCCAGCCTGAATTCTTGGCTTGGTAAGCTCGATGTACCAGTCGCAGTAAACGTCCCAGATGAAGTCGTATATCTTCTGTGAAGCAACGCCGAGCTCGTACTTGTCGAGGTTCTCGTTAACTTCCTTAGCGAGCTGATTGAACTTGTTTACGAGCCACTTGTCCTCTAATTCGAGGTCAGCAGGAAGTCCCTTGAACTCAAAGTCCTCAGGGAGATTCATCATGATGAAACGTGAAGCATTCCAGAGCTTATTTGCAAAGTTACGTGCAGCCTTTACCTTGTCATCGATATAACGCATATCGTTTCCAGGGGAGTTACCTGTTGCGAGCATGAATCTGAGTGCGTCTGCACCGTATTCGTTGATGACCTCAAGCGGGTCGATACCGTTTCCGAGTGACTTGGACATCTTTCTGCCCTGTGCATCACGTACAAGACCGTGGATGAGGACTGTATCAAATGGTACTTTGCCCATATTTTCAAGTCCGCTGAACATCATTCTGATTACCCAGAAGAATATGATGTCATATCCTGTTACGAGGGTATTTGTTGGATAGAAGTAGTCGAGATCGGCAGTCTTTTCCGGCCAGCCGAGTGTTGAGAATGGCCAGAGTGCTGAGCTGAACCATGTATCAAGAGTATCAGGGTCCTGTCTCATTGGCTTTCCGCACTTAGGACAAACTGCTCCGCTCTCCTTAGTTACGACCATTTCGCCGCACTCGTCGCAGTAGAATGCAGGTATCTGATGTCCCCACCAGATCTGACGGGAGATACACCAGTCACGGATATTATCGAGCCAGTGGAAATATATCTTGTCAAAACGCTCAGGTACGAACTTTGTTGCACCGCTCTTTACTGCTTCAATTGCAGGAGCTGCAAGAGGCTTCATCTTAACGAACCACTGAGTTGATACCTTTGGCTCGACTGTTGTTCCGCAGCGGTAGCAAGTACCTACGTTATGGCTGTAGTCCTCTATTTCAACGAGAGCACCCTCAGCTTCGAGGTCTTCAACTATCTTCTTTCTTGCCTCATATCTGTCCATTCCTGCATAAGCCGGATAGTCGTCAACGATAGTAGCGTCATCGTTCATAACGTTGATAACAGGGAGGTTGTGGCGGAGACCTACTTCAAAGTCGTTAGGGTCATGTGCAGGAGTTATCTTAACAACACCTGTACCGAAGTCCATTTCAACATAATCGTCAGCAACGATAGGTATCTCACGGTGAACAAGCGGAAGTATGACCATTTTGCCAACGAGATCCTTGTAACGCTCGTCAGCAGGATTTACAGCTACAGCAGTATCTCCGAGGAGTGTCTCCGGACGTGTTGTAGCGAGTTCAAGATAATCGTCTGAATCCTTTATCTTATAGCGGAGATGCCAGAAATGTCCAGCCTGATCCTCGTAAGTTACCTCAGCATCAGAGAGTGAGGTCTTACATTTCGGACACCAGTTTATTATACGCTCGCCACGATAGATAAGTCCTTTTTCGTAATACTTTACGAATACTTCCTTAACGGCTTTTGAGCATCCCTCGTCCATAGTGAAACGCTCTCTTGACCAGTCGCAGGATGAACCGAGCTTTTTAAGCTGTTCAACGATACGTCCGCCGTACTGTTTCTTCCAAGCCCAAGCTCTTTCCATGAAGCCTTCTCTGCCGAGGTCTTCTTTGGTAACGCCCTCTTTACGCATAGCCTCAACTATCTTTGCTTCTGTAGCGATAGCAGCGTGGTCAGTACCCGGAAGCCAGAGTGCACTGTAGCCGCTCATTCTCTTCCAACGGATAAGTATATCCTGAAGAGTTTCATCAAGAGCGTGTCCCATGTGGAGCTGTCCGGTTATGTTCGGAGGCGGGATAACTATTGTATAAGGTGTTTTCTTAGGGTCAACTTCTGCTCTGAAGCAGCCTTTTTCATTCCATGCAGCATAGATCCTGTCCTCGAAGTCCTTAGGATCGTAAGCTTTTGCCAATTCTTTTGCCATTGGATATTCTCTCCTTTTTTATAGTGTTAATTTTGCCTGAGTAATAATGTCGGTTCGTGCATAATAAAAAGCCCCGAACCTTTAACGGTTCAGGGCGAACTAATGTCCGTGTTACCACCTGAATTCGGATATTTCTATCCGCACTCTGCGAGACCTTACAGCCTCCTCCCCTGTAACGTGAGGAACACGTCACGGACTACTGCTGTTTCACCCGTGAAGCTCCGAAACTACTTCCGCATCCTCCTCACACCGCTTTGCACCAGACAACGGCTCTCTGTAGATCAGACAAATGCGTACTCCTTTTCATCTCAGCTTTTAAGATATGCTCTTATTATACATGATTAGCGGAGGTTTGTCAAGTGCCTGCTGACCGCATTTTGTAGTTTTCGCATATTCCACTTGACCGCATCCTTTTATTGGTGTATAATATAAAAGCAATTGAGATGTTTTATGAAAGAAAGTGAACTTATGAAAAAAGTTGTTACTATTCAGGATATATCCTGTTTCGGAAAATGCTCCCTTACCGTTGCACTGCCGGTCATATCGGCAATGGGGATAGAAACTGCTGTTATACCTACGGCTGTGCTCTCAACTCACACAGGAGGATTCACAGGATATACATTTCATGATCTTACAAATGATATTCCTGATATTGCTGCTCACTGGAAGTCGCTCGGACTGCGGTTCAACGCTATTTACACCGGTTACCTCGGCTCAAAGGAGCAGGTAAGGATAGTCTCCGACTTCTTTGACGACTTCGGAACAGACGATAATTTTATAGTTGTTGACCCTGCAATGGCTGACGGCGGAAAGCTGTATGCCGGTTTCACTGACGATTTCGTTACGGAAATGAAAAAGCTCTGCACTAAAGCTGACTACATCATCCCTAATATGACCGAAGCGGCTTTGCTTCTGGGAGTTCCATATACTGAGGACTACGATAGGGCTTATGTTGAAGATATACTGAAAAAACTCGCAGCTCTCGGATGTCCTGCACCGGTTCTCACCGGAGTTCATTTCGACAGCGAAAAACAGGGAGCTGCCGCATATGATTCACGCACAGGCGAGTTTTTCTACTCGTTCAGAGATAATGTTGACCGCACTATTCACGGTACAGGTGATATTTTTTCAAGCGTATTCACCGGAGCTGTTACTCTTGGTATGCCGCTCCAGAAAGCTATTGATATTGCAGTAAATTATACTGCCGATTGTATCGAAGCTTCTATGGACTGCTTTGACGACGTATGGTACGGAAGCTGCTTCGAGCTTTGTCTCGGCAAGCTCATAGAGTATGCTGCTCAGAATAAGTGACACATAATACATAAAGCCGGAAAGCATTTCACTGCTTTCCGGCTTGTTTTTATTCTTCCGACAAACTTTCACGGCGATAAAAAGATCCAAATCCACATTAGTGTTATTCAGTAAATTCATTATTAATAGCAAAAGCGTGGTTCATCGGACCGGAGCCTTTACCGAGGTCGAGCATAGCTTCG
The DNA here is from genome assembly GCA_017441505.1 of Ruminococcus sp. GTDB lineage: Bacteria > Bacillota > Clostridia > Oscillospirales > Ruminococcaceae > Ruminococcus. The sequence continues at coordinate 8,443 of JAFRXL010000056.1, forward strand.
AGAGCACCGGATATATAGGCTTTAGCTTTTTCGACCGCAGTTTTCATATCGTATCCTTTAGCGAGATTTGAAGCGATAGCACTTGAAAGAGTACAGCCTGTGCCGTGGGTATTTGGATTATCGATACGCCTGCCGCAGAACCAGTCCCCGTGACCGTCATGCCAGAGCAGGTCGTTAGCGTCGTTCAGCTTATGACCGCCTTTGCAGAGCACAGCACAACCGAACTCCTCAGAGATAGCTTCGGCAGCACTGAGCATATCGTCAGCCGAGGATATTTTTTTACCTGTAAGCACTTCTGCTTCCGGTATGTTCGGAGTAAGGAGGTCAGCAAGCGGCAGAAGCTCTTTTTTCAATATAGCAACAGCATCGTCAGATATGAGTTTTGCACCGCTCGTAGCGACCATAACGGGGTCTATAACAACGTTTTGGGCGTTATATTCCTTTAATTTTTCAGCAATTTTAGCTATGATAGCTCCGGAAGATACCATGCCTATTTTTACTGCATCCGGAAAAATATCGGTGAAAACGCAGTCGAGCTGCTGACCGAGAAATTCCGGAGTAACGTCCATGATTGCGGTAACTCCGGTGGTGTTCTGAGCGGTAAGGGCAGTTATCGCACTCATAGCATAAACGCCGTTAGCGGTCATAGTTTTGATGTCTGCCTGTATTCCTGCACCGCCGCTGGAGTCGCTTCCGGCAATAGTTAAAGCAGTCTTCATAAATACACTCCTCTCAGCTTTCTAAAACATTTTTGATACTCTGCATACGTTCGTCCCAGCGGGCACTTTCGTCCGCACATTCTTTGAGACTTCCTGCCAGCAGAGAGAGTTTTTCTGCCGGAAGGTCTTTTTTGTATCTGAGCTTGTGTTCGAGACTTGCCCAGAAGTCCATAGCTATAGTGCGGAGCTGAACCTCTGCTTTTACCATACGTTTCTCGTTTTCGAGAAAGATAGGCACGGCGACTATAAGATGCAGACTTCTGTAGCCGTTCTTTTTAGGTGAACTGATATAGTCTTTTTTCTCGATAAGGAATATATCGTCCTGATTGAGGAAGCAGTCTGCGAGTCTGTAGATGTCCTGTATAAAAGAGCAGACGATGCGTATTCCGGCAATATCGTTTATATTTTTTTCCATATCCTCAAGAGTAGGCTGGATGTTCTTATTAAAAAGCTTTCTTGCGATACTGTCATAGCTTTTTACTCTTGACTGTATGAATTCGATCGGATTACTTTCTCCGTTGAGGGAGAATTGTTCGTTAAGAACACGGAATTTAGTCTCTATCTCCATGATAGCACAGCGGTAGTAAGTAAAAAACTGCTGTATCGGGATCATATTTTCTTCAATCAGCGAGAGAAACTCTGGTTCTGACATTTCTTCTGAAACGCTGTTGATAAGATCTTTCTGGGTCACAGGAAAGTTTTTTTTCATAATAAAAGCCCTTTCGTATGGCGATCATCCTTCTGCCGGAAGAGAAGGATATATTTTTATCAGGTATTTCTGGATAGCAAGAGCGTCCATGTTGCTTACGCCGTTGTTTTTGCCGTCGCAGTCTGCATTTATTTCACCCTGCTCTGATAATTTGAATTCGTCCGGATTAGCTATGGACTGCATTATGAGAACTGCGTCATTCATTTTGACTTCATTGTTGCAGTTAGCATCACCGGCAAGATAGAGTGATTTTACATTTATAAGTATAGCACTTGCATGGGAGTCGTAAACAGCAACGATAACGGCAACACCGTCAGCCTTTGAAGTAACAACACCGTTCTGGTCGACTTCGGCTGTATCGGGAGTAAGTGACTTCCACTCCTTTACTTCCTTATCGCCGCCGGAAAGTGTAAGCTTAGTACCTATACCGTTGAGATCAGTCGAGCAGTCCTCAGCGGTCAGCTCAGAGAGCGGTTTGAGATCGGATGTTACGTGTATTATATACTTGACGCCGTTGTACATTATATTGACATCACAGCTGCCTTTGCCGACTGCTGTAATGAAACCGTTCTGGTCAGTAACAGCTACGCTCTCATCTGTAGAGCTCCAGACAGCGTCAGCTCCCTCAGGGATATTCACGCTGAATTTTTTAGCCGGGATAGTCTGAGTAAGGCTTACTGAGCCGAGTTCCTTTTGAGGGATAGTAACGTTTCCGGAATAAGTTGAAGTGAGAGAAGCTGTGTAGACAGCTGTATCAGTTTCAGCAGTTATTGTGCAGTTTCCGGAGAAATGAGCGATCACCTTTCCGCTGTTGTCAACAGTAGCAATATTTTCATCTGAGCTTGTCCACACAACAGCAGTTCCTTCAGGCAGTTTGAGGTCTATTACCGCAGTAGGAGCATCGTCTGAAAGAACGAAACTGCCGAGGTCATATTTTGTTTTTGGAGCAGCAGTTGGTACATATGTGGAGTTGATCGTTATTTTGTAGGTGTTTTTGCCAATTACAGCAGTTACAGTGCATGAACCTGTATTTACTGCGGTGATATTGCCCTCGTTATCGACGGTGGCAACGTTTGGGTCGGATGATGACCATACCGGAGTACCAGCCGGAGCGTTATTGAGAGTTGCGGCTGCACTTGGGTGGTCGTTATCTAAATTAACAGTACCGAGGTCTGTTACTTTTTCTTCGTCTTCATCTTTTTGGGATGTATCTTCAGTTACAACTACTTTGATCTTATATACGGACGTTGGGAATATAGCGTTGACATAAGTTGTTCCGGCACTTACAGCAGTGATTGTACCGTCAGATGAGACTGTTGCAATGCTTATGTTTTCACTGTTCCACTTTGCCTGTTCACCTGAAGTCTGCGTTGGAGATGCACTTTCTCCGACTTTAAGTGATATAGTTGCGGTCGCCTCATCGCTTTCTGACTGTACTGCTGAAAAAGAGATAAGAGCAGTCGGATAATATGCCTGTCCTGCAACGAGACACAAAGCAGCTGCAAAAGCAGCTATTTTTTTTAAATACATCAAAAGACCTCCTGAAAAATTATGTTGATTAGGACTCCGGTTCAGGGTCGATATGTCGGATATTGCATATATTGCAGCTCCGGAGCCGCTGACTTGTTTATTATACCATGTAAATGTGAACAATACAAGGATATTTTCTGAAAAATGGGGAGATCACATGAAAAATCCGGAAGTCAGACATGACCTCCGGATAGTTAAAAACTATTTAAGATTCAGAGAACTCATCATATTGTACCCAATCCTCATGTGAATTCATATGCTCGAACATTTTAATTGTGTTAGCCTGAGATTTATAGACTTTTTCGAGTTCTTCCTTATATTTCAGACGTTCTTCCGAGATAGTGCCGAGTGAATCCTCTACGTCTTTTATTTTACTTTTGGTATAGTATTTACCGAAGTAATAGAGCATACAATCAGAGCCTTCGAGCTTATCCTTATAGATATTTGTAACGAACTGATTGGTCATTTTGTGGTGGATATGACCGTATTCACCGTCCGGATTATGAGTTACTATCAGGTCCCAGTGCTTATAGCACATTATTTTCTGCAAGTCTTTCTGAATATCCTTTTTATTTTTTTTCCAGCTGTCTTTTTTTCCGTAGGTCTTGTCGGGGTAGGAGAGGATGATACCTCTGTTTCCGGATTCTTTCAGAAATTTACAGAATTCCTGCTTGCGGACAGCATTATTGCCGTTTGTTACGACTACTATGAAATAGTCCTTATCCATGAGGTGACCGCCTCCCCAGAGAACATCGTCATCCGGATGAGCCACTATCATAAGCTTTTTGGCAGAATCAATATCATGTTCTTTGAGTATATTGTCGGTGACTTTGGTCACATGGAAAGTACTGTATGTATAGCCGGCATACACGCTGACTATGGACATTACGATAAATGCTGCAATAATTGCTAATTTAGTTTTTATAAATGTTTTCATTAGCGTTCCCCCATTTTGACATAGTATTTTATTGCTTTGCCTATATCATTAATATTATACTACATCTGATATTGTTTTGTCAATATAACAAAAGCAAATATTTCAGTTTATAATTCAGGGATAAGTGAACGGTTTTGTTTAGAGATCATGGCTATTTCCTCCATTTATTGACCTGCCCGGTCCGACTCCCGCTTGTTTTCACGGTACAGAATATTGAATGCGAAAACCACCATAGGTATCATGCCTATCAGACCTATATCAGAAGGACCGAATATCTTACGCTCACCATGTTCACCGGTGCTGAACATAAGCGGATCAAATGATGAGTTTATAGCGGCATGGAAAAGTGCCGGCAGCCAGATACACTCGGATTTTTCATAAAGAAAGTCAGCGATGATACCCATAGCAGTTGTGTAGATGCAGAATGCGATCAGTCCGAGGAAAGGTGCACCGATATAATCCTTTCCGTATTCGTAGCCGATAAGCAGCATTAACGGAAAGTGCCATGAACCGTGAATTATTCCGCCGAGCACCAGTCCCTTAGTTCTTCCGAAATTTTCTTTCAGTCTGGGGAAAAGGAAGCCTCTCCAGCCGATCTCCTCGCCGAGTCCAAGTATAGTTGCGATCACGAGATGCGGCGAAGTAAATGAAAGCACAATCTCATTGATAACGTATGATAAGTATGAACTGCCGTTTTCCTTTAGCTTTTCATAAGTATTCGGGTCGGTTTCCTTTAAAAAGGTACCGGAAAAGTCTAATTCGTCATTAAAGACTATATAAAACAGTATCGCCCCCAGCAGCTGGGTAACAGTTGGCAGCAGCCACGCAATAAGTATCAGTTTTTTGTTATTGTGAATATCAGGCTTCCAACCCAAATTTTTTATATCTGCTCCGGCGATCAGAGCACCGATAGTCGGCATAAACATACATAAAGCGATCATTCCGCCGGATGGGTCAGAGCCTTGGGCTGCACTAATCTGAAGAATATATGCACTTATAAATGTAAAAAGAAGATATTTAAGTGCTTTTGACATATGATCCTTGCCTCCGTAACGCTCTGTAGATCGAGCTTATTTTATAAGCATTCTTCTCATTTTAACAATATCGAAACCGTCTAAAGTACCGTCGCTGCAAAGGTCGCCGAGTATCTGGTCATCAGGAGCTATAGCTGATTGTCCGAGGATATGACGCTGAAGTGATACGAGGTCAGCGATGTTTGTACTTTCGTCCATATTTACGTCACCGAGCGAGTATTTACACTCAGGCACTTCATTTTGTTTGAAGGAATGCAGGTTGGAGTATTTATAAATATTCCAGAATGAATGATTGTTCTTTTCTTTTTTGATCTCACGGTCGGGTTTGAGGAACCATTTATACGAGATGTTATCGCTGTCATCCCAAGTGGTATCTACGTGGAAATAGTGACCGCCGAGCTTCACTATATTCCATGCATGGGTATTATTGCAGACAGTGTAGCTTTCGATACCGGCTTCACGCAGAAGCAGGTCATAAGCATTTGAGTAGCCCTGACACTGAGTGGAATCGAAGAAGAAAAGTCCGTTATCAGAATTATTTTGTACCAGAGCATGGGAGTCTTCATAGTTATACTCTGTATTGCTGCATACCCAGTCGTGAAGTATTTTCACCTTTTGTATATCAGGCATATCAGGAGTTGTATTTTCTGCGACGATCTTTTTTACCTGAGCTTTTATATAGTCGTCAATAAAGCCGACTCTTTCAGCATTATTGAAATTTCTGATGATATATTCACGATACTCCGGTATGAATTCAGCTGTCTCGCTGTTGACGATGGTCTGGGAGTTTATGCTTTTTAGTTCCGTACATCCGGAAAAAATTGAGCCGTCTATATCATATTCAGTATTGATATTTATATTATCTATCGGACACCATGCAAATGCTTTCCATTCAGCAGTTAAGCGTCCGCCTACACCAATGTTTCTTAGTGATTCGCAGTTCTTGAAAGATTCCTTACCGAAATTGGCATCTCCGGTCGCAGTAACTTCATTCAGTTCTTTGCAATTGTTGAACGACGTAATACCTGTCTGTAAGTTTCCGTTTACGATAAGCTTTTGCAATTTAGTATTTGTAAAGGAATCGGAATATATCTGAACATCGCAATTTTCCGGGAAATTTATTTCTTCCAGTGATGTACAGTTTTTGAATGCTTCGTCTTTGATTTCTATTTTTGCAGGGTTACCGGTTATGTTGATCTTTTTTAATGCTTCACAGCTATAGAAATTATCCGAAATCAGTGTTTCGGGACTGTTCAGACTTATCTCTTCTATAGCTGAATATCTTAATCTTGCCGGACTATCCAGTTTATCTACTGCTAACAGAGAGGCATTTTCTCCCTGAACGTCTAACTTTTTAAGATTTTTGGCAAGTTCAAAATCCATTTTGATCCTTTTAACATTCGGCGGGAATGTTATAGAAGTGATAGTGTTCAGCCTTTCATCTGGGAAATTGAATTCACAGCCGATTATCGGAATATCATATACGATGCCGGGGACTGTAACATCTCCAGCCTCCATTGGATAATCTATCAGTACAGCTTTCATGGTCTTGCCGAAGTCATATGGCATTACCCGCAATTCGTAATCTCCTAATCTGATGTTGAAATTGGAGGATGAATCGATGATATAGTTCTCATCCTCATAATCTATACCTTTTTCTCTGAGCCAATCCGGCATTTCGTAATCGGTATCTTCAAAAGCATAGCCGTCACATATCATGATATCATCATGATAGTTCACTTCTTTAAGGTTTTCACAGCCTTCAAAAGTTCGGCATGGTATAACTTTCAGGCTTTTAGGTATATTCACTGTTTCCACTGAAGAACCAGAAAAAATACCTTCTCCGAAATAGTATATAGAATCCGGCAAAGTAACATTTTTGATAGATTTGTTATCGCTAAAAGCGTAATCACGTATGCCCTCAACTTTATGTCCCTCTACATACTCAGGTACTACAACGTCCGATTCATTTCCGGTATACACAAAAAGCATAAATGGACCGTTTTCGTTTGTATATCTATAGGTAGGTTGAACAAAGATCATATTATTATATTCAATAGGATTTCCCAAAAAGGAAAAATCTGTGTAATTTCCTCCATTATATGTATTTTCAACTGCTGAAACCTTTTCAACATTGATTTTTGGAGCTGAAAATACGAGCATTACTGCTGAAACGCAAAGTGCAAATATTTTTTTCATTTTTTATCACCGCCGTTATTATTTTTGTTGTATTATCATACGTCTCATTTTAATTATGTCGAAACCGTCGAGTATGCCGTCACTGCAAAGGTCACCGAGAATCTGGTCGCCCTGAGCTATAGTGGACTGTCCCAGTACATGACGCTGGAGGGAAACGAGATCGGCAATATTGGTATTTCCGTCCATATTGACATCGCCCATTGAGTATCTGCACTCAGGAAGTTCAGATTTCTGAAATGAATGCAGAGCTGAAGGTATCCTTGTCTCCCATGATGCGTGAGCCGAGCTTTCTTCGGCTATTTCCTTGTCTGATTTAAGGAACCAATCGTCCGTACCTGTATCAAAATCGTCCCATGTGGTATCGACATGGAAATAGTGACCGCCAAGCTTTATGACGTTCCATGCGTGGGAGTCGCTGTTTACTACATAAGTTTCAATACCGGCTTCGTGCATAAGGAGGTTGAAAGCGTTTGCGTATCCCTGACACTGTGTCGAGCCATAGAAGAACACACCGGCGTCTGTGAATAATTGTGCAAACGACTTATTATCGTATTCATAAACAGTATTGCTGCAAACCCAGTCGTGAAGCACCTTTGCTTTCTGTACATCTGACATATCAGCGGTAATGTTATCTTTCACGGTCTTTTTAACATTAGCCATAATGAAATCGTTGATAAATCCGACATTTTCAACACCGTAAAAGCTATTCATTATAAAATCCTTGAATTCCGGCTTGAAATCCGCTTTTTCATCATCTACCGGAGATATTGAATTTATAGTTTTCAGCTCAGAACATCTGCTGAACCATTTGCCGTCTATGTCATTGGATATATCAATGTTGATATTGGATAATCCGCATCCGGAGAAAGTATCATTTTTTGCAGAAAGAGTACCTTCCACAGTCAGATCATTAAGGGAGCTGCAGTTCTCAAAACAGCCTTTGTCTAAATATGCGTCACCTTTTATCACAACGTTTTTCAGGTCTTTGCAGTTCTTGAAAGAATAGTATTTTGTTTTAAGGTCTCCGTCAATAACGAGTTCTTTGATTCCGGTATTGAAGAATGCAGATGCTTGTATATCAACATCGAAGTTGTCCGGCAAAATAAATTCTTCAAGTGAAGTGCAGTTGTAAAATGCACTGTCATATATTGTGATTTTATTGGAATCAGTTTTGCTTATGACTTTTGCTAAAGGACTCCAGTTGCCGAGAGCGTTGGACACCATATTGTTCGTGCTGTCTGAGGCAGTTCCCTCGGCAGGATCACTGCCGTTTTGAAATTCTATTTTTTTAAGATTTTTAGCTTCTTTGATGTCGATATAAATATCTTGTACACATGGCGGGAAAGTAAGAGAAGTAAGTTTATCATCAGTTATTTCAAGAGAAACTGTGTATATTTCGATCCCTTCAACACTTTCAGGGATAGTAAGATCTGCTTCATTTATAGGGTATGCACATAATGATGCAGCGTATTTCCTTCCGAGATCTAAAGGAAGTACGATCAAAACTACATCACCTATACATAATTCAAATGTAGAGGAACAGGTTATAGGAAGGAATTCGTTTCCGCCGGATATATTCAGCCGTTCTGGTATTTCGATTGACGTGCCTGAGAAAGCGGACGCATCAGCTGCGATTATATCATCATGAAATTTGACCTCTTTAAGGTTAGTGCAGTCTGTAAATGTGTTCATAGGTATGACTCTTAGGCTTTCAGGTATATTTATAGACTCTAATGATGAATTTTCAAAAACACTATTTCCAAAATAATACATTGAATCGGGCAAGTTTATTTTTTTGATCGTGTTATTATTTTTAAAAACTTCATTGTCTATACCGATAACGGGGATACCGTTTATTTCTTCGGGGATAGTTATTTCTGTTTCGTTTCCGGAATATCCTGTAACAGCGAGTGTTTGAGTGTGAGCACCCGGAGTCTGAAATGTGGAATGGATATATGAATATGAAAGCCCGCCGGTCATAGGACCTGACTCAGATGCGGCGTTGATAGCAGGGGCTCTGTATTGGAAGCTGTTAAGCGGTACTGTCAGAAGTGACGCTGAAATACACAGCGACAGCAATATTTTTTTAGTTATTTTCATCTGAAATTTCTCCTTTTACTTGTAATTGACATTTCAAGTTCTCTTTTTTGTGTTATTATACCATGAATTTGAGAAAATGTCAAATTATATTGCTAAATATGCATAGGGGATAACAGTGAATTTTCTTGGCTTTAGTATAATTTTTTGCACAAATTAGTACTATTTGATCCAGTAAATGCGGTCTGTATAGTTAAATATTATTAGTTGTGCGTACTTGCTTGAAAAGTCGGAACATATGTGGTATAATTATAGATGTATTTTTTTGATAAGGAGCGTATGTATGCAGGCAAAAAAGCAGCAGTCCCAACATCTTTACGGTATCGATGGATTAAAGGGGATAGGAGCTTGTATAGTAGCATTTGCATGGCATTATCAGCATTTCAAGCCTCAGAACGGCTCTCCGTTCTATGATCTTATAACTTTTTCTTATAAATATGGCTGGTGTATGGTAGAGCTGTTTTTCATGCTTTCAGGCTTTGGAATGATGATAGGTTATGGTGACAGGATAATCAGCAGCAAGATAAATTTCAAGGAATTTATTTCCAAGAGGATAAAAAAACTCTATCCGATATTTTTATTCGGAACGGTACTTACGATAATTCTGGAGATAATACATCTGAATTATACTGATAAGACTTTCATTTACGGTAATTTTAATCTACAGCATCTTTTCATGAACCTGCTGTTTATACAGGACGGGTATATTGGCATAGAGTGGTCGCTGGACTCACCTTCGTGGTGCATCAGCATATGTTTTTTCTGCTATATATTGTTTTATTTCATATTATATAAGCTTAAAGATGAGACAAAAGCGTATTATGCTTTCGGAGCTTTATCGATAGTCGGACTGGCTGTCATAGCGTCAAAGATAAATATGCCTCTTATAAATATTCTCATCGGCAGGGGAGTAGCTTGCTTTTCGATAGGAGTAGTGCTCAGCTGCATCTACAAGAACCGCAGCAAATTCCGCTCTCAGAAACTTGGATATATGTGTCTGTTCGTAGCGGCAGCATCATACGTGATAATAAGGTTTTATCCGAAATATACAGGTAATTTCCAGATGACATTTATCCTCGGAATGGCACCGGCTATCGTACTTTGCACAGTACTTCTGCCGTGGGTGAATAAGTGCTTAGGACTGCTTCCGCTGAGGTATCTCGGACAAATATCGATAGGAATATATCTCCTTCATTTTCCGGTGCAGTGCTTCCTCAGAGATGTGGAGCTGATAAGGGATGTTCCCTTCAATTATTCAGGCAGAAAAATGTGGCTGTTATACGTAGTACTGGTTATCGTATCAGCATCGATATACAGATTTTTGATTCAGAAATGGTATGAAAAGATGGTGTGCGATTGTTTTAAACTGAAAAAGAAATGATATGATAAGAAAAACGGAAGAGAACAGGGAGTTTCTCTTCCGTTTTATTTTGCAATAAAATTATAATTATTTAAGTAAAACAATTGTTTTTTAACCTCTGTCAACGCAGAACATGACTTTTTATCACAGACAAAAAATAAAATAATTAAATATTGATTTTTATTGCGAAATATGATAAAATATGTAATAGTACTAAAATAAGTTCTTTTATATCATTTATAAGGGGAAATTAAAATGATAAAAGTTGCTATATGTGATGATAATGAGTTAACGCTGGTTTCCGTGAAAGAATATGTTGATAAAGGCTTTTCGGCTTATACCGACGATTATTCCATTAATAGCTATACAAACGGACAATTGATGCTGCAAGACAATGAGCAGACACCTTTTGATGTGATGTTTCTGGACATCGATATGCCTGAGATAAGCGGATTTGATATAGCCAAAAAGCTAAGGAGCGATTTTTCAAGATGCTTTATAATCTTTATTACGAGCCATTCAAATCTCGTTTATAAGAGCTTTGATTTCCAGCCTTTCAATTTTATCCAGAAAGACCCTCCGGAGAGCCTTTGCGAGAATATCGGCTCTGTAATAGCCAAGCTCATGGAGCATATGAAGCAGAATGAAAAAATAATCATAGATAACGGAAGCAAACCGATAGTTGTATATTATCATAATATAATCTACGTTGAGAGCGATAAGCATTATCTTAAACATTTTATCCAGAATCAGGAGTCGCCGCTGCTTGTTAGAGGCTCGATCAATGATAAAGAGACAGAATTTGAAAAATACGGTTTCATAAGAATTCACAGGAAATTTATAGTCAACCTTAAATTCATAAATTTTGTTGACGTAAAGATAGGAAAGGTCTACATAAACTACAACGGCACAAGAAAGTCTCTTCCTATGGGCAACAGCTACAGAGACAATGTTGAGAAAAAATATACAGAATATCTGAGGGATACATTATGACGGATATTTTATGGGATATTTTTGAGATAAGTGTAACTTTTTTTCAGGGATTTATAATGATATATTTCCCGTTTAAATTCCTGAACGGAAAATTTTCGGACAGCTTCCTGCAAAATCACGGAGCAATGTTCTCGGTGCTGTTGTCGGGGCTTGTGTGCCTTTTTAATAAAGTGACGGTGTTTGAGCACTTTCTGTTTATCTTTTACATATTACTGATATTTATATACTGCGTTTTGTGTCTTAACGGAAGTTTGATGAATAAGCTTTTTGCTTCTATAGTGCCTGTTGTAATAGCTTTGACAGTCACCATTCTTGCTGCCGGAGGTTCAGCAGTATTGTTCAATACCTCGATGAGCGATGTAATGTCGAAGCATAATACTCAGCGAGCGATAACGGTAATAATGGCTCAATTTCTATTTTTGTATATGCACATGATAACGCTGAATATCTTCAAAAAACATTCAGGTAATGGATATCAGTTATCAAGGAATGAATGGCTTCTCGTATCTTTTACTCTGACACTTAGTATAGTGCTCGGAGTATTATTTGTGCTTATCTCGTTTGATGAACTTAGCTACAGAAGCCGCATATACATCCTTTTAGGTATACTTACCCTGCTTATCATAAATACAGTTTCTATTTACCTTATTATAGACCTCGGAAGGAAAAATCATACTGTCAGGGAAAACGAAAAGCTGAAGCTTCAGATGGCATATTATCAGAACTATGTTGAAAACGCAAACACTGAGTTCAATCTGATTCAGAAGCTTCGTCACGACAGTAAGGCGATATATCAGGTGCTCGGAGATTTCCTTGCAAGGGGAGAGATAGACAAGGCTAACAGCTATCTTAGAAAGTTGACTGATATTGCTGATGACAGAATAATCTTCATCAACACTGAAAACGATTTTGCGAATTCTATCATAAATGCACGTCTTACAATGGCGAAATCCTTTGGTATACACGCTTCATGCCTGTCCGTAAACAATTTTGAGGGTATTGACGATACTGACCTTTGCCGTCTGCTGTCAAATATGCTTGATAATGCGATCACCGCAACATCACAGTCTGCTGCAAAGGAAAAGAAGATAACTGTAAATATCTCCGAAGAAATAGGAACTTACAGGTTCCTTGTGTGCAATACGATAGATGAATCGGTGCTTGAAAAAAATCCGGAGCTTAATTCTACAAAGAAGAACAAAAAAGTCAGCGGATACGGCACGAAGATTATCAAAGATCTTGCTGAGAAATATCACGGTAAATGTGACTTTTATGAGAGAGAGTCTCTTTTCTGTTGCTTAGTTATATTAAATACGGATAAAAAGTAAATATTTATCTTATATACTACAATACAATGGTTTGTTTGGAATAAAAAACAAACCATTGTGTTTTTGTATAAAAATTTCGTGCCTAAAAAAACGATTTCGTGCCAAAACTATAGACAAAATTATAATTATGTTGTAAAATAAGATTAATGTATGCAAGAGATAATAGAAAGGTGATATAAATGATAAAGCATATCAGTAATAAGCTGGTTCGTTATCTTATCTCATCGGAAGTCATAGATGATAACGCTGACTGTATTGATTATTATAGATATGGCTTTGAGATCACAATTTCGTCGCTTCTTAATATTGTAATCATTCTTATAATAGGAGCACTAATGCATCATTTTCTGGAGAGCGTTGCCTTTTTGCTGTGTTTTATACCGGTAAGGCAGTTCACCGGAGGATACCATGCGGATACTTACTTAAAATGTAATGCCAGTTTTGCTATACTATTCTCACTATTGATTCTGATATTTTCACTTACTGTAAATTACATAACAGACTATGCAGTTTTAGCCATGATAATATTCAGCCTTACAGTATTCATATCAGAATGTCCTGTTGAAAATCCGAACAAGAAACTAAATAACGATCAGAAAAAAAGAAGTAAAAAAATCGCAGTACTACTTGGAACAATATTCGGTATATTAGGACTGATCTCCGAGATTAAATCATTTGCATTGGGACTTATATTCCCATATACCTTAGTACTTATCTCACTTTTAGTCATAGTTGCAGCATTAAAAAAAATCAGAGAGGAGGAAGCGTGATGAAAAATAATAAAATGACCGCTTCAGTATTAAAGAAAGTTGCAGGAAAGATGGCAGATGTCAGCTGCAGATCAGCTTCTATTTTTGGTTTACACCAGCCAAAGGAGCCTGCAAAGTACGTTGCTAAGAACAACAAGTGAAGCACGCATGAAAGGAATATCTGAGATTCCTTTTAAGTCAAATGATCCGTATGTCACTGTTCAGTCCCTCATAAACAAAGAATCCAAAGACTATATATCCAATACTTAACACGTCTGACGATCTTGAAAATAATTCAGTAAAATCACACTATTTAACTTGTATTATTTACATATCATTTAAATCAAAAAACGAGGGACTGGATAGTTACATTAAGAATACGTTTACTACTGTGAGCATTGCGTTTGAGCAATGCTTTTTTATTGTCTGAACGTCTGTGCTGAGGAGCTTTGGTACAGACGATTTTTTCATCGCAACACTATACGATTTTGTGATATGGTCATAGTAATGATCCGCAGATTCAGCTATAGATGCCACTTGTTTTCAGCTTTTAGTGCAGAGTAAAGAATTTAATGAATTATAATATAGTTAAAATTATACGGCTGGGATTATTGACACTTTTTCGATAATAGTCAATTATGTTACGATGATTTATGCTATATCACAGTCTAAATGCACAAATGAGTGTGCGATAAAAGCTGTTAGTATGACATAATATCCAAAAGGATTTTTTCAATGAAAATTTCGTGCCAGAAAAAACGATTTCGTGCCAAAAGTATAGACAAACGGGAAAATATGGTGTAAAATAAAATCATGGTAAAGGACAGATGAAAACAAACCTCAGATTCTTCCTTATCCATAATAGTTTTGTTAATATCACTGTTCAGTCCCTCAGATGCATTAAACTTTTTATCAACTACTCAATACTAAATCTCACACTTTCAATTTACTAAGTTTTATTCTAATTTCTATCTTAATCATCGCAGTTCTAAATGTAATAATAATGATCGTTCATCGTCTGAAAATCATCTTAGCTTTAGTTTTAACAACAATATTTACATAGTGTCATTTAATCATCGCAGTTTTTGATCTAATAATAGTGTTCACACATCGTTCTATGTTATGTTTTAGTTTAAATGTAATATTCTATGTTCCACGTCACTTCCCGATCTACTAATTATTTCAATAACAGTTTTAGCGGTACTGAAAAAAACTTCTTATCCAAGAGGGGCTGAATGGTCATATTATTGCTTGTATGTTCATCTTGTAAGAGACTCCATTGCGTGTGCAGTGGAGTTTTTTGTTATATATATATATAATGTCGAAGAAACATTGATTTCTTTAGGAGACGCCCTCTCGTGCAGGGCGTCTCCTCTTCAAAAACAGTCCACCGGACTGTTTTTGAATTCACCACTTGCGGAGCGTTTAGAGGCTATATGCGAGGCTTTGCCCCACACCCCACAAGGACTGTCAGCCCTTGACCTGACCAAAGGGTTAATAAACCCTTTGGAATCCCATTATTGTGGTCATTCTTTCATTTTATAGTTTTTCAACAGACTGAAATGCTGGACTATTTTCAAGTCCAGCATTTTTGTTTCATATTCAGATAAGTTCAGGGTCAACAGCTATTTTGTAAATTGCAGTAATATCATCTGCCGAAAGCTTTACGAATCCGCCTGTTCTGCCGCTGCCTATACCAAATTTATCGACAAGAGCAGGGATGTCCTCAGCTTTTGCACCGAGTTCCTCGAAAGTAAGAGGCATACCGATGCTGCGGAGGAATCTGCGGAATCTGACTATTCCTTCTCTTGCGGTATTTTCAGGCTCTTCAAAGTCCATCTGACAACCCCATATGCGGGTTGCTGCCTGAGCAAAACGCAGTGGATTGTGCTTGTATACGAACTCCATCCATGCCGGCATAATTACAGCAAGTCCTGCACCGTGAGCACAGTCGTACAGTGCGGAGAGCTCGTGCTCGATACCGTGGCTGTTCCAGTCCTGTTCTCTGCCAACTCCGACTATGTTTGTGTGAGCTACAGTTCCAGCCCACATGATATTAGCTCTTGCATCGTAGTTATCAGGGTCAGCGATAACTCGTGGAGTCTCCTTTATCATGGTCAGGAGCACAGCTTCGCAGAGCCTGTCTGTTATCTCGACCTCAGTTGTGTTGGTAAAGTATCTCTCAAATACGTGAGCCATTATATCTGTTGCACCGCAGGCAGTCTGATAAGGCGGCAGAGTGCAGGTAAGCTCAGGGTCCATTATGGAAAACTTCGGACGGATAAGGTCAGAACCTGCACCACGTTTGAGTCCGCCGTCTTCCTTAGTGATAACAGAATCGCCGGAGCCTTCACTTCCGGCAGCAGCAATTGTGAGTACCGTAGCTACAGGCAGAGCCGCTTTTGGACTTTTGCCGGAATAGAAGTCCCAGAAATCGCCGTCATATGGAACGCCCATTGCTATTGCCTTAGCAGAATCGATAACAGAACCTCCGCCGACAGCAAGTATGAAATCGATATTTTTCTTACGGCAGAGTTCTATACCTTCGTAAACGAGGGTATCTCTCGGATTTGGCTTAACTCCGCCAAGCTCTGAATATGAGATGCCTTCTTTTTCGAGAGAAGCCCTGACTTTGCCGAGCAGACCGCTCTTTACTGCTGAGCCTCCTCCGAAGTGGAGCAAAACGTTAGTGCCGCCATGCTTTTTCACGTAATATCCTGCCTCATTTTCTGTGCCCTTGCCGAATACAAATTCTGTAGGACTGAAAAACTGAAAATTATTCATAGTTATCCTCTCCTTAAAGTCCGATAGTTCCGGTGTAGACCGGTATTTCTGATTCAGCCTTAGCAACTGCTTCTTCAAGGCTGAGTCCATAGAAATCGCTTGCAGCGAAATTTCTGCCGGAACGCTTATCATCTATGAAAGCTCCGACAACAACGCCCGGGATCGAGCTTTCAGGTGCATTAGGAGCTTTAGGTCCGCCAAGATCAGTTCTGCACCAGCCCGGATCGGTAAGATTGATGCAGACATCAGTGCCATTGTATTTGGAAGCTATGTCCATAGTTACCTTATCGAGTGCAGCTTTGCTTGCACTGTAGCCAGCCTGTTCAGGTTCAAGACGGATGCCGCTTGTGGTATTGACGATACGTCCGAAACCACGCTTCTCCATCAGCGGCAGGAAGTGGTAAACTATCATCATAGGAGCGATAGTGTTTATCTGGAAGCTGTCAACATAATCAGAGATCGGAGTTGTCAGGTAGTCAGTGCGGTAAGCTATCTGGATACCGGCATTATTCAGTACTATATCAACATCAACACCAAGAGCGTCTATTTCTTTGAGCATCTTTTCGACCTGTGCCGGATCGGAGAACTCAGCTCCTACAGTATAAGCCTCAACACCGAGAGCCTTTACCTCAGCAAGCACCTTTTCACAGTGCTGTGCAGTTCTTCCCTGAAGTATCAGATTACAGCCCTGCTTAGCCAGACATAAAGATGCTCCGTAGCCGATACCTCTTGCCGCACCTGTAACGAGTGCCCAGCGTCCTTTTACATTTATCATGATAAATCCTCCTTTAGTTTTGTATATGCTCCAATTACTTTGTCGCACCATTTATCGAATTCTTCGTCATCGTTCTGTAATTCCGGATGTTTTAAAATATTATGTACTGTATTTTTTATGCCCTGATCTGCACGTATGACCGCTTTAAAATCCGGTACAGCACGTTTAAGCTTGCTGTTGTCGAAAATAACAGAGTTTGACTTGTCACCGATGAGACTTCCGGTCAGGTCATAGTCACTGACCGCAGCGAGAAACTCCGAAGGTATGTGGACAGCTTTCAGCTCGACACCGAGGGCATCAGCGATGATATTATATATCTGATCCCACGTCAGACTTTCGTCCGATGTTATGTGGAAAGCCTGACCTATAGCGTGGATATTTCCGACGAGTCCGCAGTAACCCTTTGCGAAATCGGTGTTATGTGTCAGAGTCCAGAGCGATGAACCGTCACCGTGAATGATGACCGGTTTGCCCTCTGCCATGCGTTTGAGCACCTGCCAGCTTCCGCCTTTTCCGTGAACTCCAAGCGGCACACTGCGTTCGTCATAGGTGTGGCTCGGACGGACTATGGTCACCGGAAATCCGTTTTCACGGTACTGCTTCATCAGGAACTCCTCGCAGGCTATTTTATCCCTTGAATACTGCCAATATGGATTAGCAAGGGGAGTGCTTTCAGTTATCACAGGGTCGGAGAGCGGCTTCTGGTAAGCAGATGCAGAGCTGATGTAGATGTACTGCTTTGTCTTGCCACGGAACAAGCGGAAGTCACGCTCGACCTGTTCTGGAACAAATCCGATAAATTCACCGACAGCATCAAAGATCGTATCACCGATAAGTCCGCTGACCTTTTTTTCATCGTTTATGTCACAGTTTAGTACAGTGACATTCTCCGGCAGTTCAGCACTACGGCTGCCACGGTTTATAAGGTACAGCTCATGCCCCTGTTTTGCGAGCAGATCCGTGATAGCCATGCTTATCGTACCTGTACCGCCTATCAATAGTATTTTCAAATTATCGCCTCCTATGAGCAAGTAAAGATTTATTTATAAAATTTTTATTATGCCTGATAGTGTAAGTGTTTGAGCTTTCTCGTGCGAAGATAACGTAAAAAGCAGAAGCGTTCATCAGAAGAGCTCCCGACCATGCCAAGACCTCAGCATAGGCAGTTGCACGGAATCCGAAGCTTCCGATAAGCAGTGAGATAGCTCCGACACGGAGTACCATTTCGAGTATGCCCGAGAGCATCGGTACAAACGGGAATCCCATTCCCTGTACAGAGTTGCGGTAAACAAACAGCATATCCACAGCGAACAGCATAACTCCGCATATCGGGAGGAACTGAGCTGCGTAGGAAATTTGCTCCGAACCTTGCAGAAGAAGTGAAGCAAGCCATTTCGGGAAGAAAAACATCACAGAGCCGAATATGATATAAGCTATCAAGACTATCAACAGACAGAAGCGAAGTCCTTCTCTTATCCTGTCGAAACGCTTTGCACCGAAATTCTGTCCGGTGAAGGCAGAAACGGAGTAACCGGCTGTAAATGCAGGATTCATAAACAGATTTATATATTTGCTGCAAGCAGAGTAAGCGGAAGTGTAAGCAACTCCGAGACCGTTTACATAGTACTGCACCACCATGCATCCGATAGCTGTTATAGAGTTCATGAGAGCCATTGGAACGCCGTTTTTCAGCAGTTTCAGGTATAGCTGTATGTCGTTTTTCTTTTCTTCCGGAGCGATTTTTAGGAAATCTATCCCCATTATTCTTTTTATGCACACCATCGCTGATACTAACTGTGAGAGTATCGTAGCGATCGCAGCTCCGCCGACACCTGTTTTCAGCACGAAAATGAACAGGCAGTCCATGAGGATATTCAGGACTGACGAGAGGATTATTGCTTTCAGAGGCGTTTTGCTGTCGCCGAGTGAACGGAGTATGCCCGCACTCATATTATAGGCAATAGTTGCGATAAGTCCGCCAAAGATGATATAACCGTAGGTGAGACTGTCTTTGATTATTATCTGGTCGGTACGCAGAAGTACAAGTACCGGATGCAGAAAGAGTATGCTCAAAAAGGTGAGCAGAAGCGTTATAGTTGCCGAGAGTTTTATCATCGAGACAAAAGTCCGGCGAAGCTGAGGAAAATTCTTTTCACCGAAATGCTGTGCGATAAGGACTGAAAATCCGTTGGCAAGTCCCATTGAAAATCCGACTATCATGAAGCAGAGCGAGGACATATTGCCGACTGCCGCAAGTGCATTGTCTCCAAGTCCCTTGCCGACTATCGCAGTATCCGCAAAGGAATAGAACTGTTGAAGCATTGCCGTTGCGAGCATTGGAAAATAGAAACGTAAAATTACCTTGCTGACTTTTCCTGTTGTAAAATCAGTTGTTGTGCTCATGCACATCACTCCTGTACTCTAAAATCTAAGGTTATTATACAGTATGTGACTGTATAATTATATCAATTCCATTGACTTTTTATCAAAAATATGGTATAGTCGTGATTGAGGTGAGCATTTATGAATACCAATCGGGAATTGAATTACAGATTGTTCGTTCAGATAGAAGAGGACTTCAAAAGAACTGAGATAAAAAGTGAATTTTCCAGATATGACGATATAAAAAATGGTGACGTTGAAAAGGTGCGTGAAAATTTTGAAGATATACGCATCAACTATTATGAGGGCAAGGGAATGCTCTCAGATGACCTGCTGAGGAATACCCAGTACCATTTTGCTATTGGAACAGGCATCATAGCCCGTGTGTGCATAGACGGCGGAATGAAGCATAATATCGCATATACTCTCAGCGATATTTACATAAGAAAGTGTGATGCCTGCCATTTGCCGGAGGAAATTGTCGAGCTGACAGGGGAGATGATGCTCGATTTTGCGGAAAGGATGCGTGACATCCGTAAAGCTGACAGCATCTCACGTCATATCCGCCGCACCGTGGACTATATTTATGAAAATTTAGGCAAGCCGCTCACACTGAAAATGGCTGCGGAGCACGAAAAACTCGACCAGAGCTATCTTTCAAAGCTTTTTGCAAAAGAGATGCACATTTCGTTCAAAGCCTACATTCTGAAAGCGAAAATAACTACTGCACAGAACATCCTTATATTTTCGGATTTCCCTATCTCAGAAATAGCGGTATCGCTGGGATTTTCGTCGCAAAGTGCATTTTCAGCCGCTTTCAGGAAGCTTACCGGTATGACACCTATGAGCTACCGCAACAGCTTTGGTGACACTCATTCTATAAACCTTGAAAATAATTGAAGCAATACTGCATAAAGCATAACTTACGGTGTTGCCTATAATCAAAAAGCTGAACTTTTAAAAGTCCAGCTTTTATTGCTCATAGATGATGTCAAGCTGTTATCGAATCCTTGACCAGCTGTTCAGCCTGTTCCTTTTGAAGTGGTCTGCCCCAGATATACCCCTGTATGTAATCGCAGCCTATCTCTTTAAGTACACTTATCTGTTCGTCTTCTTCAACGCCCTCAGAGATAACGTTGAACCCCATTATGTGACCAATAGCGATGATAGCGGCTACGTATTGCTTTGAGGAGTCGTTATCATTCATCTTGTCAATGAATGATTTATCTATCTTCAGCAAATTAGCAGGGAACTTATTAAGATAGCTTAGCGAAGAGTAACCTGTGCCAAAGTCGTCAATAGCTATCTGGACTCCCATTTCTTCGATCGCATTTATTACCTGTAAAGCCTTGTCCACTGAATCTATTATGATAGACTCGGTTATTTCGATTTCAAGATTCTTAGGAGGAATATTGCTGTTTTTCAGTATGCTTTTTATCTCTTCAATGAAATCTTTTTTCATAAGGTGACGTACAGAAACGTTTACACTTAGAATTATATCAAGATCATATTTTCTCAGAAGCTCGCCGAAGAATTCAGACGATTTACGGAAGACAACATCGTCCACCTTGTCGACTAATCCGACTTTTTCGGCTACCGGTATGAACTCTCCGGGACTTACAAGATCGCCGTTTTCATCCTTCATACGTGCAAGAGCTTCAAATCCACGCAGCTTATGCTCCATATCGTACTGCGGCTGAAGATTGAAGAAAACATTATCTTTTTCAAGAGCAGTTCTTATCTTGTGTTCGATCTCAAGAGTACGCTCTAACTTCAGTATATCAGGTGAATAGCGGAGTATATGTTCACTGCTGTTTGCACGTTTCAGCTCTGTCATAGCTGCATCGGCAAATGTGAATAAGTTATCGATATTATCGGCATCAGTCGGATATTCGGCATATCCGAAGCTTGCAGTTATATAGAGGTCATAACCGTCCACGTACAGCTTGTTGCTGAGAGCTGATTCGTACTTCCTGATAGAGTTTTCAATATCCTTGTCAGACTTGTAGTCACGGATAATGATTGCAAATTCATCACCGCTCAGACGTGCTACGAAATCGTTTGTACCGGATGTTCCTGATTCTGCGATGTGTTTCCATAACATTGCTATACCGGTAAGTACTTTGTTTCCAATATCGAATCCCATTGTGTCGTTTATATTTTTGAAGTTGTTTATATCTATCGATACAACTACGAAATTTGTTTTGCTGCTCATAAGTTCACGAAAAAGCTCTGAGCAGGCGAATCTGTTAGGAAGACCGGTAAGTCTGTCGGTTATAGCCTGTTCAGCCATACGTATTCGTAATTTTTCGTTTCTCTTTTTATTTACGAAAATGGCTATACAAACAATGATACTGAATGAATTGGAAAAAAGTCCCGGGATATTACCGACAATATTATGTTTGAGGATGCTTGTAATTATTATAGGGAACTGAAGCAGCAGCATAATGATCGATGTCACAAATCCAAGTGTTCCATAAGCAAGAACAAGCATGATTATACATATATTAGATAATGATGAAAAAACACCTGCAAAAGCTGAAACCGGTATTTTTGTATTTTTTATGAGCATAGTTCCGTCTGATCGTGAAACTATAGTTATTAGAACGGAAGCTAAAATATACATGAACAAAAAAGCGATATAGCCGTACCAAGGGGCTTTTGCGGCAGAGTATAGCCTGTCAGACGTTTTTTCGGCAATTTCTTTATGACCTATATGTTCTTTTTCTTTTATCAGTTTCATATGATCCCCTCCTAACGTATAGGATCTTCATACGTGAGCATATTATTTATGCATATAATGCGATACTTCATAAAATATATTTCAAATCAACATAGTTTCCCTAATTACCGTACTTTTTGAAGCTGGATAAATCCATATACAGAGAAAACGTTTCGGCAAAATCCACAAATTAATTTCACATAACAATCATAATATATTATAACATACTTTAGTGACCAATACAATATAAAAATTATATATTGGTAAAAATATTTTATAAGCTTGCCTTTGGCTTCTGTATTTCAATGTATATTATAACATGAGAGCGTGTTGGAATGTCAAAAAAGTGCAATATTGTGCTATATAAGTTGACAATAGCTATTGCAATAGTCCGAAAAAGATGATATAATTACATTACTTGGTTTTATTATAAATATTTTTAAAGGTGATATTAGTGCAAAAATTATATTTTATAGTCAATCTCGTAGCTGGAAAAGCTCTAATAGCTGATAAACTCGGAAAAATAATCGATGAATTCGTCAAAGCAGGTTACGAAGTTACTGTTCACCCGACCCAGAGCGGCGACGATGCTGCCGTTAAAGCGGAGTACGCTTGTGCAAACGGCTTTGACCTCCTTGTGTGTGCCGGCGGTGACGGTACGCTCAGCCAGTGTCTGCAAGGTATCATGAGAAGCGAAAGACGTATCCCTATCGGCTATATTCCAGCCGGTTCTACTAACGATTTCGCTAAAAGTCTCGGAATACCTAAAGATACTATGGCTGCTGTTCAGAGTATAATCAATGGTACTCCCGTTCCTTGTGATGTCGGCGGATTCAACGATGAGTATTTCTCCTATATCGTTGCTTTCGGTGCTTTTACAAGTATTACCTACGAGACCTCTCAGCAGATAAAAAATATCTTCGGCCATTCAGCTTATATTATGACCGGTTTAACTCAGCTCGCTAATCTGCGTCCTAAAAAGATGCGTATAGAGTACGAGAATACTGTGATAGAAGACGAGTTCCTTTATGGAATGGTGACTAATACTGCGTCTGTAGCAGGTATGATGTCTATGAATGACTTCCTTCTCGATGACGGTGTGTTTGAGGTAGTCCTCATAAAAAAGCCTGCTAATCCTATCCAGTTCCAGCAGATCATTTCCTCGCTGTTTAATATTAACGAGGAGATAAACAGAGAGTATATTAAGTTCTTCAGAACTAATAAGATCACTTTTACTTCTCTTGAAGATGAATCCGTCCCATGGACTCGTGACGGCGAATACGGCGGCGTTCAGAAGGTCAATACCGTTTTTAACTATAATAAAGCGGTCTCTTTTATCGTCGATAATAAGAATATTAACGTTTCCTCCGAGCCATTTCCAGGCTATAAAGAATTGTCTGCAAATGATGAGAATATAGTCGATTAAGTTAAAATAAAAAAATATATATTTTCCTATTGACATCCCTTGAATTTGATGATATAATAATAAAGCTGAATCAAGCAAATCAATATTCTGGGGTGTCGCCAAGCGGTAAGGCAGCGGACTCTGACTCCGTTATTTCGAGGGTTCAAATCCTTCCACCCCAACCATATTGAATAGACCCACAGATTCGAACCGTTACAAGTTCATTTGTGAGTCTATTTTTATTTGTAGTGCGATATTTAGCCGTTTTCTGCTGTCTTGCGTATGTGACAGATGACCGAAACGATTTAGAATAGAAATCACAAATGAAAAGTAACTTTTCGAACCATACGTAACATTCATTTTTTATTGTAATACTTCTCTTCCATTTTGTCTGGAGTGAGATTACCGTTTGTTTTATGAGGTCTTACACTGTTGTAAAAGTTAATATACCTGGTAATTGCCGTTCTGAATTCATATTCAGAACGGTAATTTGTTCTATATAACTCCTCTGATTTCATGTTTTTGAAAAATGACTCAATAACAGAATTATCATAGGGATTTCCGGGGTGTGAAAAAGATTGTGTCACTCCAAGAGAGCTTAAATAGCTCATATAAGATTTTGAAGTGTAATTTGCTCCGCAATCGCTGTGAAATAACAGTTTATCCGGTTTTCTTGATTCATAGGCTTCTTTAAACGTCCTTTTTGTGAGCTGAGTACTATTTCTTAAAGATACACGATATCCAACTACTTTTCTTGCATACAGATCCATTATCACGCAAATATAAAAATTTTTCTGTTTGAAATGGTAATATGTAACGTCTCCTACCCAGATCTCATTCGGGCGTGTTGCTGTAAATTCACGATTCAGTATATTCTTTCTCCAATGCTTCTCCTTCTCATACTGTTTCTTTGCACCACCTCTGATGGAAATCCAGCCGTTTTCTTTCATAATAGATCGGACAAGTTCCGGCGAAGCGATATATCCTTTTTCTTTGATTATTGCCGCTATCTTTTTTGCACCAAATATCTCATTGCTTTCATGAAATATTTCATTGACAAGTGCAGTTATTTCCCTTCGATGTTCAGCATAGACTGTTTTATCTTTTTTGTTTCGGAAAATATGATTATAATAGCTTCCTTTCGGAATATCCAAAGCATCGCATAAAGTATTGACATTATATTTGGACGAAAGTTCCGTTATAAGCTCATACCTTTCCAATTGTGTCAGTTTTTCAGTTGGCTGAGCATATTTCAATATTTTTATTATGTTTTCAAGCTTTTGGCTGTATCTCTCTAATTCTCCATAGCTTCGGCGTTTGGGCTCAACAAAGTCGGCGTTTTCAGCTAACCAGCGGTAAATCGTTTGCCTTGATATACCGTACTTTTTAGAAATAGCTGTCACTTTCCCACCTGCTTTGATTTGCTCAATTATTTCCTTTTTTGTTATTGATGAGTACTTTTTCACTGTTATTCTTCCTTATCAAATTATTAGTTCACTCATTGCAAAGCGTCCATCAATTATTATACCATAATTTTAATGATCAATAAAGAAAAGCGAACAGATTTGTTGATTAACCTTGAATCGGCAGAATGTGTATGGTATAATAAAGAAAATGGCGGAAGCAGGTGAAGCAATGAACAGCATTGGCAGAGATATCTTCAAAGCAATACACGAAGGCAAATGGCTTAGTATCGAATACCGCAACAAACAGGGCAGCCTTACAAAGTACTGGATAGGCATATATGACATAGATACACAATATAAGAGTCTGCATGTTGAAGGACTTCACCTTGGCAATTTTCAGAATATGGAGCTGACTATCTATATTGATAAGATTGAGTCATCAAAGCTTCTTGACGGCACATTTCAGCCGATAAATGAAAGGTTAATTGAAGATATAAAGCTGAATCCAAACAAATATGCCTTTATCTTTACAAATACTGCCAATCTGAAAATACTGAATTATCTTGCCGACTGCAATAAGTTAGATTCGATACCGTACAAGTCGGAGTATGACCTTATCGAGCGGATTGATGGTGATAAGCTTACACCTGCTGGATATATCCTTGACGAAGAACAGTTCAAGGCTATTGTCAAGAGCTTCCGTAAACGTTTTGAAAGTGAATATCAGCGTCGGAAGGTAACTCAGCTTTGTCTGAATCTGCTCAGTGTAAATACCAAAAGAGGACTTTATGTCCTCGCATATCGCAGACTTGAGCTTGATGTAAAAAGCCAGACTCTCCGTCCAAGCGAGGATATAACAATATGCAAGGAGTTCACTATTGCTGGTGAAAAGGAAAGTATCCGTCAATTTCTTGACGCAGATGACTACTACCTGCTTGAAGATTTTGAAGAGTATGCGGAGGTTATTAAAGACAGAATAACCGCTTCAAATAGCCAGATAAACGGTGTTGATGATATGCCGTATCTTATCTGTATCGAAAGCGAGCATCTTGTGGACCTTTCTATTGAGTATCGGGAAATACTTGATATGTATGAAGATGACAGAGTTACAACGCCGATAAAGGCTTTTTTCGGCGACCTCACTGCACCTTCACGCCGACGCAAGGATTATCCGATAACTCTTCTGAATAATAAAATAAACCTCGACCAGCTTCTTGCTATACATAACGCATTGAAATACCCTGTGACCTATGTTCAGGGACCTCCCGGAACAGGTAAAAGCAATACCATAGTCAATACAATTATTTCAGCTTTTTTCAATGAGAAAACAGTACTTTTCTCTTCATATAACAATCATCCGATTGACGGAGTATTTGATGTTATCAGAGGTCTTAAATATCGTGAGCGTATTATTCCATTTCCTATTCTAAGACTTGGCAGCAACGCTAAGATTGAAGAAGCTATTGAGCGTATCAAGGGACTTTACGATTACACTAAAACTCTGAACATCTACGAAAAAACACTGAATAAGAATAAGACCGATAAGACTGAACAGACACAAAAACTCACTGAACTTCTGAAAAAGCATGAGGAGCGTCTTGAACTTAAAGAACGCAGAGACGCAATTTCTGACCTTTATAAGCTCAATGACAATATGAATTTCCAGACTGATCTTGAGCAGAGACAGCTATATCAGGTCGAGCAGCGTATGAAGGAAATAGGTACAGTTACTGATGAAGAAGCACTGGCTCTTCTTACAGACGATCAGGAGGCTTTCCGCAAGTACCTTTTCTATACTTCAGCTATGTATATCAAGCGTCTGGAAGAACCAAAATATGCTGACTTTATTAAGATTCTTGATATTACAAATAAAGAAGAACGTATTGCAGAGTTTAATCATTGGGTAAGCGATGAGGATAATCTCCGAAAGCTGCAAAGAGTATTTCCCGTTATCGCTACGACCTGTATTTCAGCTCATAAGCTCGGTAAGCCGGCACAGTATTTTGATATGGTCATTATGGACGAAGCAAGCCAATGTAATACGGCTATGTCACTGGTACCTATACTTCGCGGAGAAAATCTCATGCTTGTAGGTGATCCACAGCAGCTAAATCCCGTAGTTCTTCTGGATCAGAGCGTAAACGAAAGTTTGCGTAAGAAGTATAATGTTGCTCCCGAGTATGACTATATAGCCAATTCGGTATATAAGACCTTTCTTGCCTGTGACTCTGTCAGCGATGAGATATTGCTCAGATATCATTATCGCTGCGATAAAAAGATCATCGAGTTCAACAACAAGAAATATTATAACGGAAGATTGAAAATAAAAACCGGAAATAAATCAGAAACTCCTCTTATATTCAGCGATATTCAGTGTAATACAACGGATTATAAGAATACTGCTCCCGCAGAAGCAGATCAGATAGTTCAGTACGTGAAGATGAACAAGGATAAGTCCATAGGCATAATCACTCCGTTTGCAAATCAGCGTAACTGTATACAGAAAGCGCTTCACGAAGCCCGTCTTGACAATATCCCCTGCGGAACTGTTCATGCTTTTCAGGGAGATGAAAAGGATATAATCCTGTTTTCGCTTGCACTTACAGATAAAACAGGTCCTAAAACTTATGATTGGCTGAAGAATAACCGTGAGCTTGTAAATGTGGCGGTTTCAAGAGCAAAGGAGCAGCTCATAGTTCTTTCAAGTAAAAAGGAACTTGAACGACTGCACGATCCTGACTCGCCTGACGATATATATGAGCTTGTCAATTATGTTGGAAGCAATGGCAGAACTGAGGTAACTCCGAAAGATGTATCTTCTCGTGCTCTCGGAATAAAGCCTTACAGTACGGAAACTGAGGAGGCATTCCTTCAAAACCTTAATCATGCGCTTGATAATATCCTTCTCAACGAAGGTAGATGCAGTGTTGAACGTGAAGTAGCTATATCACAGGTGTTCTCAGATAATGTATCCTGCTCCGATTTGTTCTATACAGGACGTTTTGATTTTGTCATTTACCAGCGTGATTACAGCAACCGGAAAATGCCTGTGCTTGCTATAGAGCTTGACGGCAAGGAGCATATCGAGAGCGAGATAGTCCGTGAACGTGACCGCAAGAAGAATAAGATATGCCGTGACCACGGCTTTGAGCTTATCCGTGTTGAGAATTCATACGCTCGTAGGTATAACTTCATAAAGAATGTTCTTATTGACTATTTCGGCAAGAGGCGAAAATAAATGAATGAAATAGATAAACTGAAACGTGCTAAACTGTATATGGACAAGCTCTCCAGTGGCGTTGATCCAAATTCGGGAATGCGTGTACATGAAGATGATATTGTTCGTGATAGTCGTGTTATAGCCTGCTTCGAGTATATTTCCCGTGTGCTTGAATGGGAGATAGAATCGTTTGAGAAGAGAACTGTGGCTCCTCAAAAACCCAGAAGAAGACGAGTTTTTATAAATGACGATCAGTTTTCGCAGTTGCAGCTTAATTACGGAGAATGTAAAGTAAGCGATATTTCAAATGAGATAAACAGAGTTATTGCTGATAATGGTACAAAGAAAATGCAAGCGGCATGGATAAACGACTGGCTGGAGAGTATTGGTATGATTTGCAGAAATGCCGATGGGCAGCGTGTTGCAACGAGCGATGGTGAAGATATTGGAATATCTTCTAAATTGAAGACAAGAGCAAATGGTGAAGAATACTATCTGAATCTGTACTCAGTTCAGGCACAGTCTTTCATTTATGATAACCTGAGAGCGATCATCGATCATCATTATAACAGATAATGATACAAATCAGCGTAAAATAGCCATTTTACATATGTCATCAATTTAGTTACGCCCATACATGATGGCATAACAAAATTGATGACGTGCCCCAAAAAAGCCCGAAATATCGGGCTTTTTTGCTACCCAAATCTCGATTTTGTCGCCAAAAAATAGTATACAAAGTTTCGGACTCGGTTTTAGTGGTTTTCACGAAATGTGAAAACACTGGAATCGAGTCCTTTTTTGTTTCTCCGAAAACCAAGTGATAGAAAACCTATCAGCGATTTGTGAGCCGTTTTTGACGGCATCGGTGGCAGGTCGGAAAACTACACAACCAAGAGCAACTAAAGCCGTTGTGTACGATTTTTGAGCCTCCTGTGGCAGATACATAGAAAGCAGATCACGCCTGCTGTCTATGGAATAATTCTGTCAGAACAG
>JAFRXL010000057.1 GCA_017441505.1 Ruminococcus sp.
CTCGTCAGTGAGTTAATCTTGCTCTGCCCTTAGATCTTCTACGAGCTAAAACCTTTCTGCCGTTCTTAGTAGCCATTCTCTTCATGAAGCCGTGCTCCTTCTTTCTGTGGAGCTTCTTAGGCTGATATGTTCTTTTCATTTTAAGATCCTCCTCTCTTCACAAATAATATAGCAAGGACGATAAAACATCATCCTGATATGCATAAGTATTGCAGGACATAGTATGTCCGCATTACACTAAAACATTATATAATAAAAAATCCGAGATGTCAAGCGTTTTTTTAATTTTTTCTATAAAAAGTTTATTTTCATATTTTTTTACCAATAGCACTATTAAAGTAAGGCGTAAAATTTCATCATTTCGTCAGGGAATTAGAAATCTATATTTGTGCGGTATTGACTCAACATTCAACAAAAATTGCCATGTTGAAAATAAATCATTTCCAACATCAGGTTTATTGGCTGGTGTTGAAAACGCTGAAAACTTTGTTCAAAATAAGTCCCGGACAAGTTTTTCACATTATATTTTATTGAAATATAGCCCTTTCAAACATTTTTTCCGCAATTGAAAGTTGATTCCACACAGTTTTAAACACTCTGTTGAATACTCTGTTGATAAGACTATTATTTTTTCAACATTTAATGTTCAAAACACTTGCATTTTCAACAGCCTTATGTTATAATATACTATATATTATTATAGGAGAGTGTTGTTATTTTCCACTCATCCATACTTTTTGTACGGAGGTAAATCATGAACTCATTTGAGGAAGTTTTTGAAAATGTAAAGAAATACTGCCTTGATAACGAAAAGATCCCGGAAATAGGCATTACTACATGGATAGATCAGATGAAGCCTGTAAGTTTCAACAGCACAGAGGCTATTTTCAGCATACAGACTGATTTCCAGAAAAATATAGTCGTTAACAAATACGGCGATATTCTTAAAGAAGCCTTTTTACAGGTTCTTGGCTTCAATATCGACATTGTTATCAATGTTGAGAATAATGATTCCGAGAAGATAAAAGTCCCGACAGACGATGAACTCGAAAAAAAGCACGCAGAGCTTGAAAAGTCCTATAAATTCGCTAATTATGACTATACTTTCGATACCTTCATCGAAGGAAGATCAAATGAATTTGCTCTGGCTTGCAGTAAATCTGTCGCTAAGAACTGCGGAGAAAAGTCTGTTCCGGACTACAATCCGCTCTTCATCTACGGTCCTTCCGGAATGGGTAAGACCCACCTCATCACTGCTATCGCAAACGAGGTAAGAAAGAACCACCCTAATTTCAATATCGTATATGTTACCAGCGAAACTTTCGGAAGCGATCTGGTAAATGCTCTCAATACGAGCCATATCTCCAATTTCCAGGATAAATACAGAAATGCGGACATCCTCCTCATAGACGATATACAGTTCTTCTCAGGAAAAGAGCGTATGCAGGAGGAATTCTTCCATACATTCTATAAGCTGCATCAGGAAGGCAAACAGATAGTAATTACCTCTGATAAGCCTCCAAAGGAGCTCCTCACCCTTGAAGAAAGACTCCGCACACGTTTTGAAGGCGGACTTATTGCCGATATATCCGCTCCGGACTATGAAACAAGACTCGCCATAATCAACCGCAAATCAGAGCTTTTAGAACTCAAAATGCCGAGCGAAGTTGCTGAATTCATGGCAAATCGCCTTAAATCCAATATCCGTCAGCTTGAGGGTGCAGTTGTAAGATTAAAGGCACTCAACCACTTTGCAGGAAGTCCGATAACTATATCTATGGCTCAGAGCGTTATCCGTGACGTTCTTACAGACGAGCAGCCTATCCCGATAACTGTAGAAAAGATCATATCCGAAGTATCCACAGTTTACGGCGTTTCAGCTGATGATATACGCTCAAATAAGCGTTCCGCACAGATCTCTATAGCACGTAAAGTAGCTATATTCGTAGTAAGAGAGATAACTCAGATGCCTCTTGCTTCTATCGGAACAGAATTCGGCGGAAGAGATCATTCTACTATAGTATATTCTGTCACAAGCGTTTCCGAGGCAATGGAGAAAGATTCAAACCTCAAAAACCTTGTTGATGATATAATCAAGAACATTAAAGATAAGAGCAAGGTTTAAACCGTGAAAGTTGAAAAAGTGGAAAACTCTGTTGAAACTGTTTGATTCCACACAGTTTTCCACAGTGAGTTGAAAGAGATGTGGAATAACAAAACCTGTAACTTTTCCAGATAACTTGGGATACTGAATACATCCGGCATCAGTCTTTCACATACTTGTTTAACATATTTCAGATTTCAACAATCAACAGGAATATGGAAAATTTTATGCGGACAGACCGGTTTCCACAAATTTCTCGACTTTTCTTAAACTTCAACTCCACAATCATAAACCTATTCAACACAAACAGAACGGCAGGATCTGATGTTTAACAATTTCAAAAATCTCACAACAAGTCCATGTGGATGATTTTTCCTTGAAATATAGCCGTATTTTCATTATTTCAACTTTTCTACCGGCTCTACAACAACAACAATATATATATTCTTATCTTATTATATCAGATCTTAAATATAATTATTCTTATCTTTACATATTTTAAAAGCAAAGCTGTCCTTGAACGGCGGACAGTCTCATATACATTTTTATATCGGAGGTATATCGTTGATGAAATTCATATGCAATAAAGCTGAACTCAGCGAAGCGATCGGAAACGTATCAAGAGCAGTTTCCCCTAAGTCTACTATCCCTGTACTCGAAGGAATAAAAGTAAGAGTCGGAGAAAATGAAGTAGAACTTACAGCATACAATCTCGAAATGGGTATCAGAACAGCTATCAAAGCTGAAACAGAGGGGAACGGTGAATTTGTAGTAAGTGCAAGACTTTTCAGCGAGTTCACAAGACGTATGTCCGGTGAAGACATCACTTTCGATATAGACGATAACCTCATAATAAATATCTCATGCAGTGCAACACAGTGCAGCTTCTCAGGAATGTCCGCTGACGAATATCCTGAGCTCCCTACTGTTGATTCTGAAAGAAGCTTTACCGTAAAGCAGACTCTTCTCCGCTCTATGATAAACCAGACAAGCTATGCTACTTCCACAAATGAGAGCAAGCCTGTTCTTACAGGTGAACTTTTCGACATAGAAGAAGGCAAGTTTAATATGGTCGCTATAGACGGTTTCAGACTTGCTATCAGAAGCGAGCTTACTGACTGCACTGAGAAATATCATTTTGTAGTCCCAAAGAAAGCTCTTCTTGAAGTATCTACTCTTATCAAGGACGATGATGAGAAGCTCTGCACAGTTTGTACGAACGACAGACATATCATCTTCCAGATAGATAATGTGCTCGTTATATCAAGACTTCTTGAAGGTGCTTTCCATAATTATAAACTCAGCATTCCAAACGGCTTCAAAACAGAAGTTATAATAAGCAAAAGAGACTTTTCAACTTGTCTGGAGCGTTGTTCACTCCTTATAGATGACAAGAACAAGTCTCCGATCCGCTGCGAAGTTGGCAGCGGAGTTATGAAGATAAGCTGCAAGACCGGAATAGGTAAGATAAATGATGCGATCTCTGCTGATATATCCGGCGAAGCAGTAACTATCGGATTCAATAATAAGCTCCTTCTTGAAGCTCTAAGAGCTGCTGAGGGAGACAAAGTACGCATCCGTTTGAACGGAGCTATGAAAGTTATAGAGATACTTCCTCTTGACGGAGAAAGCTATATATTCCTTGTAATGCCGATACAGCTCAAAAACTGAGAAGCTCTCAGTAAGAGCACAGAAATATTATCGAGGTGCAGTTTATGGCAGAAAATAAAATAAAGATAACCACAGAATTCATAAAGCTCGATGCACTTCTGAAATTTGCGTCACTTGTAGGTTCAGGCGGAGAAGCTAAGGCTCTCATTCAGGACGGCATGGTGAAAGTAAATGGCGAAGTTTGCACAATGAGAGGCAAGAAGATACGTCCCGGAGATAAAGTCTCACTTGACGGACAAGAAGTGGTAGTAGAGTGATAATAACCTATGCGGATATAGACGGATTCAGAAATCTGTCCGGGATCTCATTTGCTCCCGACCCTAAATACAATATCATAGTAGGAAAGAACGCTCAGGGAAAGACAAATCTTCTTGAAGCTATGTGGATATTGTCCGGATGCCGGAGCTTTCGTGGCTCTAAAGAAAAGGACTATATCCGTCTTGGCGGAGACAGAATGTCTTCTAAGATAAAATTGCAGGACAGTGTCAGAGTTCAGAAAATAGAGTTTGAAATGACACGAAGTGCTGTTTCCCCTAAAAATATACATCTCAACGGAGTAAAACAGAAAGGTACAAAGTCACTTTTTGACATATTCAAGTGTATCGCTTTTATTCCGGACGATGTTGACATAATAAAAGGTTCGCCCGAAAAGCGTAGAAGCTTCATAGATATGGCGGCTTCACAGCTTAATCCGGTGTTTGTAGTGCACCTGAATAAGCACAATGCTATAATGAACCAGAGAAATGCCCTTCTAAAAGATATAGGTCAGGGAAATTCACCTGCGTCAGTCCTCGAAATATGGGACAGACAAGCCGCAAAAGAGGGTACTGTCATCTCTTATATGAGAAATGAGTATATCTCTAAGATAAATGAGATATGCGGCAGACTTTACCGCACCATATCCGGCGGAAGCGAAGAACTTGAACTGGAATACCGCTCTAATGTTTTTCGTGCTGACGACCTGTCTCGTGCAGCAGATGCGGATGCTGAGGAGATGTACTATAAAAAGCTCCGTGAGACCTCTGATTACGATATAAGGACAGGTTCAACTCATTCCGGAGTAAACAGGGATGAAGTCCTGATAAAGATAAATGGCATGAGTGCGAAGGACTATGCCTCACAGGGACAAATAAAAAGTGCCGCACTTGTAATGAAGCTCGCACAGGCAGAGATCTTCATGAAAAGGTCAAAGGACGCTCCCGTCGTATTTCTTGACGACGTTATGGGAGAACTTGACGAGAATCGTCAGAGATTCGTCCTCGACATGATAAAGGATATGCAGGTGTTTCTTACAACACCGAATGAAAGTGCACTTCTTCCCGAAATAAAGGGAAAGCTGCTCCATATAAGCGAGGGGAAGATAACTGATGAAAAAGACGATATATCTTCATATAGGGAATAATTACTCAGTCGATACAAGAGATATAGTGGGTATCTTCGATATTGAAAATACCACAGTCGAAAAGTGTACCAAGCTTCTGCTTGAAAGAGCTGAAAAGGAGCACAAATGCATCTATACCACCTATGAAATGCCGAAAAGCTTCATTATAACCGTAAAGAATGGCAGAGAAAAAGTCTATATATCTCAGCTTGCTGCAAGCACCTTAAAAAAGCGTCTTGCTGACGGAGGCGGTATGTAATGGAATTCTATGAAGATGAAGAAGTACTGGAAAAACGCAGAAAAAACAAAAAGAGGATAAAGATAGTCCTCATTGTTATCGCAGTCATATTTCTTTTGTTTTTGATAATATATAAATTTTTAGTGCCGGTCGATTATTGGCATTTCAATGAAAAGCGGATAAAATTTGTAGAGAATAAGTACAAGATAAGCCTTGATAATGCAAAGCCTGAACGTTACTGGGAACCATCTTTGTCACGAGATATAATATCAAGATTCGATTTTCATACCGATGACTATAAGAAATTTATGGAAGGTTTCCACGGCGAAAGTATAGTCAGAAGTCAGGAGCTGAAAAATGGCAAAAAAGCTAAATATAAGTGCCATGTTGAAGGAAATTACTATTTTGAACTTGAATTCACAAAAGACGAAGACGGCTATAGCGGTAAGCTCACGTATTACAGCGATACTTCTAATGTAAACTATGGAAGCACTGAACAGCCTTCAACGAAATATGGCTATGCTGCTAATAAAAATTATTGACAATGACCCCATAAACGGGAAAATATATATTCAATCCAGAATATTTGGAGGTAACTCATGAGTCAGCAGAATAATTATGACGAAAATGACATACAAGTCCTCGAAGGACTTGAAGCTGTCCGTAAGAGACCGGGAATGTACATAGGTTCAACAGGTCCGGGAGGACTTCATCACCTTGTATATGAGATAGTAGATAACTCTATCGATGAGGCTCTTGCTGGATATTGTACCGAAATAACCGTAGAGATACTTGAAGGAGATATAATCCGTGTATCCGATAACGGAAGAGGTATACCTGTAGGAATACATCCAAAGGAAGGTATATCTGCGGCAACAGTAGTATATACGATACTCCATGCCGGCGGTAAATTCGGCGGCGGCGGATACAAGGTATCCGGAGGTCTTCACGGTGTTGGTGCTTCTGTTGTTAATGCCCTTTCAGAGTGGCTCGAACTTACCGTAAAGGACGGCGAGCACGTATGGTTCCAGAGATTTGAAAGAGGTCATTACGATGAGGAACTGAAAGTTATCGGAGATACTTCCGAGACCGGTACAAGCGTAATGTTCAAGGCTGACGGCGAAATATTTGAAACTACCGAATACAGCTACGAAATACTCCTCAGAAGACTTCGTGAACAGGCTTTCCTCAATGCCGGAATAAAGATAGTATTCAGCGATAAGAGGAACAGTGAAGAAATAAAGAGCGAAACTCTGCACTATGAAGGCGGTATCCGCCAGTTCGTAGAGCATATCCACAAAACAAGAGAACTTGAATCTATCAGCGGTGAGGTAATATACATCTCAGGTATGCAGGGAGATTCTTTCGCAGAGATAGCTCTACAGTATAACGACAGCTACAATGAGGTAATACTCTCGTTTGCAAATAATATCCATACCAAAGACGGAGGTTCTCACGAAACAGGTTTCAAGAACGCTCTTACAAAGGTCATAAATGAGTATGGAAAGAAAATGGGCAAGCTCAAAGATAACGAGAAGCTCTCAGGTGACGACGTAAGAGAAGGTCTTACAGCTATAATCTCTGTAAAACTTACAGAATGTGAGTTTGAGGGACAGACTAAGGGAAGACTCGGAAATCCGGAAGTAAAGCCATTTGTAGAAAAAATGGTACACGAAAAGCTCATGAATTTCCTTGAGGAGAACCCTGAAACTGCTAACCTTATCTTTGAAAAGAGCATCTCAGCCCTTAAAGCCCGTGAGGCTGCTAAGCGTGCAAGAGATGCAGAGAGAAAGAAAAATGCCTTTGGCAAGGCTTCAATGCCGGAAAAACTCGCAGACTGCTCCGAGCGTGACAACAGATATACCGAAATTTACATCGTCGAGGGAGATTCTGCGGGCGGTTCAGCTAAACAGGGCAGAGACAGACGCTATCAGGCTATTCTCGCACTCTGGGGCAAGATGCTCAACGTTGAGAAGGCAAGGATAGACAAGATATACGGCAATGATAAGCTCGAACCTGTCGTTACAGCTCTTGGTACAGGCATTGGTGAGGACTTTGATATAGAGAAGCTCCGCTACGGCAAGGTCATAATCATGGCGGATGCCGATGTTGACGGTATGCATATCCGTACACTTCTGCTTACATTCTTCTTCCGCTATATGAGACCTCTCATAACCAATGGAAATGTCTATATAGCTCAGCCTCCGCTTTTCAGAGTTGAGAGGAAAAAGAAGATATACTATGCATTCTCTGACGAGGAAAGAGACAGATATATCGCTGAACTCTCTGAGGACGGCAAGTATAAGGACGTTGAAGTTCAGCGTTATAAAGGTCTTGGTGAGATGGACCCCGAACAGCTCTGGGAAACTACTATGGACCCCGAAAGACGTACTATCGTTAAGATAGGCATGGAGGACGCTCTTAAAGCTGATGAAGTATTCACCATACTCATGGGCGACAAGGTAGAACCAAGAAGAAACTTCATCGAGCAGAATGCTAAGTTCGCTCAGGACCTCGATTTCTGATACAGGAGTTATAATGGAAGAAAAATACAAGCTTGAAAAAGAATATACAATAAAACCGGAAATTTTTTCTGAGGCGTATAAAGAGTATCAGAAAAAATACGTGCTGAAAAGAAGCTATATAATTATGGCGATTTTCCTGATACTTGCAGCAGATTTTGTTTATGCAGTAATAAAAGCTCCGGATAACCGGCTTGCTTACCTGCTTATCGTTATCTGTATTGCAATGGCTTTCAGGGCTTGGCATAATCCACGCTTTGTAAGAAGACGCATCACAGAGACTATGAGAGAGTACGGTGAACCTGTCTACAAGATAGGCATAAGCGATTCTTTCATAGATATATCCACAGTGAAAGAGCCGGAATTTGAAGCTCCGGATGCTGAAACTGAGGAAAAAGAAGAGCCAGATCTTACTGATATGCCGGATGAGGTCGACCCGCTTCCGGAAAAAACAAGGATAGAGCTCAATGACGATTTCCATGTTATGGAGTATAACGATTTCTTTCTTTTAGTCCGTGGAACTCTGATGTTCTATGTACTTCCGAAAGCCGGATTTACTGAGGCTGAACTGGAAATAGTAAGAGGAACAGGAAAATGAAGCTCCGTTTATTAGCTTTAGCAGCTGCAATGACAGTCTCGCTGACATCATTTTCATCCTGTAATAAAGAAGAACCAAAGGACAGCGATGAGATACTTTCCGAACTTGAAAGCAAGTACGAAAGAGATTTTGAGCTTGTCTCAGAGGGAGAGAACGTACTTACCTTTAAGGATGAAAATGAGCTTGAATTCAAAGTAAACATAGAGATCAATGAGGGATGGCTGTTCAACCGCACCATAAAATACAGGGATAACTATATCACGCAGTATATCGCTGAATATCACGATAACTACTTTGCCGGACTTATCTCAGCCGGTATAGAGGAAAAGTCAGAGGGAGAATTTTCAGTTTCGTCCTATGACCAGCTTGACGTGCTGTTTGAAGAAGTGGATAAGCTAAGTCCGCCGGTAAACAGAGACTCCTATATAACATCTCAGAAGCTTGTTTATTACTATGGCGACATAAAGCTTGGTGATTCCGGTGACTATGAAAATACAATACGTCAGAACTATATGGACAAGGTCAGAGAGGGAGCTATAAAAGAAGAGCTTCCGGCTGAGAAAATGCAGAAATATCCTGCAAAAGAGCTTGAAATATACATAAACGGAAATAGATTCAAAGGCGGAAAAGCCTATATACAGAAGAATACAGGCAAAGCTTGTGTTGAACTTATGGCTGATTCAAAGAATGATGAAGTGTTAAGGTTCATCAAGTCTGTTGTCGGACTGAATAAAAATGTCAGGAAAGAATTCGAGCCGCAGGTCATTGATATTGAGAAGAATATCAATAGACCGGCTGGTTATTATTACAGCTGGGACGGCGGTAAACTCGACCTTTTCTATGACGAGCTTACGGAGAAATTTTATGAAGATCCAGATAAAAAAACCGGACTTATGATAAGATTTTATCCGGAGGACATAGAGAGACTTTTTAACGCAGATATGTCTGCCGACCCTGTAAGTACGGGCAGACTTTTAATAGACAGAAAACAATAATATCTCATAGGAGGTAAAAATTTTGTTATATCAGGACAATTCAAAGATAATAAATACCGAAATAGTTGACGAAATGGAAAATTCCATGCTCAACTATGCCATGTCGGTAATTGTATCGAGAGCACTTCCGGATGTAAGAGACGGATTGAAGCCTGTTCACAGGCGAATCCTTTATACCCTTCATGAAAACGGACTTACTCCGGATAAAGCATACCGTAAGTGTGCCGATACCGTAGGTGCGGTTCTCGGTAGATACCACCCACACGGTGATGCTTCGGTATATGATGCACTCGTAAGACTTGCTCAGGATTTCTCTATGAGGTATCCACTTGTAGACGGTCACGGAAACTTCGGTTCTATCGACGGTGACGGTCCTGCGGCTTACCGTTATACTGAGGCTAAAATGGCAAAGCTCACACTGGATATGCTTACAGACATCAACAAAGAGACAGTTGATTTCATGTCCAACTATGATGACCGTCTGAAAGAGCCGGTTGTACTCCCCTCACGTTTCCCGAACCTTCTTGTAAATGGTTCAGTGGGAATCGCTGTTGGTATGGCTACGAATATACCTCCGCACAATCTTGGCGAGGTTATCGACGCTCTCCAGCTTCTCATTGACGATCCGGACTGCACTCTCGAACAGCTCATGGAGCATATTCAGGGTCCGGACTTCCCTACCGGCGGTATAATCATGGGCAGAGCCGGAATCCGTGCCGCTTATGGTACAGGTAAGGGCAAGATAACTCTCAGGAGCCGTACTCACTTTGAAGAAATAAAGGGCAGAAACTGCATTATCATAGACGAGATACCTTATATGCTCCGTAAAGAAAGACTCCTCAAGAGCATAAGTCAGCTTGCCCGTGATAAGAAGATAGAGGGACTTTATGACCTCCGTGATGAGTCCGATAAGGACGGTATGAGAGTTGTTATCGAGCTGAAAAAGGATGCTGTTCCTACTATCGTGCTCAATAAGCTCTTTGCACTCACTCAGCTTCAGGATACCGTAGGAATAATCATGCTCGCACTTGTAAATAACGAGCCTAAGATACTCACTCTGAAGCAGATGCTCCAGCACTACCTTGATTTCCAGGTAGATGTTATACAGAGAAGAACTCGTTTCGACCTGCGTAAAGCACTTGAAAGAGCCCACATCTTACAGGGCTTCGTGCTTGCAGCAGACCATATCGACGAAGTTATAAATATAATCCGTTCAAGTTCAACTGTTCAGGAAGCTAAGGAGAGAATGATAGAGCGATTCAAGGATGTGGATATGTCCGCACTCCTCGACCGTGCTCAGTATGACCTCACAGGACTTCACATTGAGGAGCAGACAGGTCTTTCTCAGGAACAGGCAGAAGCAATCGTTCAGATGCGTCTCGGACAGCTCACAGGTCTCGAAAGACAGAAGATCTCTGATGAACTCTATGGACTTCTCACAAAAATATCCGACCTTGAAGATATTCTTGCTGATGTAAACAGAGTTTACGCAATAATACTCGATGACCTCAACACTATCCGCAAGAAGTTCAGCGATAAGCGTCGTACTGACATCGAAAATGTAAGCGGAGAAGTTGACATCGAAGACCTCATTCCGGAGGAAGACTGCGTTGTTACTCTTACCAATAACGGCTATATCAAGCGTATGCCTGTTGCTGAGTATAAGACTCAGAGAAGAGGCGGCAGAGGTATAACCGGCATGAAACAGCGTGAAGAAGATTTCGTTGAGGAAATGTTCATCTGCGGAAGCCATGATAATATACTCTTCATATCCAACAAGGGTATCATGTATAAGCTGAAATGCTACGAAGTTCCGGACGGTTCAAAGGCTTCAAGAGGCTTCAATCTTATAAATCTTCTTCCTCTCACAGAGGGCGAGAAGATAGCCGCTATGATAAAGACAACAGATTTCAGTGACGAGAAGTATATCACTATGGTCACAAAGAAGGGCAAGATAAAGAGATCAAACCTTTCACTGTACAAAAATGTCCGCAAGAACGGACTTATCGCTATCGGTCTTGATGAGGGCGACGAAATTGCCGGAGTTCGCATGACTGACGGTCATGAGCAGATATTTGTTGCTACAAGAAACGGCAGAGCTATCCGTATCGAAGAAGATAAGGGCAGATCAATGTCACGTTCGGCTCACGGTGTAAGAGCTATAAAACTCCGTGAGGGCGACCACGTTGTAGGTATCGCAAGAGTACGTCCGGGAGCAACTCTGCTTACCGTTACTGAAAACGGATACGGCAAGAGAACTGACCTCGACAGCTATCGTATCCAGAACAGAGGCGGATATGGTCTTACAAACTATAAGGTCGACGATATAAGAGGTCATGTCTGCGGAATAAAGATAGTTGACGAAGAGGACGATATTATCCTTGTATCCAGCGATGGTATCATAATCAGGATACTCGCAAGCGACATCCGCATCATGGGACGTATCGCAAAGGGTGTAAGAGTAATGAGAGTGAACGAGGGAGCTCAGGTCGTTGCGTTCACCCGTGCTGAACACGACGAAAGTGCAGAGACCGAAAAGGTAGAGCAGCTAACCGAAGAACAGGCTGCACAGGCAGAAGCAGAAGCTGCACTTGAAGAAAAGAACGAAGTAATAATCGATGAAGAACCAGATGACGGTGATGAAGAGTGATGACTCGAAAAGCCGCAGTCTGAACTATAAAGCAAGTCCGTTTTCAGCATTGGTAATAACGGTGCTAAGCTTGTTTATGCAGTGGTTCATATGGTATGTCTATGAGAAGGCAGGGTACAGTTTCGGATATAATTATATAACACCGCTGATACTCTGTCTGATGTACCATTTTGTTCAGCTTGATTCCGGTAAAAACGGGAATTTCTCACGGCTTTTCTTCTTTGTATTTGCGGTTACAGTGCCGCTTGTGCTGAGCGTCGGACTCTCGGCGGTAATGTACCTGAATTATCCCGATATAAGTCCATTTGATCCGGATGCAGGTTATACCGGATCAGCAAAAGAAGTTATTGCCACATACGCAGGAAGAATTTCAGTAACGTCTGTTTATCTGCTGATTTTTTCAGCAATAGACGTTCCGATATTGAAAGCATCAGAACATAAGAGGAAAAACATTGAATAAGATAATACAAAGCGTATTTTTTGCCGGAGCCGCTTATGCTGCTTATGAAAACATATGTGCACTGTCTGTCAGGCGTGAAGATCTCGGCGGAGATATAAAAGCCGTGCAGGTATCTGACCTCCATAAAAGGAGTTTCGGAAAGGGTAACAGCCGCCTTATAGGTAAGATCGCTGACGAAAGACCGGATGTGATATTCATTACCGGTGACCTTGTTTCAAGGGATGAAACTGACCTTATGAAAGCCAAAAAGCTTGTAGAAAAGCTTTGCCGGATAGTTCCGGTCTATATGATATACGGCAATCATGAGAAGAGTCTTCCGAGGAGAAAATATCTTGAATTAGGCTGTATGCTGAGGAATACGGATGTTATACTTCTGCAAAATGAAAGTTCTGTATTTACTAAAAATGGCAGAAAAATAGTGATATACGGACTATCTGAGAAGTATTCGACATATAAGAAAAATGACAGTTACCGTGACCTTGATAAGCTCGATAAAGCTGAGCTTGAATCGCTTATGGGGAAGTGTCCGGAGGGTGAAGATGTAATACTTCTTGCACACAATCCTCTTTTCGGCAGTGCATACGCCGAATGGGGAGCTGATAAAACGTTCAGCGGTCATGTTCATGGCGGAGCTGTAAGATTATTCGGAAAAGGTATATTGTCTCCGGAGAGAAAGTTTTTCCCGAAGTACTCAAAGGGAATTTATACCATAGGTAAAATGAAACTGCTCGTTTCCGCAGGACTCGGAAAGCTGAGACTTTTTGACCCTCCGGAGATAGTGGTGTATTATATTTAGAGATTAAAGGCGGATATTCTCCGCCTTTTCTATTCAAAAACAGCGAACAATATCAGAAATACTCCGCCTATCCATGATAGATCATATGGAAGAGCGGATATTTTTTTGCCTGTGATATTTCCGAGGAAAAGTGCAGAAAGTCCGCATAAGAAGGTAAATAAAGCGGCTATGACCGGACGTGCTCCGCCGTTTCCTATGCCTATCGCAAGAGCGTCAAACGAACCGGCTATGGCAAGAGCAGCAGCTTCTGCTGCCGAAA
This sequence comes from Ruminococcus sp., assembly GCA_017441505.1. Classification (GTDB taxonomy): domain Bacteria; phylum Bacillota; class Clostridia; order Oscillospirales; family Ruminococcaceae; genus Ruminococcus. Next base: position 13,675 of record JAFRXL010000057.1, read on the forward strand.
GCACCATTGAATGGTCAATATCAGCTTCTGTTTCATCAAGACATATCCTCACTATCACCGGACCTTTGCCGAGTTTCAGCGATATATCGCCATTTTTAGAAATACGTTCCTTGAATATTTTAAACAGACTTTTCATTATCGTAAGCGAACCAATGAGTATAAGTACACAAGCTCCGGCACGATGTACTGTTTCCCCGGAAATATGATCCCCGAGAAATTTGGAAAAGCTCGCAGATAAGCCTAAAACTGCTGCCCCGATAAATGAAATTATTGTCATGGAAAAAGCAGGTATCTTTATACCGGCATTGCAGTAAGCAGCAGCGGCAAGGTATATATCTATGCTTACGATAAACGCAAGGATCAATTCTCTTTGCAATGCACACACCTCCGCTATATATTATGTTTCAATGAAAGATAGGGTTACAGGAATTTTTTCGCAGAAAACAGGAATTTTTTTGAAAAAAGGTATTGACAAATCTTAAATGACATGATATAATATTAAAGCTGTAATTAATACAGCTAATATCGTATTCTAAAGACAGCTGGCTGGTTTTACCGTAAGTCCCGCCGAGGAATAGCAATTGATTCTTATGAATTATCATTGTCCTTTCCCGAGCTGTCGGTAAAGGACATTTTTTGTTGCTTTCGGATACGATGACAATTTATTCGGAGGTGAATATACAATGCCAAGTAATTCTGTACTCGAAGCTAAGAAGGCTAAGGTTGAACAGCTTACAGATCTCATCAAGGCTTCCGTTGCCGGTGTTCTCGTTGATTACAAGGGTATCACTGTTGAGGAAGATACAAAGCTCAGAAAGGAGCTTCGTGAGGCTGGTGTTCATTACTTCGTAGAGAAGAACACACTTCTTCTCCGTGCTTTCAAGAACTGCGGTATCGAAGGATTTGAAGAGGCTCTCAACGGAACAACTGCTATCGCTCTTTCTAACGACGATCAGACTGCTCCTGCAAGAATCCTCGGTAAATTCGCTGAGGCTGCCGGCGATGAGAAGTTCAATCTCAAGGCTGGTTATGTTGAGGGTGAAGTTTACGATCAGGCTGGAGTTGTTGCTCTTTCCAAGATCCCTTCAAAGGACACTCTTCTTGCACAGCTCGTTGGCTCTCTCCAGGGTCCAATGCAGAAACTCGCTGCAACTATCAAGGCTGTTGCAGACAAGAAGTCAGAGGAAGCTGCCTGATTTCGTTCGTAATACTATTGCAGCTTAATTTAAAATCGCCGTATATCGGCAAATAATTATAAAGGAGATTATTATCATGGCTTCAGAGAAGATCACAAAATTTGTTGAAGATATCAAGACTCTTTCTGTTCTCGAGCTTTCCGAGCTCGTTGACGCAATCCAGGAGGAATTCGGTGTAACAGCAATGGTTGCTGCTGCTCCAGCTGCTGGCGGTGCTGCTGACGGCGGTGCTGCTAAGACAGAGTTCGACGTAATCCTCGCTTCCTTCGGTGACGCTAAGATGGCTGTTATCAAGGTTGCTAAGGAAGTTCTCGGTCTCGGCCTTAAGGAAGCTAAGGAAGTAGTTGAGTCTGCTCCTAAGGCTATCAAGGAAGGCGTTTCAGAGGCAGAGGCTAACGAGCTCAAGGCTAAGTTTGAAGAGGCTGGTGCTACAATCGAGATCAAGTAATTTCTGCGACGCATTCAGCGTCTATGATATACTTATCAAGATAACTAAGTCCGTACCTTTTGGGTGCGGACTTTTTATTTTTATAGACCTATTGCATTATCAGGAATTATATGATAAAATATTATCTATATTACTGTTGAAAAATAAGTATACTATTATAATACATAAGGGAGATGTAATAAAGAAAAATTATGGACAATTCGGATGGTTGGAAGATTTTACTTGTAATATGTATGATGGTGTTCTCTGCACTGTTTTCGAGTACAGAGACAGCGTATTCCAGCGTAAATAAGCTGAGATTGAAAAACTATGAGGCTCAGGGAAATAAAAAGGCAAAAAAAGCTCTGAAACTTGCCAATAAATTCGACGAGGTACTAACGGCAGTCCTTATAGGAAATAATATCGTAAATATAGCAACTTCATCTGTGAGTACACTCGTATTCATGAGCTTTTTCGGAAGCAACGGTGCGGCTATCTCGACAATAGTCATAACGATACTGGTACTCGTTTTCTGCGAGGTGATACCAAAGTCCTACGCAAAAAGAAATGCCGAAAAACTCGCACTTTCATTTGCAGCTCCGCTGTCGTTTCTTGTTATGGTGTTCAAACCGCTGGTGTGGCTGCTGAACAAGCTTTCCTCTTTAGTTGCAAAAGGCGGAGAAGAAGCTCCAAGCGTTACTGAGGACGAGCTTAAATATATGATAGACGAGATCGAAGAACAGGGTGTTATCGAGGAACAGGAAAGCGAGCTTGTGAAAAGTGCCCTTGAATTCGACGAGATCACCATTAATGAGATACTTATCCCAAGAGTAAAGGTAGTAGGTGTTGAGATAGGTGACAGCATAGAGGAGATAAAGGAAATATTCTGCACAGAGATGTATTCACGGCTTCCTGTCTACGAAAAAAGCCTTGATGATATAGTCGGACTTATAACAAATAAAGCCTTCTTCAAGATGCTCATAGAGGGCGGAAATGATATAAGAAGCATAATACAGGAAGTTCCGCACATAGCCGATACAAAGCTGATAAGCGAGGCTATGAAGGAAATGCAGCGTTCTAAGGTGCATTTTGCCGTTGTTACAGACCAGTACGGCGGAACAAAGGGTATCGTTACTCTTGAAGATATAATCGAGGAGCTTGTTGGCGAGATATACGACGAGGACGATGAGATAATAAATCAGATCTATATGCTTGCTCCTGATAAGTACGAAGTCAGCGGTGATATGAATATAAGCGATATGCTTGAACAGCTCGACCTCGATGAGGATATGATACAGACAGATTATACTTCGGTCGGCGGCTGGGTGACGGACGTTATGGAGCATATTCCGGAAGCAGGTGAAACTGCCGAGACCGGAGTGTTCAGGATAACAGTCGCTAAAATGGACGAGCAGACCGTTGAAAAGGTTATTATCGAGGTCATGTCTATAGAAAATGATGAAGAGGAAGATTAAAAAAAGGCGGTCTCAGACCGTCTTTTTTATGCAAAAAATATTGGATAAATATTCATAAAATATCGATATGCCTGTCCGGAAAAATTATTACCGGATTGTCATTTTTTATATATCAAATGAATAGTATTTTAGTGGGCGGAATCAATAAAAAATACCGTTTTCAGAGGTGCTCCGGAGCCATTTCAGTACAAAAATACCTATAACACCTTGAAAAAGAGAAATATTATTATACAGATTGTTGTTTACTAAATGGTGCAGTTTGTAATATTTATGTAACTTTTAGAAGTTAATTTATTTCTAATGTTAACAAATATTTAATATCAGCTACATATTTGAGACATAAAAATTGTGCTGTTTATCACTAAGAACGGTCTTTTTGCCAATTATTTTTGGATGCAAAATGGAAAAATTCTCAAAACTATTGCTATTTTCCGTCAAATGTGGTATCATGTTACACGACCCCGAAAGGGGAGGCTCAATATGCTAAAAATTTGAAAGGATGAGTTGATGAGAGAAGCCAAATTTGCAGCAAGTGTCTTCGGCGTTGTTACTGCTTGCTTGATTGGCGGGGGAGTTGTTGCTTACAACGCAGCACCTCAGGTTAATACAAGTGATAATTTCGAGATCGTAAAACCCGCTGGCGACGATTTGACATTAGCTGCTGCTGAAACTTCTGTTAAGACCACAACCGCAAAAACTTCAGCAAAGAGATCATTTACAAGAGAAACTTTAGGAATTACTTCCTCAAATAAGCAGCTTACATTCAATGTAAGAGAAAACACAGGCAAATCCACCTATGTCGTTACTACAACAGCAGTTGTTACAGAGCCTGTGACAACAGTTGTTACTACAGTTACTCCTCCAACAGAGCCCGTAACAGAAGCACCTACCGAACCCGAGACAGAGGAAGAGGTAGAGGAATTCTATTACGAAGAGCCAATGTATATGGAAGAGTACGAAGAAGAAGAAGAATACGTAGAGCCTGAAACAGAGGCTCCGGCAGAAGAAACAGTTACAGAACCTGAAACAGCAGCTCCAACAGAGCCTGTACAGGAGGTATCTTCAGAGACAACTGATAATGCACTCCCTATCTCAGATTCAGATTTTATACTTCTTTGCAACGTAGTCGGTCATGAAGCAGGATCTTACTGGATCAGCGAATTTGAAAAGGCTTGCGTCGTAGAAGTTGTTATGAACAGAGTAAAAAGTCCCCTCTATGCGAACAGCATATACGGTGTACTTACACAGCCAGGACAGTTCTCCGGCTGCTACTCTTACGTTAACCTCGGAAAATTCTCTGGATACGTAACAGAGAGTGTAAAAAATGCAGTAAAACTTTACTTCAATGATCCATCCAAGTTTACACAAGGATATTTAAGCTTCTACGGAGACGGCCGCAGAAACTACTTCAAATAATCATTGAAAGATAAAGTGGTCTTATATTAACAGAAAATTAAGTCCGGAGTACATCCGGACTTTTTTTTATACTCAGAACAGCCCCCTAACGTCCTCCAAGCTGAGCTGAGGATGAAGTGCAAGATTAATGCCAAAGGCTATCAGCTGTGATGCACGCTCTGTAAGGCGGTCTATGTCTTTGGGAGTTACTATCATATTCGGAAGCTCACGGTCTATATCCACCCCTGTGAGACTTCTGACTATCGTATGCATATCGACTACTGTGGGAACTCCGATAGCTATAACAGGTACTCCAAGTACTTTGCGTGAAATTTCCCGCCTTGAATTTGCAATGCCGCTCCCCGGAGATATACCGCTGTCGGTTATCTGTATGGTAGTACCAAGTCTGCTAACGTCCGAACAGGCAAGAGAATCCACCGCTATAACAGCGGAAGGCTTTATAAGTCCCGTAACAGCTCTTATAAGCTCGGCAGTCTCTATGCCGGTCTGACCAAGCACTCCGCCTGCGAGAGCACTTACAGGTCTGAGTGAGGTGAGAAAAGAGTCCGACTCATCTTTAAGCTCTTCACGAAGATGCCGTGTAGCAAGTACCTTTGACACAACATCAGGTCCGAGAGCGTCCGGAGTGATGTCGCTGTTGCCAAGACCTGCTATAAGCACCGCCCCTTCCGGTATAAGCTTTCCAAGCTCAGAGGCAAGCTCCGTGACCATATCAGAGTATTCGTCAGAAAAGCGGCTCAGACTTTCTCCTTCAAGCGTGATATAAGTCCCCCTGCCCTTTCCTATGGAGTTAACGAAACTGTCGCTGTCTATCACTATCTCGGTTATGTCAAAAGCCTTTCCCCTCTTATCCAGATGAACTCCTTCGGGGAGCTGACCCTCAGAAAAGCTCTCTAATGCAAGATCCGTTCTTATGTTCATAATTTCCCTCCTGTGTATATTGTGCATTTTGACATAATTGTTGAAAAATAATATATATATAATTTCACTTTTGACTATTGCATTTCTTTGTGGAAAATGTTATAATTATATTTGTCTCAGTAGGATAAGTGTGCGTTGCACTTATCGGGAGTGCACTGACCCGTGTGTACTCTATTATCTGTAAATTGCGGAGATATATACAACCCGCAAAATTTCAAGGAGGTGTAACAAAATGCCAAACATTAAATCTGCTAAGAAGAGAGTTAAGGTTAATTCAACCAAGGCTGCTGCTAACAAGGCAAGAAAGTCAAATCTCAAGACAATTCTCAAGAAGGCTGACGCAGCTGTAGCTACAGGTGCTGCTGATAAGGAAGAGGCTATCAAGGTAGCTATCAAGAGAGTGGATCAGGCTTGTGCTAAGGGTCTTATGCATAAGAATAAGGCTGCAAGAAAGAAGTCTCAGCTCGCTAAGAAGCTCAATTCTGCTGAATAATTCGTCTTGTTGAAATAAAACAGCAAAATACCCCTTGCGGACAACTCACGGTCTCGCAAGGGGTTGTTTTTATTGATGTATAGTCCATAACATCTCGTTAGAGGTGATTTTTAATATAGCCAGCGTTCTTAATGTTGAACCGAATAAGTTGCTTATATTTAAAGACTGAAAAACAAACCGACCTCCTGTTCAAAAGAACAAGAGGTCGAATTTATTTATCATCAATTTTTTTTCCGTCGTCATTGATAAACTGCGTACCGAGCTCATTGAGGAAATCCGCAACGATGAACCGTGGACGCTGTTTGACCTCGGCGTATATCTTACCTACGTACTCTCCGATAATACCGAGGCAGAAGAGCTGAAGACCGCCTATAAGCCATATAGAGCAGATAGTGCTTGACCAGCCTATTTCGGCGAATCCGGCAAATTTAGCGATAAACGCCCATATAAACGCACAAATGCTGAGAATGGACATCAGAAATCCGAGTTCAGTAATAAGTTTGAGTGGTTTGGTGCTGAAAGAAGTAATGCCGTTTATGGCGAAAGCGAGCATTTTTTTCAGAGGATACTTACTTTCTCCGGCGAAACGCTCGTGTCTTTCATAGTATACCGAGCAGCTCCGGAATCCTATCAGCGGCACCATACCTCTCAGGAACAGGTTGACCTCCTTGAAGTTAGCAAGTTCCTGGAGCACTCTTTTGCTCATAAGGCGGTAGTCGGCGTGATTATATATAACGTCCGCACCCATGACCTTCATGAATTTATAGAAGCTTTCAGCGGTGAATTTTTTGAAGAACGTATCAGTTTTTCTTGCACTTCTGACACCGTACACTACCTGATTGCCCTCGTAGTACTTTTCGAGCATTTCATCGATCGCATTTATATCGTCCTGAAGGTCGGCATCCATAGTAATGGATATGTCACAAATATCCTTTACCGTCATAAGTCCGGCGAGCACGGCATTCTGGTGACCGCTGTTATGAGCAAGATCGATACCGGAGAAAAATTCCGGATGCTCTGAATGGAGCTTTTTTATGATATTCCAAGTATCATCCTTTGAACCATCATTTACGAACACTATACGGCTTTGTGCAGAAATCATGCTTCTTTCCTGTAAAGATATGAATTTTTCCTTTAAACGTGATGCTGTTTCGTTAAGCACTTCCTGTTCGTTATAGCATGGTATGACCATATATAGAATTTCAGGTCCAGACATTATATCACTTCTTCCGACTTATTCTTATCATATTGTTTAAAGTATATCACAGGTTGTGAGATATGTCAATATTCCGGCAAAATACAGCACATAAAATTAATATCTGGTTACATTATCGTACTACTTTATTGACATGAAAGGATTTTTGTTATATAATATATTCAGCGATACTTAAATAATGCTAAATACGGGAGGTTATGATATGTTTTGTACTAACTGCGGAAACAATTTAGGCGATGACGCAAAGTTCTGTCCTAACTGCGGAACAAAGATAAATGCGTCAGAAGTACCGTTCCCATCTGCATCCGGCAATTCTGCCAATGAAGAAAAGACGGTATACGATCCTTTCGAGCACGAAACTGATGCATTCAATTCTGAAAATTCATCCAGTGACATCACAACAGCTGTAAATGATATTCTTAATGATTCAGGATCATATTTCGAGGACAGATACGATCCTCTTGATGCTCCGACAGAGCTTCTTTCAGATGATCCTTTTGTGAGCAGTCTTGATTCTTCTGTCTCTGCACCTTCTGAGACGAATAAACCTGACGTTGCACCGCCTTTCGAGGGATTCAAGGACGAGCCTTTATCAGAAACTCCTCCTCCGGTAGATGAAAGTATATTCGGTAAAGCTATCAAGGCTGAGGATATAAAGGATGATTCAGCTCTTCCTCCACCGCCGGTGCTTGAGCCTATACGCAATAATAATACAAGCTTTGATGCAAGCAGCAATAAGGATAACTTAGATACAGTATATGTTCCTCAGGATCAGACCTTTGGCAATAATCCATTCAATAATTCTGATTTTGCTCCTAATAACGGACAGCAGTTCGGCGATCCTATGCAGCAGCCTTATCCGGCAGGCGGTATGGTACCTCCGCCGGCAGCAGAAGCTCCTGTGCAGAAGAAAGTCGGAGGCGGCAAAATGTTCATCGCCTCTATCATAGCTTTCATAACTATACTTGTACTTCTCACATTCAGCCTTGCTGTCAGCGTAAAGTTTGGTGCATCAGGAAGCACATTAAAGGGACGTATAAAGAAACTTAACAGGAATACTCTTCTCAGTGCTGAATTTGATGACGATGAGGTCTCAAACAATATCTACAAGACCCTCGGATTCAGAAGCATCACTGACGGCGATGTTGATAAGGATGACTTCAAGGAGTACCTCATAGAGTCCGATATGCTCGAATACTTAGGTCAGAACGTAAAGAACTACGCTGACTATATCATCGAGGGCGAGGGCAAAGACCCTACAATTACTTCTGAGGACATCAGAAACGACTTCTTCAAGGAAAACAACGACGTTGCTGAGGACATTTTCGGCAAGAAGCTCAATAAGAAAGCTCTTAATAAGATTCAGAGCCGCCTTGAAGCAAATGACGTTGATAAGTCACTCTCTATAAGCGAATGGGACAACAGTTCACTCTTCTCTATGAGCGATTATAATTACATATTCTCATATTTAACACTTGGCATCATGATCGCTATTGTGTTCCTGTTCCTCATATGGATAGCATTGATAGTTGACAGAAAGGGCCGCCACGTTTGCGGATTCTTCGGAACTATCTTCTCTATCACCGGTCTGCTTATGTTCATTATCGGTGCAGGCGTTCTTGGAGTATGCTCTATACTGTTTGCAGTTACAAGCAATGTTATATTCTATCTCATTCCAAACGTTTTATTCTGGTTCGGTATCATCGCACTTTGTATCGGTGCAGGCGAACTCTTCTTAGGCGGTATCTTCCACAAGATAAGCAAGAGCAAAAAACGCAAGGAAAAGGCTGTAAAGGCTGCTCAGGCACAGAATCCTGTTCCAATGCCTGTGCAGTAATCAATATCGTGTAATTAAAATGACCTCTTGTTCATTGTGAACAGGAGGTCATTTTGCATGGCAGTCGGTTTTTATTGACACGATAAAATAGCTATGCTATAATTGTTGCTAACATAGATCGTAAATTATAGGAGGATAGGAACATGAAATCAAAAAAGAAAAAAAGAATCCTTATAACAGTAATGATACTTTTATCAGTTTACTTTATTTTTGTTGAGATTTTTATTTATATGAATTTAAAGTCGTATGGCTACGGACTAAAGGAGCTTCCTAAAACAACACTTGTGTATTTTCATTTAAGCAATGGTTTTACTGTCAGAACGGAAGAAAATTATACTGTATTCATAGGCAGGCATTCTTATATTTATGATGATGTATTGCATGAAAAAGGATATGCATCAGAACAGATGGGAATGGATAGTTTTTATAGAAAAGAGGGCAAAGAGTATAGTGGTGACAATGTTTACGAATTTTGCATCTCTGATACTAATGATTGGTGTCATTGGTTCAGAGTGTATCATATGAGCGGCAAACGAAAAATAGAGGATTTTTAATTCTGACTTATTATATTGCATAGTTTTCAACACTCCCCCACCAAATGTTGAAAAACTAATTAACAACATTTACAAGCAAAATCCAAACCAATACTATTGACAATACAAGCACAAAAGTGTATAATTTATACAGAATCTATTTTAAGGAGGCATAGGTATGAATGTCAAAAAACTCACCGCAGCAGCGGCGGCAGCAGTATTGCTTGTAAGTAATATAGGGTACACAAGCAGCTCATATTCCAGCAACATACCGAACAGCTATGCTGCCGGATCATTTACAGCTTCCTCATACTCAAAAAACACAGAAGGATTCGTAACAAGAATGTATAACATAGTCCTCGGAAGAAAACCGGATACCAACGGACTAAATACATGGGTCAACAGACTTAATACAAAGAAAGCTACCGCTGCCGACATAGTTTCAGGCTTTTTTAATTCAGACGAATATAAGAAGAAGAAAAAAACTAACGAACAGATACTGACAGACTGCTATAACGCTATGCTCGGAAGAGAGCCGGATGCAAGCGGTATGAAGTCGTGGATGCAGAAACTGAATGTTGGCATGACTTTAGCTGTCGTATACAAAGGCTTTGTAGGCAGCAATGAATTCAGGGGACTGTGCTCGACTTACGGCATAACTCCCGGAAGCATCACTTTGAAGTATGCGAGAGACGAAAATTATAACCGCACATATTTTGTGTATCGTCTTTACAAGAACTGTCTGTCGAGAGAACCCGATACGAATGGTCTTGAGACATGGTGTCAGAGACTGAAAAACGGATATACAGGCTCTCAGATAGCGAAAGGGTTTATTTTCAGCAAGGAGTATAAAAGCAAAAATACTTCCAATGCTGACTTTGTAAAGATGCTCTACAGAACTATCCTCGGCAGAGAGCCCGACCAGAGCGGTTACAACAGCTGGCTGAATAAGCTCAATAACGGTACATCAAGAGAAAGTGTGACCAACGGATTCATTTTCAGCAACGAGTTCAGAGCACAATGCACAAAAATCGGCATTCAGCTTGGCGATAAGATACAAATTCCTGAAGAAACTCTGCCAAACATGAATCAGAGAAATGAAATATTGACCCTTGTCAACAAAGAACGTGCTTCAAGGGGACTTAGTCCGCTTACGCTGAATACTGAGCTTTGCAAAGCAGCTGACATTCGTTCCAAAGAGATAGCATCGTATTTTTCTCATACAAGACCTGACGGAACAATTTGCTATACTGTATTGAACGGGGTTAATCTCCCTGTGTATTATCATATGGGAGAAAATATAGCTTCCGGATATACATCGGCAAGTGCTGTTATGACCGGCTGGATGAACTCGCAGCCTCACAGAGAAAATATACTCAGCACAGATTACAAGTATATAGGCATAGGTGTAGTAAATGTAAACGGAAGGTATCATTGGACTCAGTTATTCATAGGATAAAAAATAAAGCCATTTGTTCGTTTGAACAAATGGCTTTTTGATGTACTATCAGAGTTTTTTCTTTTCGTCCTCTATGAGCTTTATGAGGTCATCAACGGACATATTTGCAGTCGACTTCTTTTTCTTCTCTGTATCAGACTTCTTGATAATGTCAGATATATCAGGTGTGCTGCTCTTCTTTGGTGCTGCCGCAGGCTGTGCGGACTGGCTTCTGAGAGGAGTTGTCTTTGGAACATCGTTTCTTGACATCTCTGCGAGCTGAGCCTTTGGAAGTACACCGGTTATATCGGAAGCGGATTCAACAGGTGTTGTCGGAGCACTTGTTGCCTTTGTGCTGAATGAACCTGTTCTTTCAGCCTCAGCAGTTTTTCTGAGCATCTCTTCTCTGAGAGCGTCTGCTGTAGGAGCTGTTGAAGAGCTTCCGCCTACGTTTCTTGCAGCAAATGAGGATTCAGCACTACGCTGAGCCTTGAACTGCATTGTGCGTTCTTTTTCTTTCTGATAAGGAGAATCCGGATTTACCTTCTTCTGACTGAAATTCTCAGCGATAGACATCTTTTTGCGTTCGAGCTCATCGCTTGGAGGAAGTTCCTGATTAGCTTCAAAGAGCGGAGTTCCGTTCTTTACGTGAGTTCTCTTCTGGTCTTTATTCTTTTCATTTTCGTCGTACTCATAGAAATCGAAGTTTTCGTCATCGAGATCATCGGATCTGGAAGAAGCTATCTTAGCGATGAGGAATATAACAAGTATAACGCAAGGGAGAATGAGCTCAAGGAGTATGCCGGGGATACCCTTTGTGAAGTTGATGAATCTTCCGAGCTCCTTTATCTCAGGATAACCGGAAGCAATAGCAACTATCTTATCCTTTTCGATATTTTCAGGGTCGATGACAGTTGAAGTTGAGGTTGAGAAAGTTTCAGAGCCGTCCTCAGCAGTAACGACTTCGTTTATTCTTCTTACGCAGAGCTTATCAGGTGAGCTTGAAGGGTAGCATATAACAATGTCACGTTCAAGCAGAGTATCGTTTGTTATTTCTTTTGCTATAAGAGCTGAACCCGGAGTTACCCAGTCAGCACCGTCTTCAACAATATAGATGTACCTTCCGAAGATGTGAGGTGTTTTTCCTCCTGAAAAAGCGACATTTATTGCCAGAGAAACAACTATGAACAAAATACATATTACGGCAATGAATACTTTCAGAATGGATAAACCTTTTTTCTTTTCCATAAATGATCACTTTCCTTTTCTTTACATTTTGATTATCATCTTTATTTTTTTGATTCTACACGTCAGACGGAATATATCCGTCACAAAACCATAAAATATGGCAGTAAGAATATTATACCACATATTTATATAGATTTCAAATGTTTTTATAGTTATATTATTAAAATATGTCAGAAAAATAATATTTTTTGCGAACTATATCAAATTTGCACAAAGTTTTATTGATTGTTATATGCCTATAGTCAAAATGCACAATCAAAAAATGCTGTATTATTGCAGTCTACACTAAGTTTAAGGCTGAATACCGCAATATGTAAATTTAGTGGACAAATATTTGTTGAAATAAACAGTTGAAAAATCCGATAAAACATAGTATAATTGAAATATATACCGCTTGTAATTTATTCTCATGTATATGGCTATACCTCGTTTGTAATGGTCAGAGAATAATATACGGATAGTATTAATGCCGCTGAACGGCAGAATGGAGATTTGATATGGCAACTAAAAAAGCAAACCCTCTTATGACCAGCATAAAAGAAGAATTTCCTAAGAAGCTCCAGCTTCTTTACAATGTTTCACCTGAGGAGGCATCAGATAAACAAGTCTATCATGTGCTTTCTTCCATAATCGTTGAGATACTCGGTGCTAAAAGACAGAGCTTCATCAACCACACTCACTCTGTAGGCGGAAAACAGGTATACTATCTCTCAATGGAATTCCTTATGGGACGTTCCCTTAAAACCAGCATCTATAACCTCGAACTCGCTGAGGATATAAGAGCAATGCTGAAGCAGTATGACATAAATCTTGATAAAATATATGATTACGAGCCGGATGCAGGACTCGGAAACGGCGGTCTCGGACGACTTGCTGCCTGCTATCTCGACGGACTTGCAACAGAAGGATTCCCTGCAATGGGCTATTCTATCTGCTATGAGTACGGTATCTTCCAGCAGAAGCTCGAAGACGGCTGGCAGACAGAGCTCCCTGATAACTGGCTCCCTGGCGGTTCAGTATGGCTCGTGCCAAAGCCTGAGCTTGCTATAGATATACACTTCGAGGGCGATCTTCAGGAGTACTGGGATAATCAGTACCACTATATCTCCCATGTGAACTATAACACAGTTGTAGCTACACCTTACGATATGTACGTTTCCGGCTACGGCGGAGAGGGAGTTTCTGTACTTCGTCTCTGGTCAGCTAAAGCTCCTAACTTCAATATGGAGATGTTCAACAAGGGTAATTATGAGAAGGCTCTTGCTCAAAACTCTATCGCAAATGCTATCTCAAAGGTACTCTATCCTAACGATAACCACCTTGAAGGAAAGAGCCTCCGTCTTCGTCAGCAGTATTTCCTCTGTGCAGCTTCTATCGGCGACATTGTAAATACTCACATGAACGTTTACGGAACTCTCGAAAACCTTGCTGACAAGGTTGCTATCCACATCAACGATACTCATCCTACACTTGCTATCCCAGAGCTTATGCGTGTTCTTCTTGACGACTGCGGCTACGGCTGGGAGCAGTCATGGGACATCGTTACACGTACTTTTGCTTATACAAACCATACCGTTATGGCAGAAGCACTCGAAAAGTGGGATGTTAACCTCGTAAAGACAGTTATCCCGAGAATCTTCTCTATCATAGTTGAGATAAATAACCGTTACTGCCAGTCACTTATGGAAAGAAACGGCTACGACAGTGCAAAGACTACACGTATGTCCATAATCAAGGACAATCAGATACACATGGCTACACTCTGCGTTGCTGCTTCACACAGCGTAAACGGCGTATCCAAGCTCCATTCTGAGATCATCAAGGAGTCTGTATTCCACGATGAATATGAGAATACCCCTGAGAAATTCAAGAATGTAACTAACGGTATCGCATACAGAAGATGGCTCTATCAGTCCAACCCTGACCTTACAGCTCTTCTTTCCAAGACTATCGGCAAGAAGTTCATCAAGGACGCTTCCGAGCTTGCTAAACTCAAGAAGTTCGAGAACGATGAGGAAGTCCTCACAAAGCTCATGGAAGTAAAGAAGGCTAATAAAGAGCGTTTTGCAAAGTATGTAAAGAACAGCAACGATATAATCCTTAATACAGACAGTATTTTCGATGTACAGGTAAAGCGTCTCCACGAATACAAGAGACAGCACCTCAACGTTATGAATATACTTGCTGACTATGCTTACCTCCTCAATAATCCTGATGCTCCTTTCACTCCAAAGACATACATCTTTGCTGCAAAGGCTGCTCCGGGATACTATCTCGCAAAGCAGATAATCAAGATGATATGGGCTATATCAGAGGAGATAAGAAAGAATCCAAAGATAAACCAGAAGCTCTCTGTAGTATTCCTTGAAAACTACTGCGTAACTCTCTCAGAGCTGCTCATGCCTGCTTCTGATGTTTCCGAGCAGATCTCTCTCGCAGGAACAGAGGCATCCGGTACAGGTAACATGAAGCTCATGCTCAACGGTGCTATCACTCTTGGTACTCTCGACGGAGCTAATATCGAGATCAAGGAAGCTTGCGGCGATGACAATATCGTTATCTTCGGTATGACTACTCCGGAAGTTAACGCTATGCAGGCAAGAGGCTATAATCCTACAGATTATTTCAATAATGACGGCCGTATCCACGAGGCTATCCAGCGTATGTATCACGGTATCAACGGCTGTACATTCAATGACGTTGCTAACTCACTGAAGGATAAAGACCCATATATGGTACTTGCTGATTTCGACAGCTACAGAAATGCACAGCAGTACATCACGGAATGCTACAACGATAAGATGAAGTGGGCTAAGATGTCACTTAACAATATCGCTGGTGCGGGAATATTCTCAGCAGACCGTGCAGTAACAGAGTATGCCGATAACATCTGGCACCTCAGATGATCCGGGAATAATTCTGGATATAAGGGGACGTTCAGCGTCCCCTTTTTTACAGTCAGCGGTGATACTCTATCTATCATTTTATAAGGAGTGAATATTTTATGAAACCTATATATGATTCATGGAACCTTGCGTATAAATCTATATTCGGAGCTTTAAGACAGTTCAGGACCTGCCGGTTCACTATAAGGCTCTCAAAGGATATACATCCTGATTTTGCTCCTGTCCTTGTGCTGTTCAGAACAGGATTCAAGGAAAGATTCATAAATATGAATATAGTTTCCGAAGAAGAGGACTGCATAGCTTATTCCGCTGAGTACACTGCACGCTACAGTGATGTGCATTACTATTATTTCTCCTATTCACAGGGAGGTATAAGACATTATATCAAAAAAGTGAACGTACATGAAGCCGCTGTGGACCACGGTGACCTGTTCCAGCTTACTGTGTATAAAGAGGACTATGAAACTCCGGATTTTCTCAAAGGCGGAGTTATGTACCAGATTTTCCCGGACAGATTCTGCAACAGCGGCAAGCCTAAGGAGAACATCCCCTACGGACGTGTTATCCGTGAAAACTGGGGAGAAACTCCGTGGTATCGTCCGGACGAGCGTGGCCACGTATGGAACAATGACTATTTCGGCGGCGATTTTGCCGGTATACAGTCAAAGCTTGGCTATCTCCATGACCTCGGAGTTACCTGCATATACCTGAACCCGATATTTGAATCCCACGAAAATCACAGGTATAATACTGCCGATTACATGAAAGCCGATCCTATGCTTGGTACTAATGAGGACTTTGAAAAGCTCTGCAAGGAAGCTAAAAAGTACGGTATATCGGTCATACTGGACGGTGTGTTCTCTCATACCGGTGCGGACAGCGTCTACTTCAATAAGTTCGGACGCTATCCGGATGTCGGTGCATATCAGTCCAAGGACAGCAAATATTATGATTGGTACTCATTCATCAACTATCCTAATGTATACGAAGCATGGTGGGGAATCGATACACTGCCGAATGTCTGTGAGAACAATGAGGAGTATACAGAGTTTATTTGCGGAGATGAGGGAGTGCTCCGTTACTGGATGAAGAAAGGTGCAGCCGGATTCCGTCTTGATGTTGCCGACGAGCTCCCCGACCGTTTTCTTGATAATCTTCATAAATGCGTAAAGGGCTATGATAAGAACAAAATAGTCATCGGAGAGGTCTGGGAGGACGCTTCCAATAAGGAGAGCTACGGCATCAAAAGACGCTATCTGCTCGGTGACCAGCTCGATTCTGTAATGAACTATCCGTTCCGTGAGGCTATAATCAACTTCGTCAAGGGCGGAGATACAAGAGCTTTTATCTACTCGATAATGACTATAGTAGAGAACTATCCAAAGCCGACTATAGACGTACTTATGAATTTTGTCTCCACTCACGACATCGAAAGAGCTATAAACCGTCTTGGCGGAGAAAGTTGCGAGGGTAAGAGCAAGGACTGGATGGCTGAAAGATACCTCACCGACTATGAGTACGACCTCGGCAAAAAGAGACTTAAAGCTGCTATGGCTCTTCAGTTCTTCCTTCCGGGCGTTCCGAGCATATACTACGGTGATGAAGCCGGACTTCAGGGCTATAAAGACCCGTTCAACCGCAGATGCTACCCTTGGGGTCACGAGGATAAGGAGCTTATTGAATATGTTTCCGAGCTCAGCCGTGTAAGAAAGTCCATACCTAACCTCAAAGACGGCAGAATTTATTTCGTCATGAATGATAATGAGCTGACCAACGGACGTGTTACTGCGTTCACACGTCAGGGTCAGAAGACTGACTATATATTCTTCGTAAACAGAAGTGCTGATGTTGTGTCTATTGACAGGATAAGCGTACACCTCTACCTCTTCGAGGACTTCGAGCCTTTCTACGGCAAATTTGAAAACGATACAGTTACTGTGGAACCTTATGGGTATACTATTATAAAGGCAAGATTTGCGGGGTATTAAAAAATACCGCAAATAAACGATGAAAACCGCTGCTTATGATATTGAGCGGCGGTTTTTGTTATGTATGAGTTTTATATTGACAAAAATGATAAATCGTGCGATAATATAATAACTGAATGTATTATATAATATATTAATGGGTGATTAGTATGGATAGATTATATATTGTTATCCCGGCTTATAATGAGTCGGATAATATAAAGAAAACTATAGAGGATTGGTATCCTGTTGTAGAAAAATACAATGGCGGAGACAGGTCACGTTTAGTTATAGTAAACGACGGAAGCAAGGACAATACCTATGAGATAATGCAGGAAATGGCTAAGGACAGACCTTTGTTCATTCCTCTGACAAAGCCTAACGGCGGACATGGGTCAGCAGTTCTGTATGGGTACAGATATGCCGTACTGCACGGTGCAGACTATGTTTTTCAGACA
The DNA here is from genome assembly GCA_017441505.1 of Ruminococcus sp. Lineage (GTDB taxonomy): Bacteria > Bacillota > Clostridia > Oscillospirales > Ruminococcaceae > Ruminococcus. Next base: position 31,206 of record JAFRXL010000057.1, read on the forward strand.
GATTCTGACGGTCAGACCGATCCTTCGGAATTTCATGCATTCTGGAAGATACGGGAAAGATACGATGCTGTTATAGGTGTAAGAAAGCATCGTGGAGACGGTATTCAGCGGTCGATCGTAGAAAAAGTAGTCTGCATTTTGCTTTGGATGTTCTTCTGTGTCAGAGTAAATGATGCAAATGCACCTTTCAGACTTATGAGAGCAGACAAATTAAAGAAGTATATAAAGAAAATGCCAAAGAATTATCATTTGCCGAATATAATGCTGACAACATTTTTTGTGCATTACAAAGAGCGTGTAAAGTTCAGGGAAATATCTTTTAAATCAAGACAAGGCGGCAAGAATTCTATAAATATCAAAAGGATATTCAGGATAGGTATTCAGGCTTTGGGTGAGTTCCGGAACTTCAGGAAGAAGATGAAGAAGGAGTCCGGAGCAACATGATAAAACTCAATAAAAAGACGCTGTATCTTATTGACCTTATATACATAGCAGTTCCGATATTACTGTTCCTTTTCGGGTGGACTAAATGGTATATCGCCATATGTTGTTCAGCGGTGCTGATAGGCTGTTATTGGCGTATGTACAGGAGCTTTACGGAAGAAAAGGAGGAAAGTATAGCTGTCAAGCCGATAGTATTTATCGGAGTCGTATTTGTACTGATGCTGTTCGGATATGCTTTCGGCTGGGGAAGGTGGACTGCTCAGCCATATGACTGGGAAAAGCATAACACGCTTCTTTCCGACCTTACTAAAAGGTCGTGGCCGGTATATTACACCAATGGCTCTGAGCATTCAATGCTTACATATTATATAGCACAATACCTTGTACCGGCTTTTGTCGGTAAAGCGACAGGGTCATTTCGTGTTACAGAAAGAATGATATATGTATGGAACGAAATAGGCATACTGCTTATATGGCTTCAGCTTATAAGAGCATTGAAGATAGAAAAGGGATATAAGCAGGTTTTAAGCTCTATATTCTTCCTGATGTTCGGACTGCCTCTCGCACTTGCAAAGAAGTTTGCGATCAATTTCACTACTTTCGATATTTTTCAGGATAAAGATAATCCTTCGTGGTTCGTCTTAGATGATGATAGACTTATACATCTGCAATATTCCGAGAATTTCACGCTTCTTAACTGGGTATTTCCGCAAGTCATAGTGATATGGCTCGTTACTCTGCTTTTCTTCGAGCATAAGGATAAACTGCGTTACTATATTCCGTTGATGCTTCCTTGTATGCTTTATGGTATACTTTCATTCATTGGTATGGTGATATTTGCAGCAGCATATGCGGTATTTTTGCTGGTAAGGGACAAAAAGTTCGCTGATTGGCTGAAAAGCGTACTAAGTCCGGAAAATATCTTGTGTATGGCAACTTTGGGCTCAGTACTGCTCCTTTATTACTATGGAAATATGATCTCGGAAAAACCGGATGCTCTTGGATTTAAGATCATGCCGTATAAAGGCGGGCTTATAGGAATTTACTTCTTATTTGTCATATTCAATGTATTACCTTATGGTCTTAGTCTTTTCAAGTGGTACAAAAGGGACGTTTTATACTGGGTATCATTTATATCGCTGCTTATATTCCCGATATTCAGAATGGGAATGTACAACGATCTTATGATGCGTGCAAGCATACCGGCGTTGTTTTTGTTTATGTACTATATAATGGAGATATTCAACAGATATATAAATATTCCTCAGAGCGACCCAAGTGTTAAGGGGAAAAAACTTTCAAAGGAAGAACAGAAATTACAGCTTAAAAAAGATATGCAGGATATAAAAAAGAAGCTGTTAAAAGTACCTGTTCAGGTCTATATACTTATTGTTTTTGTATTGATAGGAGCTCATTATCCGCATAGATGCTTTACACGTATCATGCTGGCAGATAATATTTCAGAATGTGGTAAGCTGAGGTCATGGGGGTCTGCTGAGAAGTACGCAAACAGAGGTATCAAGGATAAACAGGATCAGGTGTATAACTATTTCAGCTATGATATTGACGACAACTTGTTTTATAAATATATCTCAAGAGTAAAAGACGAATAAAAAAACGGGAACTGTCAAATGATCGGCAGTTCCCGTTTTTAATTATTATTTTACAATATCGAGGTATTTATTATTGCTGTCCCACTTATAGATGCCGGTATCGACCAGAGACTGCAAGTTTTTCTTATCTATTGCATAAGGAGCAAGCAGATACGACTGGATATACTTAACGCCGTTATTATAAGTAGAAGTATCATATTTTACATCTACATGGAGATTTTCGAGTAGACTTACGCTTGGAGTCTCTTTTGAGAGTATAAGCTTACATATTTCAAGGGTCACTTTAGCTTGATCGTTAACATTTTTGAAAACGGTCATATCCTGATAGCCGTCAACAATATTTTTAAGGTTCTCTACATCGCCGTCCTGACCGACTATTATTGGATGATTTGTACCGGAATAATCCGACTGTATAGCCTCTGTAACGCCGAGAGCAGTAGAGTCATTAGCACAGATTACAGCATCGAGCGTTGTACCGTCAGAATATTTATCTGCTAAAAGCTGTTTCATATTAGCACGGGCATTATCAGTTGACCATTCTGGGGTTGTGACCTGTTCAAAAGTATTCTTACCGGAAACTATATTTAATTTACCTGAATCAATGTAAGACTGTAAGGTTTCATAAGCACCTTCAAAGAAGAATCGAGCGTTATTATCCAGCTCGTCGCCGCCGACAAATTCTACATTATAGGTGTTATTTGTTTCATTAAGCTTTAATTGCTCTTTGATATATTCGCCCTGAATTGCACCTACCATATAGTTATCGAATGAAACATAGTAAGTAATTGCATCAGTATTCATGATAAGACGGTCGTATGCAACGACAGGTATGCCGGCTTCTTTAGCCTTATCCAGAGTGCTGCTAAGATTATCCTTATCGACCGCAGCTATAAGGAGCAGCTGTACGCCCTCATCGATCATTGACTGAATATCTTCGACCTGCTTATCTTTGTTATTATCGGCATATTTCAAGTCGACTTTACATCCAACAGCTTCAAACTGTTCTTTCAGAAAAACGCCGTCACGGTTCCAGCGTTCGAGATTCTGAGTCGGAAGAGCGATACCAACAGTTCTGCCACGACCGTAAAACTCCTTATCCTGATCGTTGCTGTCGCTGCTGCTTGACTTACTTGAACATGAGACCATAGCTCCTGCCATTGTTAACGCAAGAAAAAAAGTGCCTATTCTTTTCATTTTGCATTCCTCCTGAATTATCATATTTTGAGGCAATACCGCACAATGCCCGCCTGACGGCTTTGCACGTCATAAACTTGCATATTTCCCGTCATCTTGCACAGAACTTCCTTGACATACGTCAGTATGCCTGCGGAATTTCTATACAATCTGACGAAAAATCTGACTGCGTTTCTGCCGCACAAGCTTTGTGCGGTGCTGCCTTAAATTCCCTGTAAGATAATTGTACACAGTAAAGGTTTTAATGTCAATATATTTTGCACTTTTTTGTTAATGATATATAAAAAAGTCTGTGGGGAATAGACATGTTTTACATTAAGTTTATATATCAAAAAAATTTCAGATAATGCGAAAAAAGACTCTTTTATATAGTTTGTCTATTATTCAAAACATAGTGTATTAAATATTAAAGAATATATTGCCTGTTAAACAGACTTTTATTGCTCCGAATATTTGCTTGACGGGAGTTCACATTGAAATTATATTGCTAAAAATTTATCAATGTAACAAGGCTCGCTAATATAATTCAAAAAACACATAAATGGTGACAGCTATTTCAGCGGCGATGATATAATCTATACGGAGGCTTTGCTTATATTCTATAATGTGCTATAATTATATAGAAGCTCTTTTTGTTCACAAATTGTTTACAATTCATTTTGCACATCAGTGTATCCTAAAACGTCAATCATTATGAAGGGAGGTTAATACGTGTCAGTCGATATAAAAGAACAGTACGATAAAATTTTCCGGTACTGCTTTTTCAAGGTTCGTGACCATGTGCTTGCTGAAGACATAACTCAGGAGACTTTTCTTCGTTTTCTTGAACGACAGCAGGTCTGCGATATTGAAAAGGAACTGCACTATCTGTACACGATAGCCGGCAATCTGTGTGCGGATAATTTCCGGAAAAAAGCTGTAGAGGAACTGACCGATGACATTCCCGATGGAACCGACCATGAGGAGGATATACTTACCAATGTTGCTCTGAGTAGTGCTATGCAGAAACTATCAGATGAGGACAGAGAACTTGTAGTTCTAAGATATGTGAATGAAGTTCCGGTAGGTGTTCTGAGTAAAATGTACGGTATTTCAAGGTTCACAATGAGCCGAAGGCTGAGAAAAATACTTTCTCAGCTGAAAAATGAATTCAATGGAGAGGAGGGAGAACAGTGATGAACAGAAAATTTAAAAAAGTGATAAAGGATTCTTTTGTATTTCCGGAATCTGAACACAGGGATGAATTTCTGGATCAGGCTGGACTTCTTCCTGAAAATGAAGAAAAACGCCGGCTTTTCATACCGATACAGTTCAGAATAACCGCCGCAGCTACAGCTTGTGTGCTCGCTATAGGATTATGGAACACTGCTTTTAACAGATCATTGAAGAATGATCTTGAACCACATAATGATAATATTATTACCACCGATTCAACAGAAGGCGTTGACAGCCGACCTTCCGATGATGATAATAATAACAAGATAACTACTGATAAAAACACTGTAATTACTACTTCAAATGCCAATAATACAAGTAACTTCACTTTTACTACCACAGGATACGGCTATACTGCGACTGGATCCAAGGCAGGAAAAGTAAATACTGCGGTAACAACTGCGGCTGCTGTGCCGGAAGATAGAAGGTCAACAGTAAAAATAACTACAAAATCAAATAAAGGCAGTGGAGGCAATATTCAGGTGACTACGGCAGTTATTCCTCCGAAAGGTCCCGAAACTACAAGGAAACCGGAAGAAACGGTTCCTGTAATAGATAATGACGATGATCTTGAAAAACAGATTATTGAATACGAGAGGAGTATTATTATGAAAAAATTTTTAGCTACACTTGCAGCTTCAGCTTCACTGGTAAATATAGTGCCGGTGTCAAGCTTTGCTGACTATCAGCCTGTAATAAATAAAGAATTACAATCGTATTTTGATTCTATAGATAACGGTGCAGTAAATGCTGATATAGACGGAAATGGTGTTATAGACCGTTATGACGCTTTTCTGCTTAATTCATATGCGATCTGCAAAGAATTCGGTGGATTAGTGTGTTTAGAAGATGAACTTACTCAGGAACAGATAGCTGCTGCAAAAGCAAAAGGGGATCTGAATAGGGACGGCAAAGTAAATACTGATGACAGTGATATACTGAACAGATATTATACTTACAAAAACGGATATATATTAGATGACTATGATATGAATAATTATTATAACAAGGACGGAAATCACACTTTTAACAGCTATTCTATTGTATATGATCTGAAAGATGCTGCTATTGAGACCGGTGCTATGTATAACTATGTTAATAATATCATGCAGAATGATCCTTCTTTATTTGATGTAAATGAAAACGGAACAACTGATATTTTCGATATGTATGAGTATTTCATTTATACCTATATTGAAAAATTACAGTATGAGCCGGTAGATCAGAGCCATACTATACTCTCTGAAAAATCATTCAATAATTCAAAGAACATAGATGAAAAATATGGATTCCGCAATGATATTGTCCTGTTGAGCTTAATATGCAATAATGAATTTGATCCTTCTTGGATAGATAAACAAACATATGTAGATTATTATAATCAGCTTATTGATAATGCTGACTGGCTTACCGATGAGTATATTGATCTGAATGAGGAGATCCAAAGAGTACTTGCTGATCTTGATCCTGATGATGAAGAAGGTGCAAGAGAATATACAGAATACCTTATAGAATTAAACGAAAAATATCAGGGATTAAAATCTAAAAAGGTATTAGCAGAAAAATATAAACTTATGCCGGAATGCTTCAATACGTGTGTTAAAGAAGCTACTATAGATGCTGGCATGACTGCCGTAGAAGATAATTCATGGAAGATAAACGACTATTTCGGCGTAAGCGGCGAAGATTTTGATAATGATCTGTTTAACAGTCTGCTTGACCAGTATGAACAGGATGTGCTCAATGGTACTGTAGCTCCTCCTGATGTTAACGGCGACAGAAAAGTAGACAGAGATGATAGTTCTGCTCTCGAAACATACTTCGATGACCTTATGGAATATAAAACAGTATACGAAAGCGAACTTAATGAAAAAACATGGAATTATATAGATAAACAGCTTGATATAAACAATAACGGCATATGCGGAGACCTTTATGATATTTATGTAGCTATTACGTTCATTGTAAAGGACGTTGGAAAAGAAGAGCTCGATAATGCTGTAGATGCTTACTACGCTAAGCTCGATGAGCAGAACCAGATCGCTGAGATCGAACATATCAAGTATCTTGAGGGACTCAAGGGAATTACTGTTACACGTTCAGGCGATGCTAACAACAGCGGTTCAGTGAATATGGCAGATGCTGTAATTATCATGCAGAACAACTGCAATCCTGATGATTACCAGCTCAGCCCTGTAGGCGAATTCAATGCTGACGTAAACAATACCGGTGACGGTGTTACACTCGGTGATGCTCTTACAATTCAGCGTAGACTCGTTGGACTTGAATGATCGATCACATCTCCCATAACATATAAGCAGAGCCGTCCCGTAAAAAGGACGGCTTTGCTGTAATAAAAGGGCAGACCTAATTAAAAAAGGTCTGCCCTGTAAAATTATTTCTGTTTTATGCGGAAGCTGCTGTTGCGGAGTTTATTTACGTCAAAGCCCTTCTGCTTCTTGTCCTCACGCTTTTTCTTAGGACGGCGGTCGGACTGCTGTTTCTTCTCCTCCTCGTCGTTAAGACGCATTGTAAGAGAGATACGGTTACGCTTTATATCAACATCAAGGACTCTCACCTTTACAACTTCTCCGACTTTTACTGCTTCAAGAGGATGCTTGATATATCTGCTGCATATCTGAGAAATATGTACAAGACCGTCCTCGTGAACGCCGATGTCAACAAATACACCAAAATCGATGATATTGCGGACTGTTCCGACAAGTTCCATACCCGGTTTAAGGTCTTTTATCTCCATAATGTCGCCGCTTCTCATGAGCGGAGGCGGAAGCTCGTCACGGAGGTCACGGCCCGGCTTTTTAAGCTCTCCGATGATGTCTGTGAGAGTAGGAACACCGATACCGAGATTATTGCTTATGTTATCTATGCCGATGCTTTCAGCCTTTTCAGAGATTCCCTCTGCACCGCCGTTTGATATATCAGCAAGAGTGAATCCGCATTCGCTGAGGAGTGATGAAGCTGCTGCGTAGCTTTCAGGGTGAACGGCAGTATTATCAAGAGGATTCTTTCCGTCACGCACTCTGAGGAAGCCTGCACACTGCTCGAAAGCCTTTTTGCCGAGCTTTGCAACTTTCATAAGCTCTTTTCTGTCAGTGAACTTGCCGTTTTCCTCACGGTAAGCAACAATATTCTTAGCAACAGCGGAATTTATGCCTGATACGTATGAGAGGAGCGAATAAGAAGCTGTGTTGAGGTCGACACCGACGGAGTTAACGCAGTCCTCAACGACACCGCCGAGAGCTTCGCTCATTCTTGCCTGAGGCATATCGTGCTGATACTGACCAACACCTATAGCTTTTGGCTCTATTTTTACGAGTTCTGCCAGAGGGTCCTGAAGGCGGCGTGCAATCGAGATAGCACCTCTGATAGAAACATCGTACTCCGGAAATTCCTCAGCAGCAAGTTTAGAAGCGGAGTAAACAGAAGCTCCAGCCTCGTTTACTATCATATAGCTTACATCTGCTGACATTTCCTTGATTATGTCGGCAGTGAAAGTCTCAGTCTCACGGGAAGCAGTACCGTTTCCGATAGAAATAGCTGTAACGCCGTATTTTTCAATGAACTGCTTTACCTTTTTCTTTGCAGCTTCAACAGCACCTGCTGAACCTGTAGGGTAGATTATAGCTGTATCGAGCACCTTGCCTGTGCCGTCGATAACAGCAGTCTTACAGCCGTGAGCATAACCCGGGTCAAGACCGAGGATAACGCTGTGTTTAAGAGGCGGCTGGAGAAGCATCTGGCGGAGATTAGCTGCAAATACCTTTATTGAGGACTCAGCAGCCTTAGAGCTCATATCTGAACGTATCTCACGCTCTATAGACGGGAAAATAAGTCTCTTATAGCTGTCGGCAGCAGCAGCTCTTACAAGCTCGCCGCAGGCATTGTTAGCCTTTATGTACTTTCCGAAGATAACGTCAGTAGCGAGAGTTTCGTCGAGAGTTACAGCGACTTTGAGGAAGCCTTCCTTCTCACCTCTGTCGAGAGCGAGCACACGGTGGTCAGCGACCTTAGGTATAGCCTCTGAGTAGTCGTAGTAATTCATATAAACGCTTTCAGCCTCGGCATCGGAAGCCTTGGAGGTAAGCTCGCCCTTTTCGCCTGCGAGAGCACGGAGCTTCTTTCTTATATCAGCGTCATCGGATATATCCTCAGCGATGATGTCCATAGCACCCTGTATAGCTGTCTGAGCGTCGTTTATCTTCTTTTCCTCATTTATATAAGCCTCAGCTTCTTTTTCAGGCTCTGTGGAGTTTTCCTGAGCCATGATAAGCTCTGCGAGCGGTTCAAGACCGTTTTCTCTTGCGATGCTTGCTCTTGTTCTTCTCTTTGGCTTGAACGGACGGTAGATGTCCTCAACTTCAACGAGAGTCATAGCAGCACTGATAGCAGCCTCTATCTCAGGAGTCATTTTTTCCTGTTCAGTTATAGAATTTGTGACTTCCTGCTTACGTTTTTCAAGGTTTCTGAGGTACATAAGTCTGTCATAGAGTTCACGGAGGACCTGATCGTCCAGAGAACCTGTAAGCTCCTTACGGTAACGAGCGATAAACGGGATAGTCTGATCGTCGTCGATGAGCTGGACAGTATTATCCACCTGTTCCTGTTTAAGTCCGAATTCTTTTGCAAGGGTTTTGTTAATATCCATAATTTATCCTTTCTGTGCATTGTCACTGCTGGATGTCTGTACCGGTCTCAGGCTCTTCTGTAGGGTCATTGAAGCGGTCTATCCATGAAAACAGTGATTTTGCTATATCTTTCCAGACATTGATGCTGTTCTTTTCATTGAGCAGATCATGACGCATCCCATCAAAAATACGGTGAGAAATGCTCTCGTATCCGATCTTTTCGAGCTTAGCGATATATTTGAAGAACTTCTTCTCTGAGATCATACAAGGGTCATCCTTGCCGGAGATGAATCTTATTGGCAGAGACGGATTATTGATCTCCCAGTTTTTCAGAGAATCGGCGTTTTTAATAAGTTTCAGCATTTCCTCGTAGCCGTTCATAGTTATCTTGAAGTTGCAGAGGGGATCGCTGTTGAAGCTTTCAACTGCGTCCGGATCGCTGCATCTCCACGAGTTATCCGGCTGTTCAAAGAATTTACCGAAACGGTCATCTATCATATCATAAAGTTTTTCGCTGCGGAAGCGAGTTCCGAGCTTTTTAGAGATTTCTGATCTAATGCCTCTTACTACCGGCGAGAAGGAGCTGTAGCACGGAAGTCCGAGAAGTACGATACCATTGGCGGAGGTGTCGTTCTTTTTCATGAAACCTACAACACCGGAAGCTCCTGTGCCGCTTCCCATTATAAATACAGGGAGCTGCGGATAGGTCTCGTGGATGAATCTGTTTATCTGGGCAATGTCGCTGACAAAGCCTTCGCTGCCGTTTCTGAACATAAAACCAAGATCGTCCTCTGAGCAGATGCTCTTTCCGTGACCTCTGTTGTCGTGTATAACTGTAATAAAGCCTTCCTCGGCAAGGTAATCCATGAATGGGTAATAACGCTCTTTGTGCTCCTGCATACCGTGGACTATCTGAACGATACCGTTCGGCTCTCCCATAGGGACAGCGATAGCTGCGGAAACGATGAGCTCATCAAATTCTGAGGCAAATTCAAATTCCTTCAGATCAGCATTAAGCATAACTATCCTCCTGTCGTAAAAGGTGTACGAGCCTTATTATACCACATATTGCAGATTAAATCAAGTATTGCGGCTGGTATATCGTTTAATATGTAAATAATAAGCAATTTTCAAGGGCAATATTGTTGTTTTATGTGGGATTTTATAATTTGAAAAAGCAAATAAAAGCAAACCGAAAGCGGATCAAAGCAAAAAAAGCTGATACTGTAACTGTTACTGATAATGATACTGTTAATGATAATGATACTGATATATATTATCATTTCCGTTCACGGAACTGAAATGATAAACCACCAAAACAACATATCATCAATAATACCTAAAAATAAAAAAATACCTTAACTTATTTTCCTCTTGCAATTTATGTAGATTTATGTTATCATATAAAATAAGAAATTATGCCATGCCATGTGGCAAATAATATTATCGTACATTTCATAGTGTACGGGTTGGGAGATAAATATGCCAAAAAGACAGGATATTAACAAGATCATGATCATCGGTTCAGGCCCTATCATTATCGGTCAGGCCTGTGAATTCGACTACTCAGGTACTCAGGCTTGTAAAGCCCTCCGTAAACTGGGTTACGAGATCGTTCTCGTGAATTCAAATCCAGCTACTATCATGACTGATCCCGATGTTGCTGATATTACTTACATCGAGCCGCTCAATCTTTCAAGACTTACACAGATCATAGAAAAAGAACGTCCGGATGCTCTCCTTCCGAACCTCGGCGGACAGTCCGGACTTAACCTCTGCTCTGAGCTTGATAAGGCTGGCGTGCTTAAAAAATATAACGTACAGGTCATCGGCGTTCAGGTGGATGCTATCGAGCGTGGTGAGGACCGTATAGAGTTCAAGAACGCTATGAACGATCTCGGCATCGGTATGCCTAAGAGTCAGGTAGCTTACTCTGTTGATGAAGCTGTAAAGATCGCAGAACAGCTCAAATATCCTGTTGTTCTCCGTCCTGCTTACACCATGGGCGGTGCAGGCGGCGGTATGGTATATAACGTCGATGAGCTCAAGGTCGTATGTGCAAGAGGACTTCAGGCTTCTCTCGTTGGTCAGGTACTCGTTGAGGAGTGCATTTTCGGCTGGGAAGAGCTTGAACTTGAAGTTGTACGTGACGCTGACAACAACAAAATCACTGTCTGCTTTATCGAAAATATCGATCCTATCGGCGTTCATACAGGTGACTCCTTCTGCTCTGCTCCGATGCTCACAATTCCGGAGGACGTTCAGAAAGAGCTTCAGGATATGTCATACCGTATAATCGAGTCTATCGAGGTTATCGGCGGATGTAACTGTCAGTTTGCCCGTGACCCTGAAACAGGACGTATCGTTGTTATCGAGATCAACCCAAGAACTTCACGTTCTTCTGCTCTCGCTTCAAAGGCTACAGGTTTCCCGATCGCCTTTGTTTCCGCACTTCTTGCCTGCGGTCTCACTTTAAAGGACATCCCTTGCGGCAAGTACGGCACTCTCGACAAGTACTATCCGGACGGCGATTATATCGTTATCAAGTTCGCTCGCTGGGCTTTCGAGAAGTTCAAGGGTGCAGAGGATAAGCTCGGTACTCAGATGAGAGCTGTCGGCGAAGTTATGAGCATTGGTAAGACCTATAAGGAAGCTTTCCAGAAGGCTATCCGTTCACTCGAAAAGGACAGATACGGTCTCGGATTCGCTAAGAATTTCCACGAAATGACAAAGGATCAGCTTATGGCTGAGCTCAGATACCCTACAAGCGAGAGACAGTTCGTTATGTATGAAGCTCTCCGTAAGGGTGCAACTGTTGATGAGCTCCATGAGCTTACTAAGATAAAGAAGTATTTCATCGAGCAGATGAAGGAGCTCGTTGATGAAGAAGAAGCACTTCTCGCAAACAAGGGTGCTGTTCCTGCTGAAAATGTACTCAGACAGGCTAAACTCGACGGTTTCTCTGACCGTTACCTCAGCTCTCTCCTCGAAGTTACTGAGGAGGAGATAAGAAATGCCCGCATCGGCTTCGGTATCAAGGAAGCTTGGGAGGGCGTTCACGTAAGCGGTACTGAAAATGCTGCTTATTACTACTCAACATATCACCTTGACGAAGACAAGAGCCCTGTAAGTGACAAGCCAAAGATAATGATACTCGGCGGCGGTCCTAACAGAATCGGTCAGGGTATCGAGTTCGACTACTGTTGCGTTCACGCTGCTCTTGCTCTTAAAAAGCTCGGTTTCGAGTCTATCATAGTAAACTGTAACCCGGAGACTGTTTCTACAGACTATGATACATCAGATAAGCTCTATTTCGAGCCTCTTACACTGGAGGATGTTCTCTCTATCCACGAAAAGGAAAAGCCGGTAGGAGTTATCGCTCAGTTCGGCGGTCAGACTCCTCTTAACCTCGCTAACGACCTCAAAAAGTACGGCGTAAATATCCTCGGTACAACTCCTGAGACTATCGATCTCGCTGAGGACAGAGATCACTTCCGTGCTATGATGGACAAGCTCGGCATCCCGATGCCAGAGGCTGGCATGGCTGTTAACGTTGACGAAGCCCTTGAAATAGCTAACCGCATCGGTTACCCTGTTATGGTTCGTCCTTCTTACGTTCTCGGCGGACGTGGTATGGAGATCGTTCACGATGACGAGATGATGAGAGTTTATATGTCCGCTGCTGTTGGTGTAACTCCGGACAGACCTATCCTCATCGACAGATTCCTCAATCACGCTACAGAGTGCGAGGCTGACGCTATTTCCGATGGTACTCACTGCTTCGTTCCTGCTGTTATGGAGCATATCGAGCTCGCAGGTGTTCACTCCGGCGACTCCGCTTGTATCCTTCCTTCAATGAACCTCACAGATAAGCAGGTCGCTACTATCAAGGACTACACAAAGCGTATCGCTGTTGAAATGAATGTATGCGGTCTTATGAATATGCAGTACGCTATAGAGGGCGACACTGTTTACGTTCTTGAAGCTAATCCTCGTGCTTCACGTACTGTTCCGCTCGTATCAAAGGTATGCAGCATCAACATGGTGCAGATAGCTACTCAGATAATCACTTCTTCCCTTACAGGCAAGCCTTCTCCTGTTCCGGAGCTTAAAGATAAGGTTATCAACCACTACGGCGTTAAGGAAGCTGTTTTCCCATTCAATATGTTCCAGGAAGTTGACCCTGTTCTCGGACCTGAGATGCGTTCTACAGGTGAGGTTCTCGGTATAGCTCCTACATTCGGTGAGGCTTACTATAAGGCTCAGGAAGCTACAAAGACAAGTCTTCCGCTCGAAGGAACTGTTCTCCTCAGTATTTGTGACAGAGATAAGCCGGAGCTCATTGACATCGCTAAGTCATTCAACGAGCTTGGATTCCGTATCATCGCTACAGGCAAGTCCTACGAGATGATAAAGGAAGCCGGCATACCTGCTGAGCGTATATATAAGATATATGAGGGCAGACCAAATATAGCTGACGAGATCGCTAACGGCGAGATACAGCTCATAATCAATACTCCTGCCGGCAAGACAAGTGCTCACGACGACAGCTATATACGTAAAGCTGCTATCAAGCACCGTGTACCTTACATCACCACTATGGCTGCTGCTAAGGCAAGTGCAGAGGGTATAAAGGCTCTTAAAGAGAATAAACACTTTGGTGTAAAGTCACTTCAGGCTCATCACGCTGATATTAAGTAAAACATTTAAAGGTCCTCGTCAAAATAGTACGAGGACCTTTTTATCAATTATTGCGGTTACGGTATATAATTTTTATATACTTATTTAATGGCTATATATCGCCGTGCGACCGTTAATCACCAACGCCTGCTTTTCTCGAAAAAACAGGCGTTTTTTTACGCCTAAATGTCATTATTTTACCATTTTTGTCATTAAAGTTATATACCTTTTACCTGCTTTATTGTATATTGTTATTGAGAACAATGAACCGGATGCCCATAAGGGTAAATTTTATGTGAAAGGTTCACAGATTGAGAGGGAAAGTTTATGAAAAAGCACTACTTCAAAAAATGTGCAGCAGCTCTTGCAGCTTGTTCGATAATGGCTTCAGCACTGCCAGTTATCCCAACAGCTGTTTCATTCGCTGCCGGCAACATCATCAAAAACTCAACTTTTGAGACTGGCACATCTGGTTGGGGCACTTACAAGGAGACAGGCGGCGTTTGTACTCTTACTACAGACAGCGGCAAGCTCGCACTGAATATTTCAAGTGTCGGACAGAAAAACTATTCTGTACAGATGTTCTATGACATAATCCCACTTTACAAGAACGGTGTTTACCGCCTGAAATACGACATTTCATGCTCTACAAACCGTTACGTAGAAGCTATGATCCAGCAGAACGGCGGTACTTATCAGGCTTATACATGGAAGGGTCTCAACGTATCCCCTACACCTCAGACTGTTGATTATGAGTTCACTATGGAGTACGATACCGACATCATGTCCAAGCTCGTGTTCAACTGCGGTCTTCAGGAAAAGGACGGAACTCTTTCAAGCCACACTATCTACCTCGATAACGTTTCACTCGAACTCGTTGATGACAGTAAGGTAGACTATTCCGCTAATAAGGCTTTTGAGCCGGATATAAATATAAATCAGGTAGGATATAAGCCGGAAAGCAAGAAAACTGCTGTTTTCCGCAATGTTTCCGGTCAGAAAGAATTCTCTGTAATAAACGCTGTTACTAAGCAGACCGTTTATACAGGACCTCTTTCAAGTGCTCTCAGTAACTCATCAGCTAATGAGACTAACTATCAGGGCGACTTCTCCTCAGTAAAGGACGCTGGTACATATTACATCTCATGTTCCGGTCTTGAGGATTCATATACATTCACTATCGGTGATACAGTTTACAATAATCTTCTTGACGAATCCGTAAGAATGCTCTATTTACAGAGATGCGGAACTCAGATCAACGATTCCAAGTTCGGTCACGCTGCCTGCCATACTGATATGGCTACAGTTTACGGCACAAACAATAAGATCGATGTAAGCGGCGGCTGGCACGATGCAGGCGACTACGGAAGATATACTGTAGCTGCTGCAAAGGCTGTTGCTGACCTCCTCTATGCTTACGATGCTGACCCTTCTGCATACAGCGATAATATCGGCATTCCGGAGAGCAATAATGGTACTCCTGACATCCTCGATGAAGTTCGTTACGAGCTTGAATGGATGCTCAAGATGCAGGCTCCAAGCGGCGGTGCATACCACAAGGTAAGCTGTGCAACATTCCCGGCTTACGTTATGCCGCAGGCTGAAAAAGACCCTCTTATAGTTACACCTGTTTCTTCAACTGCTACTGCTGACTTCTGTGCTTCTATGGCTCTCGCTTACGAATTCTATAAGGATATTGACGGCAATTTCGCTGACAAGTGCCTCACAGCCGCTAAGAAGGCTTGGGATTACTTACAGGCTAACCCTCAGTTCGATTTCAAGAACCCATCTGATATTGTTACAGGTGAGTACGGCGATAAGACCGATGTTGACGAGCGTTACTGGGCTGCTGCACAGATGTACAGAGCTACAGGCGACAGCAAGTACCTGAATTCTATCAGCTTTGCTTCATCCGGTATGGACTGGTCAACAGTTGGTGACTACGGCAATATCGCTATCCTCACAATGAAGGATGTAGACAAGAATTCTACTGCATATCAGAATGCTAAACAGAGCATTATCTATGATGCAGATAAATATCTCAAGAACACAAATAACTCGGCTTACGGCGTATCTCAGACAAGATATAACTGGGGAAGCAATATGACTATCGCTAACTCCGGTATCACAATGGCTCTTGCTTATCAGCTCACAGGCGACAGCAAGTACCTCGACGCTGCTGAGAGCCAGCTCAACTACCTCCTCGGAGTAAATCCGCTCGGAACCTGCTTCGTAACAGGCTTTGGTACAGTATCCCCTGAGAATCCTCACCACAGACCTTCAATGGCTGTAGGCGAAGCAATGAAGGGTATGCTCGTAGGCGGCGTAAACTCAAGCCTTGAAGACAGTGCAGCTAAGGCATATTGTGCTGACGCTCCTGCTGCTAAGTGCTATGTTGACAACAGCGAGAGCTATTCAACTAACGAGATCACAATTTACTGGAACTCACCTCTCACATATCTCCTCTCTGCTACAAGCAGCGGAAACAACACCACCATTATAGATCCTCCTGTTCCGGGCGGAATATGGGGCGATGCTAATGTCAGCGGTGAAGTAAAGATGAACGACGCTGTTCTCGTTATGCAGGCTATCGCAAACGCTGATACTTACGGTGTAGGCGGTTCAGACGTAAATGCTCTCACTGAAAGAGGCGAATACCTCGCTGATGTTTATGAGCACAATAATGGTGACCTTACCAATATGGATGCTCTTACTATCCAGAAGTACCTCATCCACAGTGTTACTGAACTTCCTGTATCCTATAAGCAGGGCACTACACCACCTCCTCCGACAACTACAACAGCTGTCATAACTACTACAGACACAACTACAGTAACAACTGTAGCTACAACAACTAAAAACAATGGTAACAGTATCCCTGACCGTGGAACTCCAATGAATTCAAACGCTACTCTTGTAGCTGACTTCAGAAAAGGTCAACCCTCTACATTCATGGCTTCAGACGGATGGTCAAATGAATCTGTATTTGACTGCTTCTGGCACAAAGAAAATACTTCTTACAAGGACGGCGTACTTAATTTAACTATAGATCAGAAACGTTCCGATTCAAAATACCCTCAGTCAGCAAATTTCCCGTATTCAGCAGCTGAATACAGAACAACCGATTTCTACCACTACGGCTACTATGAGACTTCTATGCAGGCTATAAAGAATGACGGTGTAGTATCTTCATTCTTCACCTACACAGGTCCTTCCGACAACAACCCTTGGGACGAGATCGATATTGAGGTTCTCGGTAAAGACACAACTAAGGTTCAGTTGAACTATTATACAAACGGCGTTGGCAATCACGAGTATATGTATGACCTCGGATTCGATGCTTCTGAGGCATTCCATACATACGGCTTCGATTGGCAGCCTGACCACATCACATGGTATGTTGACGGCAAGGCAGTTTATACTGCTACACAGAATATCCCAAGCACAGCCGGCAAGATCATGATGAATGTATGGCCTGGTGTAAGCGATCCTAACAAGGATCCTAACACAATCGAATGGCTCAAGCCTTTCAATGGCAAGACACCTCTCACAGCCCGCTACCAGTGGGTAACATACAACAAGCAGTAAGGATAGTCCTCCCAAACGTATCCTGAGTTCACTGGAAAAGTCTTCCCCTAAGACTTTTTCAGTGCAGTGCTTGTAATTTGTGAAGCAATAAAAAGCTGTTTTCTTGACGATGTTTAACAGCATCGTCAAAAAAATATAAATCATCAATTCATTGGGCACTGCTTTATGGCAGTGCCGCTTTTTTTTTATCTTATTTTTATTGATAAACTATTGCAAATATTATGGATTTGTAGTATAATGGAAAATAGTATTATAATCGGGTATTATGGCTGTTTAAAGCCAGACCGGTAAAGAAGGAGGAACAAACTTGGCTAATTCAAAAGGGGCAGCCGGCTCAAAGAAAGCCGTCCGCACCCGCAGACCAAATCAGTACAGCGGCAAGCCTGCCAGTACCGCACCAAATGCGTTAGCCGCCAACAGGACCAAGTCGAATCTATGGTTCTGCATACCGGCTTTCGTCATCCCATTCCTGCTGACGTTCTTATCCTACATCGCATTTGATGTATACCCATTCGGTGAACGTTCAGTACTCACACTTGACCTTAACGGTCAGTACATCTACTACTTTGAACATCTAAGAGACGCTTTCTGGGGCGACAGCAGTGCTCTTTACAGCTGGAGCCGAAATCTCTCCGGAGGTTTCATGGGAGTCATAGGTTATTACCTTGCCAGTCCGTTTACTTTGATAGTCATGCTCCTTCCGAGGAAAATGATAATCGAGAGCGTTATGATAATGCAGATGTGCAAAGTCGGTTCAGCCGGAGTTACTTTCTGTATTTACGCTCAGAAATCGAAACACGTAGCTCCCCTTCCGTCACTCATGTTCTCCACAATGTACTCTATGATGAGCTATGTTGTCATCCAGCTCATAGACCCTATGTGGATAGACGGACCTATCTTCCTTCCGCTCATAATCCTCGGTGTTGAATACCTCATCGATGACGGCAGAAAGATAAACTATATCATCCCGCTTGCAATTATGTTCGTAGCTAACTTCTATATCGGCTTCATGGTCGCTATATTCGTAGCTATTTATTTCGTTTACTATCTATTCTTCGGAACAGACAGAAAATTCAAGGATATTACTGAGTATGGCAAGACCATAGGTCTTATGGTAGTTTCAACTATCGTTGTGCTCCTTTGCAGTTTGTTTATGATACTGCCGGTCTACAATGCCCTTGCACTCGGTAAATTCGACTTCTCAGAGCCGGATTACAGCCTGAAATATATGTTCAAGCCTCTGGAGCTCGTTCCATGTATGCTTCCGAACCAGTATTACTCTGTAAACGTTGACGAGGGAACTCGTTTCTACGGCAGACCTGAGATATACAGCGGTGTTATGACATTCATCATGCTCCCGCTCTACTTCATGAATAAGAAGATAAAGCTCAACAAGAAGATCGGTAACGGACTCATGCTCGTAATAATGTTCATGAGTATGTACATCAAGCCTATCAATATGCTCTGGCACGGTGGACAGGACCCTAACTGGCTCCCTTACAGATATTCTTTCATCGTTTCATTCATCGTTTTAGCTATGGCAGCTGAGCTGTTCTCTAAGCTTGACGGTTATGAGCTTTCATTTGCTGAAGCAGGCTCAAGCTTCGGTATCATAGCAATTCTCACATTCCTGTTCGTGACCACTATGCCTACATACGATTATAACCAGAGCAAGTATAAGTATGTTGCTGTATGGCCGTATAAGGACACTATGGAACACGGTGCAGACAAGTGGGAAGAAGTATGGCTCGGTACAGTTGCTATAGGTATGGTACTCGCTTGTATCTATACTATATACCTCTTCGCTTACAGCCGTATAAAAAAGAAGAATATCAGAACTATAATGACCTGCTGTGTTGCTGCTGTTATCTTCTTTGAGGGCGGATATAACTGCTTCGACTCTTTCAGAAAGATATTCAAGGAAGTCGGCAACTCAGATAAGAGCACATATACTGAGATACTCTCCGGAAAAGACGTTGTCGATGAACTTGAAGAATACGACGGCGGTTTCTATCGTTCTGAAAAGACCTATGACCGTATGGTAAACGATAACCTCGCACTCGGTCTTAAAGGTATATCACATTCAAGCTCTGTAATGAACACAAGAGCTATCAACTTTATCGAGACTATGGGTTACTTCACTCAGAGCTATGAGACAAAGTTTACCGGTACTAACCCTATCGCAGATTCTCTTCTCGGTATAAAGTATATTCTTGATGACCCTGAAAGACGTAGCGGAGATTCAAGAATGCTTGACCACACATATATCAAGCGTTTCTCTTCAACCTATGAAAAGGATGACGATAAGACCGCCAATGTTGATATTTACGAGAATCCGAATGCACTTTCTATCGGCTTCATGGCGGATCAGCAGATAGAAAGACTTCTGTTCCTCGGAAATGATAATCCGTTCAACAGCATGAACAATTTCCTCAGTGCTATGACCGGAAATACTACTTTCGACGCTTCAAACAATATCACAGACTTCAAACAGTACTATAAGCCTATAGCTGCTGAAGTTTCTTTCGATCCTGAAAAGGTAAGACACAGCGATTATATTACAAAAGACCCTAATGACCCTTCTAAACAATACGTTCACGATTGTTACGATGCAAATGCAAATGCAGGCGACGCTGTTGTAAATGTTCATCTTACTGTTCCTAAGACAGGCGATGTTTATATGCACGTATTCTCTAATATGAAGAAGCAGTGCAACCTCTGGGTATCGGATAAGAAGGACGCTAACGGTGCATTCTATGGTCACGAGGGATACGGTTCATACTTCAATTCAAATACCGCTCCTGTTATCCGTATAGGTCCTTACGAAGAGGGTACAGAGATAGAAGTAAGATTCACAATTCTTGCATCCGGTGCTAACGGAGAATACCTTGGTTCAAACGAGTACTTCATGGTAGATAAGAATAACGGTTTCCAGTTCTATTATCTTGATGAAGACGCATTCCAGCAGGATATAGATGTACTCAAGCAGAATCAGTGGATCATCGATACCGAAAAGTCCAACGACCGCTACCTTGAGGGTACGGTAACAGCTAAGGACGGACAGGTATTCGTTACATCCATCCCTTACGAGCCGGGTTGGGAGATCAAGATAGACGGCAAAAAGGTGGATTCATATATAGTTGATTTTAATCAACCGGGATATAAGAACGTCCTCACGAATGAGGATTCAAGTGAGGACGGAGAGATTGTTATCCTTAATGCAATGATAGGTCTCAGACTGTCGCCGGGTGAGCATACTATCACTATGAAGTATACTCCGCCTGGATTCACTATCGGTATATTCACACTGATACTTGGCATCATTATCATAGTTATGTTCTATATCTATGACAGAAAGCATAACCCGATAATCAAGGCAAGACTTGAAGCAAAGAGAAGAAAGAAGCTCGGACTTCCGGAAGAAGAGCCGGAAGAAGCTCCTAAGAAAAAGAAGAACGTTCAGATAATCAAGTCTAAGGGCGATGTAACAAGCGATGTATCTGATGAGGCTAAGAAAAAAGCAGAGAAAGCCCGTGAAGAAGCTGAAAAGATAGTTGCTCTGAATGAGGAGCTTATCGAAAAGGGCAAGGCTTATCAGGAAGCTGCTGAAAAGGCAGGCGAAGCAGCTGACGAGGCAAAAAAGGTTGCCGAGGAAACTGCTAAGAAGGTCAATACTGCTGCAAACAAAAACAAGGGCAAAAACAATAATGGCAAGAAAAAGAAGAAGTAATTCCTGATTAAAAAAGGCAGACGTTAAATGCGTCTGCCTTTTAATATATCGGAATGTTTGTTATTATTTAATAAGTCCACGTCTCATGAGACCAAGGTCGAAGGAATCGAGCACGTTATCAGAGTTGAAGTCAGCTGCTTTCCAGTTTTTGAGTACTGTATTCTTATCAGCGAGCAGCCATTTCTGTACAAGAACAAGGTCGGAGATATTGAAATTGCCGTCCATATTCACATCGCCCTTTATGTCCTCAACATGGCTTTCATCGAAAATCATTCTTGCGTTCTGGAAGAACTGAGTGTTATTAGCCTTGTCTATCTGTTCCCATTTATCCTTGCTGCCGTAGAAAGTTATTGTAGTTGAAGCAGTAACGTCAGCGAATGCATAGTCCTCGATCTTGCTGAGCTTACCTGAGATCTTGAGGTCGCTGAGCTTGTTGCAGTAAGCAAAAGCCATGCTCTCTATGGATGTTATGCCTTTGAATTCAGCTGATGTGAGGTTCTCGCAGTAGAAGAAGGTGTTGTCGCTGACTTTATCTATATTTGAATGGAATACTATGGAAGTAAGTTTATTATTTCGAGCAAAGGCACTTGATGATACATACTTGACATTAGCAGGAACTTCAACTTTGCCCTCAGCAGTTTTACCGTCTATAAGAGCACCGTTTATGATTACAAGCGGATCTTTCTTACGCTGAGCGTCCATCCAAGGAGTTTCGTCGAAGCAATTGGAGTGTATCTCTACAAAATGACTTGGGAAAGTTACGTTTTCAAGCTTTTTACACTGTTTAAAAGCGTCCATTTCTATTAATTCAAGGCTATCCGGAAGATTAACTGTAGTGAGGTCATTAGACATATCGAAAGCATAATAACCAATAGTTTTAATAGATTCCGGAAGAGTGATGCTTGTAAGTGAGCTGCACTGGAATGCATATCTTGCAATAGCGGTAACAGGCAGATTTTCTATTGTTTCAGGAATTTCAACAGATGTAGCACCCGAAGCACATCCTAAAATCTCGATATGGTCGGAATATTTTGCATAAGTGAGCTGACCTGATGTACCTTGAGTGTAGTTGAAATCAGTCTGTGAATACGCCATAGCTGTAATCTGATTATTTGACACTGCCCCTCTTTGCATTGTCAAAGTTCCCCCTGCTGTTATGACAGCAGCCGCTGCTAAAGCAGCAATTCTCGATAAATGTTTTTTTGTCATGTTCATAACAAAGCCCTCCATTCTTAAATTTATATTTTCTTTACCTCATCCTGATATAGCTGCATTCCTCCCCGTTTTTAAGCATTGCTGCAATATTCAGGATGTTGAGTTTATTGTATCATAAAAGCGAAGCGTTATGATATAATTGCCCGATTTGCAGGGAGTGCTGTCTTGCAGCACGTATCTGCAAAGGGCTTTTTAATCATTTATAATGAATGCTCCGCATTCATTATATCATAAACTTTTGTGTATTACAATACTTTGATATAAAAATAAAAATCTCTGTACTAAATGCAGAGATTTTTAGGAAATTATAATAACAATAAGGATCTGAGATCATCTTTTGAGCAGATGTTAATCTGTCTGACCGACGCTTATTTCCTCGGAAATTTCTTCAGCTTCTGCATCGTGAGCTTTTTTGTTCAGTGAAGCTCTTCTTCTTTCCAGAGAAGGCAGAAGGTTCTCCTTGTAGAAATGGTCGAGTATAGCGGCAAACGGTATAGCGAAGAGGATTCCCCATACACCGAATATACGTCCGCCGACGATGATAGAGAGAAGTATCAGCAGTCCGGGAACACCGAGTGTGCTGCCGAAAAGCTTTGGTTTTATGAGGTAGCCGTCGCAGAGCTGTAATATGAGTGTGAAGATCAGGAAAATAAGAGCACTCTTAGGCTCTACCATAAGAAGTATGAATCCGCCAATAGCACCGCCGACGATAGGTCCGAATGTAGGAGCAAGATTGGTTATGCCGACTACAAACGATACAAGAGCGATATACTCCATACCGGCTATTGCCATAAATATCGCATTTACAGTTCCGACTATAAGAGCGTCGATTATGGTAAATACTATATATCTGTTGAGTACAGCGTCGCAGTGGATGAGGAATGAGTTGAGTGACTCGTATTTTTTCTCCGGCATTACAGCTTTGAGAAATCTTGTAGAACCTGTTTTTATCCTCTCTTTGCCTGCAAGGAGATATACTGAGAGTATGAATGAGACTATCCAGTTGAACATACCTTTTCCGGCGTTTGTAAAGAAGCTGATTATCTGAGTTGAGTTGTCAGAGATATACGATACAACTCTGTTGAGCGTTTTTTCAGAGGAATCAACAAAGCTCTGCATATTGACTTTTTTAGATACGTTAGGGTCGATACTATCGAGCAGCTTCTGGACAGAGGCTGCATATGAGCCGATATTGTTTACAAAGTTGGTGATACTGTCTACGAGCTGCGGCACAAGGGTGAGCAGGGTGAATACTACAAAGCATATAACAGTTATTACAGCAAGGGTTATCGACAATATCCACTGTGCTGTCTTTGATGGGATCTTGCGGAATACCGTTCTCTGGTACAGTTTTGCAAGCGGATTCATCATGTAAGCCATGATACAGCCGCCGATAGCAGTTGAAAAATACCCTATAACTCTCGAAATACCGTCCCATATGGTGCCGATATTTGAGATCAGCAGAAAGCATATAACAGTTATGCAGCCTGCCATTGTATTCGCAAACCAGCGTTTATTAATGAGATCTTTGAATTTTTCCATTTTTATGACCTTCATTTCTTTAGATACATTTATTATAACACACTTACTATATACTGTCAACGAAAAAGGAAATCATATAAAAATAACACATAAATCAAATATACAAATTTAAACGGTCGTTTTTGTTTATATCGCCTATGACATTTTTGACAAAAAAGTGCTATAATTATTGTATATCAACGTGTAGCCGATCCCCGACGTAAATCCAGTTGTCAGGGAACGGCTTATTTTTATCTTAGGAGGGACATTATGTATAGTACAGGTCAGGCAGTTGTTTATGCTTCATACGGAGTGTGTGTTATCTCAGCAATAGAAAAACATGATTTCAGCGGTGAGGATATAGAGTATTACGTTTTAAGACCAATAAACGATCATAAAAATACTTTCTATGTCCCGACCTCAAACAGTGCACTTGTAAATAAAATGCGTCCGGTATTTTCGCATGAGGAAGCCGAGGAACTCATAAAAGTCATGCCGGACGAAAATTCTATCTGGATAGACGACGAAGCTGCCCGAAAAGAGGCTTACAGCAGTATAATCGACAGCGGCGATCGGCATGAATTGGTGAAGCTTATCAAAACTCTGTTTATCCATAAACAAAAACTCGCAGAACAACATAAACAGCTCCACTCAACTGATGAACGCTTCCTTAATAATGCCGAGAATATGCTGTTTGATGAACTTGCATATGCCCTTGGTATCTCCCGTGAAGAGGTAATACCATACATCGAAGCACATATTTAAATTTGTGTTATCTAATTTGCACATATATGTATATCGGGAAAAAAGAAATTTTTCTTGTATCCCTCTTGACAAATCGCTTGGGATATAGTATAATGTGTAAAGTGATTTTAGATTACACCCATGCAGAAGGAGTGCTCTTATGGCTAAGGAACTTAAATATGTGATGCTCCTCGACTGCTACGGAGATCTCCTCACTGAACACCAGAGAAGCGTTATGGAGCTTTATTACTGTGAGGATCTCTCCCTTGCTGAGATAGGAACTCCCCTCGGCATTACAAGACAGGCTGTTATGAGCCTTATAAAACGCACCGAAAATATCCTCCTCAACTATGAAGAAAAACTCGGATTTGCCGAAAGACTCGGTAAAATGAGAGACTGCTTCAGCAGGATAAGTTCGGCTGCTGATAATATAAACGACAAAAAAATCCGTGACTCTATCACCGCAGAGGTGCAGAAGGGTCTGGAGCTTCTATAAATAATACATCTGAATGGAGATGATAGCATGGCATTTGAAGGACTTTCCGAAAAACTTAATAACGTCTTTAAAAAGCTGAAGTCAAGAGGTAAACTTACTGAAAGTGACGTTAAGGAGGCTATGCGTGAAGTCCGCCTTGCTCTTCTTGAAGCGGATGTAAGCTATAAGGTCGTTAAGGACTTCGTTAAAAGTGTCACCGAAAGAGCTGTCGGTGAAGAGGTCCTCGCAAGCCTTACCCCTGCACAGCAGGTAATAAAAATTGTTAACGAGGAGCTTTGCTCACTCATGGGCAACAGTAATGCCCGTATTAATTTTGCTTCAAAACCGCCAACGGTCATCATGATGTGCGGACTTCAGGGTTCAGGTAAGACCACCCACTCTGCTAAACTCGCTAAGCTGCTCAAAAAAGAAGGACACCGTCCTCTGCTCGCAGCCTGCGATATTTACCGTCCTGCTGCTATCAATCAGCTTCAGGTAGTAGGTCAGAAAGCAGATGTCCCTGTTTTTGAAATGGGACAGATAGACCCTGTTATCATCGCTAAACAGGCTCTTGCTCACGCTAAGGACTACGGTCATGATGTGCTTATCATAGATACCGCCGGCCGTCTGCACGTTGATGAGGCTCTCATGCAGGAGCTTATCAACATTAAGGAGCTCACTCAGCCAAATGAGATAATGCTCGTTGTCGACGCTATGACCGGTCAGGATGCTGTTAACGTAGCTAAGGCTTTCGATGATGCAGTAGGCATCACAAGCGTTCTTATGTCAAAGCTTGATTCAGATACAAGAGGCGGTGCTGCACTTTCAGTACTCGCAGTTACAGGTAAACCGATCAAATTCGTTGGTATGGGCGAAAAGCTCGATGATTTTGAACAGTTCCACCCTGAGCGTATGGCTTCACGTATCCTCGGTATGGGCGATGTGCTCACACTCATCGAAAAAGCTGAGAACGTTATGTCTCAGAAGGAAGCTGAAAAGCTCACCAAGAAGCTCAAGGAGAATAAGTTCGATATGGACGATCTCCTCGACCAGATGAAACAGATAAAGAAGCTTGGCAATATGAAGTCTATCCTCGGTATGCTTCCGGGCGTAGGCGATAAGATCAAGGATGTGGATGTTGACGAAAGACAGCTCGACCGTGTCGAGGCTATGATAACTTCCATGACCAAGGCTGAAAGAGCTAAGCCTTCTATTATAAATCCTTCACGTAAAAAGCGTATTGCTGCCGGTTCGGGCACAAAGGTCGAAGACGTGAACAGACTGCTAAGACAGTTTGAACAGATGCAGAAAATGATGAAGCAGTTTACAGGAAGCAAGGGAAAAATGTCCCTCAGAAAAGCAAGAAAGAACCTCGCCGGAATGAACTTCGATAAGATGACCGGTAAGGGCGGCGGAAATCTGCCGGTATAACAAGCTTTCAATGCGACGTCTCCCGCCGCATGGAATATATACTAAATTTACGGAGGTGAATACAAATGGCAGTAAAGATCAGACTCAGAAGAATGGGTGCTAAGAAGGCTCCTTTCTATCGTATAGTTGTTGCTGATTCCAGATACCCAAGAGACGGCAGATTCGTTGAAGAGATCGGTTTCTATGATCCTACAAAGAATCCTTCTGTTGTAAAGGTTGACGCTGATAAGGCTAAGGACTGGATCGCAAAGGGTGCTCAGCCTACAGACACTGTTAAGGTAATCCTCAAGAACGAGGGAGTACTTTAATCATCGGACTCTGCGGAAGAGGTGAGACGTATCGTCTCTTCCTCTGTTCCCGTAGCTTTTGGAGGTTAATTCAATGAAAGATCTACTTTACGCTATCGCAGCAGGACTTGTTGAGGATAAAACAGCTATCAAGATAACCGAGGATGAACCGGATGCCGAGGGCGTTATCGTGTTCCATCTCTCAGTCGCTCCAGACGATATGGGAAGAGTTATCGGTAAGCAGGGCAGGATCGCTAAAGCTCTCCGTACTATCATGAGAGCAGGTGCTGCAAAAAAGGACCTCAAGGTTTCTGTTACTATCGAATAAAAAATTCCGCCGAGGTACGGCGGTTTTTTTGTATATACAGGAGGCAGTTATGCTTAAAGCTATTCTTAGCGGCGAAGCCTGTGCAAAGTGCAGACTTTGCTGTATTTTTGACCGCTATGACGTTTGGGAAACTCCCGTGTTCACCGAGGAGATACGTGACCGCATACAGGCTGCTAAGCCTGATACCCGTTTCATCCCAAAGGACGGCGGATTTATATTCCGTGTGGGTGAGCTTAAAGGCGATGAGCTTTTTTCTTGTCCGGCACTCACCGAAAACGGCTGTATGCTCGGCGACGATAAGCCTTTCGACTGCCGCATATGGCCTTACCGCATAATGGAAGTCGGCGGCAGACGTGCAATAACTTTCGCTTCTATCTGTGAGGAGCTTTATAATCGTCCGCTCTCACAGCTCGTGGAGCATCTTAAAAACGGTCTTGCAGACGTTATATTTTCATATGCCGACGAACACCCTGAGATAGTAAAGCCCTATTACGAGGGCTATCCGGTGCTGATGTTCGAGCGTAGACCGCTTTGAGATTGTCAAATTTGTCAACCAACCTAAAAACTTGACATATACCTATAAAAGATATATAATAAAAGTGTATAATTTGCTGATTGAACAAGGATGGAACTCAGCGTAAAAAATGCTTATGTGCGGATAGGAGACTATTATGGATTACCTTGAAAACCGGGAGCTTTCATGGCTCAAATTCAACGGAAGAGTTCTTGAAGAGGCTGTAGATGCCGGAACTCCATTGCTTGAAAGACTTTCGTTTTCTGCTATATACCAGAGCAATCTGGACGAATTTTTCATGGTGCGTGTCGGTTCTCTCACCGATGCCGCAAAGAACAATAAGAATAAAAAGGACAGCCGCAGCGGTATGACTCCCTCTCAGCAGCTCGATGCTGTATTTACCTCTGTAAGAAGGATGCAGCCCTCAGTTGAGGAGGCTTACCGCAAAACTATGGGCGAGCTTGCTGCTTATGGTTATGAGCACGTAAGCATAAAAAATGCAACTCCGGAAGAGCTCAGCTTCCTTGAACTCTATTTCAAGCGTGAGATGAAGCCATTTATTTCCGGACTTGTCGTAAATGATGCACTGCCTTTCCCTTTCCTTAAAAATAAGGAAATATACGCAGTAGTCCAGCTCGCTTCAAAGAAAGGCGTATCGATAGGAATAGTACCGGTAAGTCACGAGCAGAGCGAGAGAATGATACCTCTCAGCGGCAACGGAAAACGCTTTATCCTTGAAGAAGAGGTAGTTCTGCACTTTGCTCACCTCATGTTCAAGAGCTACAAGGTGCTGGACAGAGCTCTTATAAGAGTTACAAGAAGTGCGGATATTATGGCTACAGGCAAGGGAGCTGAGTTCCGTGACCGTATGGAGGAACTTGTTGTAAAGCGTACCAAGCTTGCTCCCGTAAGACTTGAAGTTTCAGACGTATTCTCACGTGAGGCTCTGGACTATATCTGTCAGAAACTGAAAATAAAGAATGTAAGAGTGTTCACTTCCCGTGTCCCTCTTGACCTTTCCTTCGTTTTCGACCTTCAGGAACTCGACCTTTCTCCGGAACTTCACTACATACCAAGACAGCCAAGAAAACCTGCGGCTCTTTCGGATACCAAGTCGGTTTTTGCACAGGTCAAGGCAAAGGATATGCTCCTGAGCTATCCTTTCGAGTCCATGAATCTTTCATTTATAAGACTGCTTCAGGAATGTGCAAGCGACCCGAAAGTCACCTCAATAAAGATAACTCTATACCGTCTTGCAAAAAACAGCAAGGTCATAGACGCTCTTTGTACTGCTGCTGAACAGGGCAAGGAAGTACTCGTTATGATAGAGCTGAGAGCACGTTTTGATGAAGCGAATAACATTGAGTGGTCAAAGGTGCTGCAAGCTGCCGGAGTTAAAGTAATATATGGTCCTAAGGACTATAAGGCTCATTCCAAGCTGCTTCTCATCACAAGGAAGGCTCAGGGCGGCAATTTTGATTACGTTACTCAGATAGGTACAGGAAACTATAACGAAAAGACCTCCGCACTGTATACCGACCTCATGCTCCTGACCGCTGACCGTGATATTGCTGCTGACGCTGAGGCTGTTTTCAACGGACTTATCAACGGTACACTTGTGGAAAGTACCAATAAGCTCCTTGTATCACCGCTTGCATTAAGACCTCAGGTACTTGCGATGATGGATGAACAGATAAACATAGCTAAAAACGGCGGAAAAGGCTATATCGCAGCAAAAGTCAATTCACTCTGCGATAAGGTGATAATGGAAAAAATGGTGGAGGCTTCTCAGGCTGGTGTAAAAGTTGAGCTTGTAGTAAGGGGCATCTGCTGTCTGATACCCGGTGTTGAAGGGTATACCGACAACATCTCCGTGAGAAGCATTGTCGGACGCTTCCTTGAACACAGCCGTATCTTCATATTCGGTCAGGACGGAAAGGAACAGAAAATTTATATCGGTTCTGCCGACTACATGAGCAGAAATACTATCCGCAGAGTTGAAGTCGCAGCTCCTGTCGAGGACGAAAAGCTCAAAAAGCGTATCCGTGATATGTTCCACACCCTCATGAACGATAACGTAAAAGCAAGAGTAATGCTCAGCAACGGCTCTTATGTACGCCCTAAATGCAGACGTGAGAGCGATGTACCGCTGAATTCTCAGGAGTTCTTCTACGAGGAAGCCTACAGACGTCTTGAAGAAAAACAGGAGAAACAGGAGCGTCTGAGAAAAAACGTTGAAAAGGGTGCTGCAAAGAAAAAGCCAGCCAAAAGAAAAACTCCGGCTAAAAGAACATCAAAAAAATAAAACCGGCGAAGTCGGGCAGGGTTATCAGCCCTGCCCGTATTTCAAGTTTTAATGACGCTGAGCAGCTGCCTTTATCGCAAGCACCGCTCGGCAGGGTCTTGTTTGGGGAACAATAACTATAAATTGCTGAAATTTGAAAAAAAGCTTGAAACTTGTCTGATATTATGATATAATATTTATTATCTACCTACTGACAAAAGGGGTCTAAATAATGATAGGTTACTATAACTATACAGTTATTCTTACATATATGAGTCTTGTTTCATCTGTTATGGGTATGTTTTTTGCCCTTGGCATAAACGACTCTCATCCGCATCCTGAATACGCAATAATCTGCCTCATGGTGTCTGGACTGTGCGATATGTTCGACGGTAAGGTCGCACGTACCAAAAAGGACAGGACCGATAATGAAAAGAAATTCGGTATTCAGATCGATTCACTTTGTGATGCTATATGCTTTGGTCTTCTGCCGTCCGTAATAGGATATTCTATCGGCATGAGAGACTGGGAAGATATACCGATACTCGTAGTATTTCCGCTGTGTGCAGTGATACGTCTCGCATACTTCAACGTTATGGAAGAGGACAGACAAAAAAAGACCGATGAGGTCCGGAAAACCTATGAGGGACTTCCGGTAACCAGTGTCGCTCTGATTCTTCCGGTGATATACAGCTTCCATAAGGACATCGGAATAGATAATTTCCCTTTAGTATACGGAACAGCTTTGCTTATAATAGCTGTCGCATTTATCACAAGATTCAAAATCAAGAAGCCTTCCATGAAAACAATGCTGATATTCATATGTATCGGTGCTGTCGAGCTTTTATGGATGCTATATAAAACAAAAATGTTATGATAAGCTGAAAAAGGAGACGTTTGTGCGTCTCTTTTTTATTCACTCAAATTATGAACAAATTGTAAACATTTCAGTTCCCTCTTGATTTTCTACCGTTAAAGTTATATACTATATTTAGCACTCTAAGACAGAGAGTGCTAAAACTACTATGGAGATGTTATAAATGGAAACAAAGCAGTTCAAAGCCGAGTCTAAAAGACTCCTCGAAATGATGATACACTCTATCTATACACACAAAGAGATATTCCTCAGAGAGCTTATCTCAAATGCAAGCGATGCTATCGACAAGCTCTATTTCAAATCTCTTACAGACGATAAAGTAGGTCTTAACAAAGACGATTTCGCTATCTGGATAACAGCTGATAAGGATACTCGTACTTTAAAGATCACTGATAACGGTATCGGTATGACTGCTGAGGAACTTGAAAATAACCTTGGTACTATCGCTAACAGCGGTTCATTTAAATTCAAAAACGAGAATAAGCTCGAAGAAGACAACCAGATAATCGGACAGTTCGGTGTCGGATTCTATTCAGCATTTATGGTCGCTAAGAAGGTGACTGTAATATCAAAGGCTTACGGCAGCGACAAGGCTTACCAGTGGGAGTCTGAGGGTATCGACGGATATACTATCTCAGAGGCTGACAAGGCTTCCGCAGGTACTGAGATAATACTCGAACTTCTTGAAGATACTGATGACGAAAATTACGCTGAATTCCTCGACCAGTACAGACTGAAATCACTTATCAAGAAGTATTCCGATTACATCCGCTTCCCTATCAAAATGGAATGCACTCACAGCCGTCCGAAGGAGCAGTCCGAGGAGGACAAGGAAGCTAAGAAGCCTCTTGAATATGAGGAGTACATAGAAGTTGAGACACTCAACAGCATGGTGCCGCTCTGGAAGAAAAATAAGACAGAGCTCAAAGAAGAGGACTACAAGCATTTCTATGTTGAAAAGTTCTATGACTATAATGAGCCTCTCAAATATGCTCACATAAGCAACGAGATGCCTGCATATAATGCACTTCTCTATATACCGGCAAAAGCTCCGTTTGACTTCTACTCTAAGGAGTACGAAAAGGGACTTCAGCTCTATTCAAACGGCGTTCTTATCATGGATAAGTGCTCAGACCTTCTCCCTGACTATTTCAGCTTTGTAAAGGGTCTTGTAGATTCTGAGGACCTTTCACTGAATATCTCCCGTGAGATGCTCCAGCACGATAAGCAGCTCAAGGTGATAGCAAAGAGCATCGAAAAGACTATCAGCAACGAGCTTAAAAAGATGCTCAAGAACGAGCGTGAGAAGTATGAGGAATTCTGGAAGGCATTCGGTCTTCAGCTTAAATACGGAATCTACAGCGATTATGGCATGAACAAGGAAAAGCTTCAGGACCTTCTCCTCTTCACTTCCTCAAACGAGCAGAAGCTTGTAACTCTTGATGAATACGTAACTGCTATGCGTGAGGATCAGAAGTATATCTACTACGCTACAGGCGAAAGTGCAGCACGTATCGAACAGCTCCCACAGACAGAGCTTGTTAAGGATAAGGGCTACGAGATACTCTATCTCACAGACAATATCGACGAATTTGCTATAAAGTCTATCCGTCAGTATAAAGATAAGGAGTTCAAGTCTGTATCAGCTGATGACCTCGGACTTGAAAACGATGAGAAGAAAGAAGAAATAAAGGCTAAGGCTGAGGAAAATTCCGATCTTCTTGATGCTCTCACAAAGGCACTTGACGGAAAGGTATCAAAGGTAACTCTTTCTCAGAGACTTAAATCTCACCCTGTATGCCTTACAAGTGAGGGAGAGATCTCACTCGAAATGGAAAAGGTGCTCAACTCTATGCCTACAGACCAGAAGGTTCAGGCTAACAGAGTGCTTGAAATAAATCCTGAGCACGAGATATTCACTAAGCTCCAGAATCTCGACAGTACAGGCGACAGCGATAAGCTCGGCAAATATGCTAAGCTCCTCTACGATCAGGCTCTTCTTATTGAGGGTATGAGCATCGAGGATCCGGTTGAGTTCTCAAATCTTATCTGCGAGCTTATGTAATTACATAAATACTAAAAAGTCCTTGATGAAAATTCAAGGACTTTTTTGTACAAAAAATGAGGTGCTTTGTCATATGACAGCACCTCATTGTACTTATTTCTTTATCTTGTCGATAACATCGCCGATCTTATCCTTAGCAGTGTCGACTACCTTATTGATCTTATCATCAGGAAGATCAACTCCGGTAACCTTTTCAACAGCCTTTACAGGATTGCTTGCAAGGTCCTTAGTGAAGTCCTTATCGTTTTTTACCTTATCGGTGATCTCGCCAATTTTTCCTTTAATATCCATAGAATGACCTTCTTTCTGAATAAATATTATACATTTATTATATCACGGCTTTTTATAAAAATCAATATTTTGCTGTAAAAAATCATGCTGAAAATGAATTCGGGGAAGAAACATTCCTCAAAAATGTTCTTCCCCGATAATAATCATATTCTTTTATTCCTGATTGGTTTTTCGTGCAAGCATTGCGAGGGTTATAGAGATATTTTCGTTATGTATGGCGATACCTGCGGGAGCGGTCAGGTATATGGGAGCGAAATTGAGTATATATTTTATACCGGCTTCTGCCATTTCGTTACACACTTCCTGTGCTGCTGATTCAGGTACAGTTATTATACCTATATGGATATTCCTGTTCTGACAAAATTCTCTGAGCATAGAAACGTCCATTATAGGCTTGCCATTTATCTCAGTCCCCACAAGGTTCTCATCGCAGTCGAAACCGCAAACGACTTCAAAGCCATAGTCGGCAAAGCTTTTATTTTCGAGCATAGCTCTGCCGAAATTGCCCATACCTACGACTACTACTCCGTCATGATTGGCGAATCCGAGAAATTTTCCGATGTCGCCGATAAGCTCATTTGTAACATATCCCACTTTAGGTCTGCCGCCCTGAGAGACAGAGGCGAGGTCTTTTCTGACCTGAACATCATTTAGTCCGAGGGCTTCTGCGATAGCTGTAGCGGAAATATTTCCGCTTTTTCTGCTTTCCGGCAGGGAAGTGAGGTAATTGAAGTACAAAGGGAGTCTGGAAAGAGTCTGTGAGGTAATATTTTTATTCATGACATCCCTCCGTTCGGGCATCACTTTTTCTGCATATATTCATCCATAGCTGCGGCAGCCTTTTTACCTGCACCCATAGCGAGGATAACAGTTGCAGCTCCTGTAACAGCGTCACCGCCGGCATACACGCCTTCCTTAGATGTAAGTCCGTCCTCATCAGCGATTATGCCGCCCCATTTCTGAGTATCAAGACCCTCTGTTGTGGACTTGATAAGCGGATTTGGTGAAGTACCGATAGACATGATAACGCAGTCTGCTTCGATCTCGACAAAAGCTCCCTCTTTCGGAACAGGCTTAGCTCTTCCGGAAGCATCAGGCTCGGAAAGCTCCATTTCCTGACAGATAACGCTCTTTACCCAGCCGTCCTCAGTAGAAGTGATCTCTGTAGGATTTGTCAGGAACTTGAAGATGATGCCCTCTTCCTTAGCGTGTTCAACTTCCTCAGCTCTTGCAGGAAGCTCATTTTCTGTACGTCTGTAAACGATGTATACTGCTGCACCGAGTCTCTTAGCACATCTTGCAGCGTCCATAGCAACGTTTCCGCCGCCGACTATAACTGCCTTTGTGCCAGCCTTTATAGGAGTTGAGCTATCCGGCTTATAAGCCTTCATGAGGTTGATACGTGTGAGGAACTCGTTAGCGGAGTAAACTCCGTTGAGGTTCTCGCCCGGGATATTCATAAATCTTGGAAGACCTGCACCAGAGCCGATAAATACGGACTCGAAGCCCTCTTCCTTCATAAGTTCGTCTATGGAGATAGTTCTTCCTACAACTGTGTTAGTCTCTACATGAACGCCGAGAGCTTTAAGTCCCTCTATCTCCTTCTGCACGATAGACTTAGGCAGACGGAATTCAGGTATACCGTAGGAAAGAACGCCTCCGGCAACGTGGAGAGCCTCAAATACAGTTACATCGTAGCCCTTCTTAGCGAGGTCGCCTGCACAGGCAAGACCGGAAGGACCTGAACCGATAACAGCAGCCTTATGACCGTTTGAAGCCGGCTTTTCTACCTCTGTTTCCGGCTGAGCGTTATGCCAGTCAGCAACAAATCTTTCAAGACGTCCGATAGCTACAGGCTCGCCCTTTTTGCCTCTTACGCACTTGGATTCGCACTGTGTCTCCTGCGGACAAACTCTTCCGCATACAGCAGGAAGTGAGCTTGACTGTGTTATAACTTTATATGCACCTGCGAAGTCGCCCTCTGCAACTCTTGCGATAAATGCAGGTATATCTATCTGTACAGGACATCCTGTTGAGCATGGCTTAGCCTTGCATCCGAGACATCTTTTGGCTTCATCTATAGCCTGTTCCTCAGTGTAGCCGAGAGCTACCTCCTTGAAGTTCTTGTTTCTGACATCGGGAGCCTGTACAGGCATTTCATTTCTTGTAAGTGACATATTTGGCATCTCACTTTACCTCCTTCTTGAACAGATTGCAGGTGTCTTCATGAGCTTTACGCTCGAACGGTTTATACATTGCACCTCTTGCCATAGCCTCATCGAAATCGATAAGGTGACCGTCGAATTCAGGTCCGTCAACGCAGGCAAACTTTGTCTGACCGCCGACTGTAAGACGGCATCCGCCGCACATTCCTGTACCGTCGATCATTATTGGGTTCATAGAAGCAACTGTAGGTATTTCATACTCTTTTGTGAGACGACAGACGAACTTCATCATGATAAGCGGACCGATAGTGATAACACGGTCATATTTTTCTCCGCTCTCGATGAGCTTTTTAAGAGCGTCTGTAACAAGACCCTTTTCGCCGGCTGTTCCGTCATCAGACATAAGCACGAACTTAGAGCTTGCTGCCTTGAATTCATCTTCAAGAATAACGAGGTCTTTATTTCTGAAACCGACAATTGAGTGTACCTCAACGCCGAGCTCGTGGAGCTTCTTAGCTACAGGATAAGCGATAGCACATCCCACGCCGCCGCCTACAACAGCGACTTTTTTAAGTCCCTCAGTTTCAGTAGCTCTGCCGAGAGGACCTACGAAGTCCTGTAAGCAGTCGCCCTCATTGAGGTGATTGAGTTTTTCTGTAGTAGCACCTACTATCTGGAAGATGATAGTAATTGTGCCTGCTTCACGGTCGAAATCAGCTATAGTAAGCGGGATACGCTCACCGTCAGCATCAGTTCTGAGGATAATGAACTGACCCGGTTCAGCCTTTTTAGCTACCTTCGGAGCGGCGATCTTCATCAGAGTTACAGTAGGGTTAAGACTTTTCTTTTCGAGTATTTCAAACATTGCCCATACCTTCCTTGCAATAGATTTGCAGTAAACCGCAGGTCGTCGCCCTTGACGAAAAACGGCACGTATACTGCTATGATATATTAATTATTATATCATATAAGCTTTTGTTGCACAAATATAACACCGGAATATCGATATTCCAGTATCGATATTGTAACACCGGAATGTGTCTGATGAATCAATAAAATAACGCTCATATCAAGCAACCATTTTGAACAGTAATGTAAATAATAAAAGACAGGCGGAGTTCACCGCCTGTCTTTAAGGTGCATACAACGCACTCTTGTATTCTGTTTCGGAATACTTCTATTCCTTTTTTGATATTACTTGTATTCGGCAAAAGCAGCTTCGTTACGCACTTCATAAAGCTTATTCACCAATTGCAGCTCCTTATCAGAGAGCTTATGACCATTGGTATAAACAAGCATATCCTTGAAGCTGTTGTCCGGAAAAGAACATTTTCTCTGCACAAGACCGTATTTTCCGCAAAGGCTCTCCGGCACAGGGGAATCGAGCATAAATGCCTGAGGTACGGTAAGAAGGAAGTCCAGCGAGCTTCCACGGTCGTACATACAGACCCTTTTAACAGGTACATCTGCCGGACGATTCTCAGCAAAGAGCTTCTCAACTGCTCCGGAAACGTAAGGCACAGCATCGTCGCCCTGACAAAGCTCGATATACTGGGATGAAAGGTCGGAATATCTTATCTCCTCATCGTCTGCAACAGGATGTTCGGCGGACATTACTGCGAGCATTTCGTACTCCCAGAGCAGCTTGCCGTCGAGATTTTTTTCAGCAAGGAAATCCGAGAAATACTTCTCGTGTGCGGTATTATAGCGGATTATTCCGAAATCATATCCGTTCTCACGGACGTTCTCTATTGAACGAAGAGAGTTTGTCTCGCAGAAATAAAGCTCCATATCATCAGCAGAGTCCATAGTAGAGATATACTCTGAAAAAGCCTTGGAAATATAGCCGGCACGAGGCACAGATATACGAAGCTTACGATTCTGATTCTTATCCGGAGCGTGGATAGCCTCCATATTATCTATCTGCATAAGTATCTGCTTGGCATATCCGAGAAATTTAATGCCCTGATCTGTCGGGATAACTCCCTTTGATGTACGGCGAAAAATTGTTATACCAAGAGTATTTTCAAGCTCTTTTATCGCCTTGCTCAGATTGGGCTGAGCCATGTATAGATTCTCAGCAGCCTGCGTTATGGAGCGAGTTTTTTCTATCTCCACAGCATATTTAAAGTGTAGGGTGTTCATGGCTTAGTCCTCCTTGTATGATTATTTCTTCTTCACTTCTTCAAGTCTTATCTCACGTCTTTTTGGTGCTGAAGCGTTATTTTTTACTGGTTCAGGTCTGTGAAGTCTTACAGGTCTGCTCTGAGGAGCTCTATCCTCTGCTTTTACCTCAGTTTTCGGTTCTTCTTTAGCTGCTTCACTTGCAGCAGCTTCCTCATTTGCCTGAGGCTGCACAGCTGTTTCGCCGTCCTCTATTCTGCGGATAGGCTTGCAGGGATTTCCTGCTGCCACGTATCCGGAAGGGATGTCTTTTGTCACCACGCTTCCGCCGCCGATAACAACGTTATCACCGATAGTTACTCCCGGCATAACACAGACGTTTCCGCCTATCCAGACATTGCTTCCGACTTTTATCGGCTTTGCAAATTCAAGTCCCTGATTGCGGGTAGGGTAGTCAAGAGGGTGACCGGCGGTATAGAATCCGCAGTTTGGTCCGATAAATACGTTATCTCCGAAAATCACCTCTGCACAGTCAAGTATCACAAGGTTGTGGTTGGAGTAGAAATTATCTCCCATTACAATGTTGTAGCCGTAGTCGCAGAAGAAATTAGCTTCTATCCACGTATTCTCGCCATGAAAAGCGATAAGTCGGTCGAGAAGTCTGTCTCTTTTCTGGAAATCGTTGTAAGGAACTGCATTGTACTCTGCACAGAGCTTCTTTGCGGCTATTCGCTCAGCAAAAAGCTCACGGTCGCTGCCGTTATACAGTTCACCTGCCTGCTGTTTTTCTTTTTCGGTCATATCAAACCCTCCTTATATATATGTTATTTATTCAGCGA
This sequence comes from Ruminococcus sp., assembly GCA_017441505.1. Taxonomy (GTDB): domain Bacteria; phylum Bacillota; class Clostridia; order Oscillospirales; family Ruminococcaceae; genus Ruminococcus. The sequence goes on from JAFRXL010000057.1 coordinate 69,476, forward strand.
AAAGAAGTGAAAAAGCTATCCACATTACAATAGCATACACTAAGGTCTCTCGTATTTTTTTACCTAAAGTATATTTTACTTCTTCATGTGTTTCCGAATTATAACTTGGAGCAATTCCCAGCCAGAGTTTAAGGAGACCAGAAGCAATGAGAACTCCAAGAAAACCAAAGAATAGATTTCTGAATATATTTATACGTGCTAATAACAAGCTTACACCCATTCCAATAGCAGCTACGACACTTACCTTCGATGATATTATATCAAATATGTTTTTTGGTTTTTCGTCCGGTAAAGGTTCTTCACCATTGTTTCTGCGTCTTTCGTCTACGAGCATCTCCTTAGTAACAGTGATAGGTGCATCGACATCTTCACCTTTATATGCTCTTTCAGCTTTTATTCTTTTATAGATAGATTCAAGCTCTTCGTTATAATCTTCATCGTCCCAATCATCGCACATATCATTTACTCCTTTACCCCAAAATATACTTCCTTATTCGCTCAGGACTTGCTTCCCTTAGCCCCGAAGCTTCCGCCCATTGAGAGGATATTAGTCTCGAATGTATAGCTTATCTTCTCGCCCTGTCTGTAGCGTTTGAGAGCGAGCTGTATCATACGTTCAAGAAGCTCTGCGTACTTCACTCCCTTAGGCTCCCAGAGGTAGAATGCGAGTGAGCCGGGGATAGTATTTATCTCATTTATGTATATCTTATCTGTAGCCTTATCGAGCATGAAGTCGATACGTGTAACGCCGTTGCATCCGAGGTAGCGGAAAGCATCAACAGCAGTCTTTCTTACGAACTCCTCCTGTTCCTTGGTAATATCAGCAGGTATCTTTCTTTTCAGAGTAGCCATGCCCTTGCTTCCGCCGGACTTGCCTCCGCCAACGTACTTATCCTTGTAGCTGAGTATCTCGTCCTGCTGAACAGGCTCTTCGCATACAGAAGCCTCTGCGGACTCGCTGTCTCCGACAACTGAGCAGTTTATCTCTTTGAGCTGTACAACAGCAGGCTCAACGAGGATGCGGTCAGCGAACTCGAAAGCCTCCTCAATGGACTTTATAAGACCGTCTCGGTCGCTTGCCTTTGAGATACCAACGCTTGAACCGAGGTTTATCGGCTTAACTATAACAGGATACGGGAATTTAGCCTCTACCTGAGAGATCATATCGTCCATTTTATCGAGGTCGAAGGACGCAAAACGACAGCAGTCAAGCACCGGAAAACCTGCGTCTTTAAGGAGTATCTTCATTACGAATTTATCCATACCAACAGCAGAAGCAAGTACATCACATCCTACGTATGGTATATCAAGAGTCTGTAAATAGCCCTGAAGAGCACCGTCCTCAACGTTTGTTCCGTGAACTATAGGGAATGCAACATCAACATCCGAGATAAGGTTTGAACCGAATTTCTTCATCTTCTGACGAATAAGCTGTACCTTGCCCTCACTTCTTACGAATACACACTCTGTACACTCTTTGAGAAGTGCAGGGATGTCCTTGAAGCTGTTTATATCGAACAGCTTTTCACCTGTGAAGAATTCGTTTCCTTTAGTCATATAAACAGGGATGATATTGTATTTTTCCTTGTTCATGCTTGCCATAGCCTGAACAGCTGAGATAACTGATACTTCATGCTCAACGCTTTTACCGCCGAAAAGCACTGCAAGATTGATCTTCATAATGAATTTGCTCCTTTAAAATATATTTTATATGTAAATGCAGGGCACTTAGTGCCCTGAAGTCCTATCAATAATTATCAGGAAGGTCGTTTTCGAGAAGTACTATCTTCTTCTTTGAAGTCTGATATGCCTGAACTTTAGCAAGAGCCTCGTTCAGAGAATCCGCAACGAATACCTGCTCCATATTATAGCCTGCGTCCTTGATACCATTATATATAGGCACAGTCTGATTTTTGCCAACGAGCACGATGTAATCGCAGGCTTTTGCAGCCTCCTGACCAAACTCATAGTTCAGCTCTTCCTGCTTTGCTCCAAGCTCTACCATTCCGGGAGTTACCAGTATACGGCAGGCATCGAAAAGTCCGAGGACGTTGAGTGCCGCACGGCATCCGTTAGGGTTGGAGTTGTATGCATCGTCGATATAAGTCATATTTCCGCCCTTATCGAGAAGCTGAAGTCTGTGAGGTACAGCAGCTATTCTCTTTACAGGAAGTGAGAGTTTTTCAAGAGCAATGCCAAGTCCGTGACAGTATGCGATAGCTCCGAGCACATTCTGTACATTGTGCTCGCCAAGAAGCTTCATACTATAGCGGAAGCTTTCACCATTCGGAGTTGTTACTGTAAATTCAGTACCTCTGTCGGATACGCTTATGTCTGATGCACGATAGTCGTTGCCCTCCTGCAAGCCGTAGAGTACAGCATTTTTGTACTCCGGAGCTTTCTTGCGGATAAGCTCGTTGTCGCCGTTGAGGTATATCTTTCCGCCGGCAGCCTGAACGCTGTCTGCAAGCTCAAATTTTGTGTTGAGTACATTATCGATAGAGCCGAAAGTCTCAAGATGCTGAGGACCTACGGAAGTTATGATACCGTCGTGCGGATGAGCTATATCGCAGAGCTCCTTTATCTCGTGAACTCTTCTTGCTCCCATTTCGCAGATGAAGTATTCATGAGTAGGTCTGAGGTCACGGCGGACTGTTATGGTAACTCCCATAGGAGTGTTGAAGCTCTCAGGAGTTTTAAGTGTCTCATACTGTGAGCCGAGAAGCTCGCTGAGGTAAAATTTCATACTCGTCTTGCCGTAGCTTCCTGTGATACCAATTTTATGAAGGTCGGGCATCTCGCTGAGTATCCTTTTAGCGTCATTGATGTACCAGTTCTGCACTGACTTTTCAATAGGCTTGTTGATGATGTTTGAAAGCGGTACAAGTATCGGAGTGAGATAAAGTCCGAGATTAACTATAATGAACGGCATATTCGACCAGAATCTGAGCTGTTTTTCAGCATCGCCGTTTGTTTTGATAACATGGACTGTTCCTGCTGAGAAGAAAGCTCCCACAAAAATGAGTATGATGAGTATGCTGAATGTTATCATCATACGCTTCATTCTTGCGGTATAAACCAGCGGCTTTTTGAACTTCTTGCCAGGTTTATTGGCGATAATAAGTCCGATATTCACCAGTGTCATCACTATAAGGCATATGAGGGTGACCGTACCCACGCTTGAATAATAAGCCGGATCGTCTAAAAACTGCTTGCCAACAGGGTCGCTGGTATGTCTTACAGGGTAAAGAAAAGACACAAACACTGTCAGCAGAAGCATGAGTATATTGGGAATATAGCGTTTTTTGTTCTTTTTCATCCACCATGAATGCTCCGGAGTTTTATATCCGTTCAGCTGTAACATATGGAATTCTCTTAGTCCGCAGAAGATCACCGCTGCAAGTGCAACGGCTGAGTAAATGCAGAATGTTGCGATATTCATTAATTATCTCCTTATATTAATGTATGATTATTCGTCTATCTTCATGAAAGAGCACATTACTCTGTTGAATATGAACTGCTGTTCAAGGAAGGAGTAATGTCCGGCATTTTCGAGCTTTACAAGTCCTGCATCCGGTATGAGCTTCTCCATTTTTTCGCCGTCAGAAAGGGGAGTTGCAGTATCGTTCACGCCCCATACAAGAAGTGTGGGACATTTTATATTCGGCAGATAAGGTTCAAGGTCTTCGTTTACTACCTTTACCATTACCTGTCTCATCATAGGCGATGCAGCAGCATAGTCCGCACTTCCCATTTTCTTGCGGAAATTCTCCAGTGCGTCCGGAGCTAATTTCTGCATGAGTTTTGTTGAAAGAAATGCCTTGCCGAGCTTGTAATAGCGTGTTCTCCAGCTTTTTTTGTTCGACTTAGGAGGCATTATTCCCGCACTGTCCACAAGTATTACCTTTGTCACCTTGAACGGAAGTTCACTCAGACTATGCATTTTTATAATTACTCTTCCGCCGAACGAGTGTCCGAGAAGCATTACTTCTTTGGTGTCGTATTCTTTTATAAAGTCTATGACGAACTGTACATAGTCACCTACGTCCCACGCAGTTTTCGGCTCTTCGCTCTCACCGAATCCCGGCATATCCATTGCAACTACCTTGTACTTCTTCGAGAGCAGGTCTATCATATTCGCAAAAAGCTTGATATTGCTCCCCCACCCGTGAAGCAGCACTATAAGGTCGCCCTCGCCTTTCTCCTCGTAGTTTATTTTTAATCCGTTTATCGTTTTGTTCAATTTAATTATCTCCATATCTGTATTTGTTGTCATGTACAAATGCACATACACATTTCATTATATCATGGTGACTTAACATTGTCAATTGTTCAAACAGAAAAATATAGCCTGTCTGCCCGGCAAGTCCTTGTTATATTTGCAAATTTCAGCAAAAAACTCCATGCCTTTTTGATTCAGGCTCGGTGAGAAAAGATATTATCGAGGGAAAAACTTTTGAAAAAAGGAGCTCATCAAACTTCCGGCTTCATTTTTTCCCAGATAGGATACTCAAAAAACAAAAAACTCCCACAGTAAATATACTACGGGAGTACCCTATCTGGGAAAAAATCATTCTGAAAGTCTTTGGAAAGGGGCTCGGGGAAGAACCTTTCTTCAGAAAGGTTTGCCCCGATAAAATGCACCTTCTCCCACCGAGCCTGAATACAAAAAAGCATTAAAACTCGGCTCTGAACATGACTACAGATATATTATCCTTTTCTTTTCTTATTTTCACCAATTCTATGAGCTTACGCATTTTAGCCATCATAGTAATGCGGTTTGACGCTATATCAGGAGCAAGGTCCTCATAAATATCATCATCGGTGAGGACGTGGCGGAAGCCGTCGGAACAGATCATATAGTTCGTACCGCTTTCGATATTTCCGAATCTTATATCCGGATTCACGTCGCCCTGAACGCCTATACACTGAGTAAGGGCATTTCTTCTGGGGTCTTTTTTGGCTTGTGCCGGAGTCATATTCCCACGTTTTACCTCACGGTTTACGAAAGTATGGTCATCGGTGAGCTGAACAAGTCTGTATGACATCTTATACATACGGGTATCACCTATATGAAAAGTCATCATCTGATTGTTGACAGCTATGAGACCGGTCGCAGTAGTTCCAAGCTGGATATTATTCCTTTTACCATAATTTATCAGCTTAGTGTTCAGCTTTTTGATACGCTCCCTTACTGCTTTTCCGGCTTTTTCCCAGTTCCAGAATTCAATCTCACGAGGAAAATCCTTTTCAAACCAATCCGAAAAGCTTTTGGTCACAACAGCACTTGCGAACTCACCTCTTGAAAGTCCACCCATACCGTCGCACACCATTGCCAATGCAGCTTTTCCATGTTCAAAATTGGCAGTTTTTATGCACACACTATCCTGATTTATATTTCTTGCTATACCGACATCGGTATCGGCAGCTACGATATATTCCATATTTCCCCCCTTGCGGGTAAAATGAACCGTATTATTCAGTTCTTTTACTCCTCAATAAAGTCAAACTCCTCATTTGAAAGTCTCAGGATGTCACCGTTGCGGAGTCTTATTTCAGTCTGCACAGGAATCGGTGAACCATTAACAAAAGTTCTGTTTGTCGAGTTATTATCAACAACGTAATAACCGTCAGTTCTGCGGTAAATAGTCGCATGGAAACGGCTTACGGTGCGGTTATTAGTGACGCAGTAGTCCACTCTTGCTCTTTCCTTGCCAATAGTGAATACGTGCTTTGTGATTATGGCAGTTTCCTTGTTGGAGCGGCGGATAAGCTTTGCTGTAGGAAGGTCAGCCATAGTACTTCTGCTGTAGTCGTTGAGCACGACAGTACCCTCATCCTCAGCACCGAACTGTTCTGCATAGCTGAATGAAGGCTTCTCCGGAGCAGTTTCCATTACAGGCTTTGGCTCTTCCTTTTTAACAGGTTCAGGCTTCTTTTCCACTTTCTCAGGGATCTCTGCTACAGTTTCCATTACCTTTTCCGGAGCTTTTTCTTCCTTTACAGGTTCGGACTTCTTTTCCTCAACTTTTGGCTCTTCGGGAGCTTTTTCCACAGGAGCTTCAACAATTGGTTGGTGTTCAGCATTTTTCTTAGCTGAGACTGCCTTGACTTTAACGTGCTTTATAACGACCTTTCGACCGTGTTTCTTCTCCTCGACCTTTGGAGCTTCCGGAGCTTTCTCTTCCTTGACCGGCTCAGGCTTCTTCTCCTCTGCCTTCGGAGCTTCCGGAGCTTTCTCTTCCTTGACCGGCTCGGACTTCTTCTCCTCGACCTTTGGAGCTTCCGGAGCTTTCTCTTCCTTGACCGGCTCGGACTTCTTCTCCTCAGCCTTTGGAACTTCCGGAGCTTTCTCTTCCTTGACCGGCTCGGACTTCTTCTCCTCGACCTTTGGTGCTTCCGGAGCTTTTTCCTCCTTGACCGGCTCGGACTTCTTTTCCTCGACCTTTGGAACTTCCGGAGCTTTCTCTTCCTTGACCGGCTCAGGCTTCTTCTCCTCGACCTTTGGAGCTTCCGGAGCTTTCTCTTCCTTGACCGGCTCAGGCTTCTTCTCCTCGACCTTTGGAGCTTCCGGAGCTTTTTCCTCCTTGACCGGCTCAGGCTTCTTCTCCTCGACCTTTGGAGCTTCCGGAGCTTTCTCTTCCTTGACCGGCTCAGGCTTCTTCTCCTCTGCCTTCGGTGCTTCCGGAGCTTTTTCTTCCTTTACAGGCTCAGGCTTCTTTTCCTCTGCCTTTGGAGCTTCCGGAGCTTTTTCCTCCTTGACCGGCTCAGGCTTTTTCTCCTCAGCCTTTGGTGATTCCGGAGCTTTTTCTTCCTTGACCGGCTCGGACTTCTTCTCCTCAGCCTTTGGTGCTTCCGGAGCTTTTTCTTCCTTGACCGGCTCAGGCTTCTTCTCCTCGACCTTTGGAGCTTCCGGAGCTAAAGGTGCAGCGGTCTGTGCAGGTCTCTGGAATGAAGCCGTACTTGCTGACTGCGGTACAGAAGGCTTGTTCAGTACTCCTGACTGCTGTGCACCATAAGTCTGTCTTGGTACGATCGTATAGGTTACGGGAGAAGCTCCCATAATGAATTTTTCAAGTTCGTTTACCGAGAAATTCGGCATTCTTCCGGCAAATGCCATAAAATTGTTCACACTTGTTCTGTCCTGTGTATCAGCGAACTTAGCTGCTGAAGCTATCTGCGAGAAACAATTCATGAAGCCCTTATTAAGTGCCGGAGAGTTGAGCACCGGCTGGTAAATAAGGAATAATTCACCGGTATTTTCGTTTATCATTATAAAATCAAGATCCAGCACCACTTTTGCCGGATGAAGTTTGAAATGTATAACAGCCTTATACGCTTCAAGAAGCTGAGCTATCATCATATAGAAGTGATCCTTGTTGATGTTCCTTTTCAGGAATCTGCTCAAAGGCACACCTTTAGCTCCGGTAAAAAGGATCTTACTTGAATCCTCCGGATTCGGACGCATAAATCCCCTTGAAAAATCTTTTGAAAAGAACATTACCTCATTATTATTGATCCTCTCGGATGAAGAGAGTTTTAGCCGAACACTTATTTGTCCCTGTTTATCAATAAACTTTAGTTTTGCCATAGAAGCACCCCTTTTCTATTTATGTATATCCTGCCGAAGCGGCGAGGGTCATCTTCGTTTTCACATTTTTATACAATTTTATTATACATTATTAATTTGTCAAAGTCAAGATATAATGCGATATTACTTACCGTTTATTGCGGATTTTTCCACAAAAATAAATGGGACGCCGAAGCGTCCCGAAAAGTAGATATTCTTATATTTTTCAGTCTCTTGGGTCAAGAGACGTTACAGCATGGATGAGGTATTTCTGTATCTGTAAAGCGTCCATGTTAGTAAGTCCGCTTGTACCGTTTTCGTATACATCCGCACTTAATTCACCATTACGAGTGATATGATTTTCGTCTGTACCGTCAATACCGTAAAGGTCAGCATTTGCGAGAGCCTGCATAACGAGTACAGCGTCGTTCATCTTTACTTCACCGCTGAGGTTTGCATCTCCCCATACACTAACTTCTTCTACGTCATTATTTGTTGAATTCACATATTGAACGTAGAAAGCAACACCATGATACTTTCCTGCTGATGCATTAGCGAAAGAAATGTCAAGGTAAACAGGGTAACGACCCGGTTTAGCAGAGTCTACTTCTGAGAAATCATATTTGCTTGTGCAAAGGAGCGGAGGATATTCCGAATATTCACCGGTCGGATAGCTAAGGTATGGAATAGTCTCTGCACCGGTGAGATCAGTCTCATAAACGCCTGTTCTGCCGCTTGAATACTCTGCATCGATCTTTACATGAGCTGAATATCCTTTAAAAGCATCGGTTTCACAATCCTGACCTACAAAGAATGTTTTGGTCGGACTTGAAATTGTTTCCACACTAATGTCAGCGTGTTTAAGAATATCGCTCATACCGTCATAAGTAGTTGTTGTTATCGGATCAGTTACAACGACTGTAGTAGTTGTAGTTGTGGAAGTAGTAGTTTTTGGAGCAGTTGTAGTTGTGGTCGTTGTGATATTTGTATTAGCTTCGCCCTCGAAAGTAAGCTCTACAGATTCAAGGGTTACAGAAGTCTCGCCTGCATCTGACCATGTCCACCAGTTCTCGAATTTGAGATAATCCATATCGATAGCACCAACAGCTGTCTTAGTTACCTGATTATCGGCATTCCACTCGATATTGAACTTTGCGGGAGCAAGGTCGATTATCATAGCATTATCGCCAAGACCGATAGAAGAATCGATATTGGAGTAATGAAGATCTCCGCTTTCATCCTTCATATTGAAGCTTACTGCAATATCTCCGCTTGCATTCTGAACATTTCCGGATTTATTCCACTTGAACTCAACATAAGCTGTCTTGAGCTTTACTCCGGACTGTCTGTATGGTGAGAGGTCTACCTGCCAATAGGTCTTGCCGCTTTCAGGGTCAACAGCGGCAATATCGGAAGCCTTGAAAGTTACCTTAGTAGTCTTTTCCTCATCTCCGCCCTGTGAGCTTGTGCCTGATGCTGACTTGAAGAGGTCACCGATACTGCTGTCGTACCATCTGAGAGTTCTTCTGTTGAAGTAAGCCATATCGCCTTCGCCGTTATTATCAACGGACATATCCCATACTACAGGGCATATACCGTTTTTGCTGAGTGCATATTCAGCAACTTCCTTGAGGAATTTCTTTATAGAGTCCTTATTTTTTCCGCCCTTATTGCTGGTATTTACGCCGTACTCACCGATGATAACAGGTATACCGTTATTGACGAATTTCTTTTCAAGCTTATCAAAATCGTTGTGGAGAGTAGAAATATCAGAGCTTGTGCCCCATGTTTCATAGTGTCCCCAGTCAGAAGTGAGGTCAGCGACACAGAACTGCGGCGGCTCGTAGTAATGGCAGGAAACAGCGATCATCTTAGAGCTGTCGGAAGGTGCAGAGAAGCTGCTGTCGAGGAGTTTTGATGTGTTGTTTGACTGAGCTTCTACAAGAAGGAGTCTGTCCTTATTGTTTCCGCCAGTAGCACGAACAGCGTCAACGAAAGCCTGATTGAGCTTCATCATACCGGAATTGTCGATATTCTGCTCATTCATAGCCTCGAAAACGAGGTGCTGGTCATAGCTCTTGAAATAGTTAGCGATATTTGTCCAGAGCTTCTTGAACTTAGCAGTAGTATTGTCGTCGGAACTTTTCAGCCAGTCGCTCTCATCGTGGTGGGTATTGATGATAGCGTACATACCGTTATTGATGCAGTAATCGACAACTTCCTTTATTCTTGCGAGGAATTCGCTGTTGGGAGTGCCGTCGCTGCTCATCATCTGATACCATGTTATAGGGATACGAACGGTCTTGAATCCGCTCTTTTTTATCTCTTGTATCATAGCCTCAGTTGTAGTAGGGTTGCCCCATGCAGTTTCGATAGCGTTAGCTGTGAGAGGGGAAGTCCATGTGTTGGTACAGTCGAAGGTATTGCCTAAATTCCAGCCTTGACCCATATCCTCAACGAGCTGGACTGCTGTAAGACCTGCTGCATCAGCATTGCCTAAATCGCTGATGATATACAGGTGGGAAAAACAGCCTGTGAACGCCAATACCGATGATGCACCGGCAGCGGCGAACTTCTTGATGATATTCATAATATCAAACTCCTTTACATAATATATTACTCTAAATTTAGCACAAAAATGCCATAAAGTCAACAACAAAAGCCTGCCTTATACCTTATGTAGATATTTTTGTATATTATACACATCCAAAGCAGTCGTGTATTGGAGTATTTGAACAATAAAAAATACCGGAAATAAATACCGGTATCACTTTTATCTTATTTAGTTTTTTTATGCTGAGCTATTATGAGCTTTACTGTATTGTATAGATAAGGTTTCAGCTCCCTGATACTGCAAGGCTCGCTGTAAAGTATGGATGAATAGCAGGTCGAAGATACAAGCTCTATTATCATGAACATCATTATCTCCGGGTCTCTGAATTCGCACGGAGCTTCGTCGAGCATTTCACGGTAGACACTGGAGAAATCCACATCGTCGTCACCGGATGAAGCTGTAAGAGCTGATTTGAATACTCCCCAGCTCAGATTCTTGGAAATAAAAGTCAGCAGAGACTGATTTTCGTTAAGCTGGTTCACGATTTTGTCGATTATCCTTATAACTCTTTCCTCATAGCCCATTTCCTTTAACTCCGGACCAAGCTCGTCAAGAGCATTTCGGAAAAGCTGGCTGGACTTATGAGCGATGAGCTTATTTCTTATATCATATTTATCTTTAAAATAAAGATAAAAAGTTCCCTTTGCAACTCCTGCTTTGTTAACTATATCAGAAATTGAAGTCTTACTGAAACCCTTAGTAGTAAAGGCTTCAAAAGCGGTTTTAAGGAGCGAGGTCTCTTTCTGTTTTTTATTAACGTCTACCTTTCCCATGCATTATATCCTTTCTGTTAGATTGACTTAACGTTAATATGATACATTACATCTAAAACTAATTATAGTCTAAGAAAACACGCTTGTCAAGCAGTTATTTCTGACTAAAGGTCAGGTTTGCCAGAGGTGATGAATTGTGCATCTCTACAAAAATTGTGACCTGAAGTCATTTTTCTTAAATTCATTATTGACTGTTGGTCATTTTAAGCGTATACTATTTAGTAATAAAGGTAATGACTTCCGGTCAGTAAAACCGGAGATGACATAAATGATAAATAATAATTACAGAAAGGGACGATTTTATGCTTAAATTTGGTGAATGGGTCGCTAAGCACAAAGTGCTGATACTCATTATCGGCGTGGTGCTTATGATACCGTGTGCTATTGGCTTTATCAAAACAAGAGTCAACTACGATATTCTCTCATATCTTCCGGAAGACCTCACTACTATGAAGGGTCAGGAGATACTTAAAGACGACTTCGGTCAGGGAGGTTTCTCGCTGGTAATGGTCGAGGGCATGAGCGATAAGGAAGTCAAAGCTACTGCCGACAAAATATCAGAAGTCGACCACGTTTCAAACGTTATCTGCTATCAGTCGATCACTGACCTCGATATACCTATGGAAGTCCTCCCAAGCAATATATACGATTTCTTCAATAAGGGCGACACAACTATGATGGCGGTATTCTTCGACGATACCACTTCCGCTGACGGTACTCTCGCCGCTGTTGAGGAAATGCGTGAGATAACTTCAAAACAGTGCTTCATAAGCGGTATGTCCGCTATAACACTTGATATGAAGAACCTCTCTGACAGCGAGACTATCGTTTACGCTATAATCGCTGTTATCCTTACATCTCTCGTACTCCTGCTCACTATGGATTCTTTCCTGATACCGGTATTCTTCATGCTGAGCATAGGTTTCGCTATAGTATGGAATCTCGGAACAAATATCTTCCTCGGAGAAATATCATTCATAACTCAGGCACTTGCAATGGTGCTCCAGCTCGGTGTTACTATGGACTACTCCATATTCCTCTGGCACAGCTACAAAGAACAGCTCGAATTTTATCCGGACAATAAACATGAAGCTATGGCTCACGCTATCGCTAATACGATAACCTCAGTTGTAAGCTCCTCTTTCACAACAGTTGCCGGATTCCTTGCAATGTGCTTCATGAGCTTCACCCTCGGTATCGACCTCGGCATCGTTATGGCAAAGGGCGTTGTATGCGGAGTTATCGCCTGCGTTACTGTACTCCCTGCTCTGATACTCCTCTTTGAAGGTCCTATACAGCGTACTTCTCACCGTGACCTCATGCCGGCTTTCAGCAGGATCACCTCTTTCATAACCGAACACTTCGGAGTGTTCCTCACAGCCGCTCTCGTACTCCTCATACCTGCTGTATACGGCTACAACAACTACAATGTCTACTATAAGCTCGACAGCACTCTCCCTGCTGACCTCGACAGTATCGTCGCAAATACTAAGCTTGAAGAAGAATACGGCATGAACAGCACCCACATCCTCATGGCTGACGCTGATATGTCCGCTAAGGACGCTTCAAAGATGATGAACGACATCGAAAAAGTCGACGGCGTTCAGTTTGCTATGGGATTCAATTCGCTTATAGGTCCGGCAATACCGGAAGAGGCTGTTCCTGAGAGCATAAAGAGCAAGCTGAAAAGTGAAAACTGGCAGCTCATACTCATTGGTTCAGACTACATGGTAGCTTCTGATGAAGTAAATGCTCAGGTAAGTGAGATAAATGATGTCGTGAAGAAATACGACAGTGAAGCAATGCTGATAGGTGAAGCTCCCGCTACAAAAGACCTTATCGACATAACCGATAAAGACTTCAAAGTTGTAAGCTTCCTCTCTATCGCAGCGATATTCATTATAATCGCATTCACATTCAAGTCTGTGACACTTCCGGTAATACTGGTATCAGTCATAGAACTTGCTATCATGATAAACCTCGGTATAGCTTACTATACCGGAACAGAGCTGCCGTTCATAGCTTCCGTCGTTATCGGAACTATACAGCTCGGTGCTACTGTTGACTACGCTATCCTCATGACAACAAGATACAGAACAGAGCGTTACAGCGGCAAGGACAAAAAAGAGGCTATCCACATAGCTCTGAGTACCTCAGTAAAGTCAGTTGTAACATCGGCAATGGGATTCTTCGCTGCAACTATCGGCGTTGCTCTCTATTCCGACATCGGACTTATCTCCTCACTCTGTATGCTGCTTGCAAGAGGTGCTATCATCTCAATGGTAACAGTCATAACGGTACTGCCTTCAATGTTCATGATATTTGATAAGATCATTTGCAGAACAAGTGCAGGTTTTCTTCCGGATAAAAAATCCGGACGCTCACATAAATCAGAAATAAGAACAGCTTGAATGAAAAGGAGTAATGGATATGAAAAAGTATAATAAAATGATCGCCGGTGTTCTCGCAGTCGCAATTTCTGCCGGTGCTACCGGAACTATAGCTTACGCAAAAAATACGGATAAGAACAGCTCAGCTGAAAAAGAAAAGGAGGTCAAAGCGGCTTCCGAAAGCAGCAGACCTTCCTCTGACGATAAAGCTTTTAAAGATGAGACAGTCTATGTACTGTGCAATAACGATTCTTCCGTAAAGGACATCATAGTCAGCGACTGGCTGAAAAATGCTCCTGCATTAAGCTCTCTTGACGATATATCCGAACTTTCCGATATAGTCAACGTCAAGGGCGATGAGGAATTCAAAACCAACGGAAACGGCTTGGAATGGTCGGCTGACGGCAATGATATATACTATAAAGGCAAGTCCGACAAGGAGCTCCCTGTTGACGTTACTATGACCTATCTCCTCGACGGCAAAGAGGTCTCTGCCAATGAGATAGCCGGCAAAAGCGGTCACGTTACTATCCGCTGGACCTACAAGAACAAACAGAAAGTCACAAAGAATATAAATGGCAAGGATAAGGACATATATGTACCTTTCACGGCTGCTACTGCTGCTTTCCTCGACCCTGAGAAATTTGTCAATGTTGAAGTTTCAAACGGTAAGATAATCTCCGACGGAAACAGACTCATCATAATCGGTCTTGCATTCCCCGGCATCAATGATACTCTTGGTCTTGATGAGCTTGAAGGTCTTAATGTGAAACTGCCTGAGTCGTTTGAAATATCCGCAGACGTTAAGGACTTTGAGATAGGCTCTGTTATGACTGCTGTTTCAGATGAGCTGTTCTCAACTCTCGACCTCGATAATAAGGCTGACTTCGGCGAGCTTAAAGCTCAGATAAAAGAACTCAGCGACGGTGCTGATAAGCTCTGTGACGGAACTGCTCAGCTCTACGAGGGTATAAAGCAGCTCTCAGACAAGTCCGGCGACCTCACCGCAGGCATAGATAAGCTTGCTGACGGTTCACTTAAATTGAAAAAGGGTGCTGACGAACTAAATACAGGTGCAAAGGCTGTGGCTGACGGTTCAAAAACTCTCTCCGATTCAACAGCAGCTTTAAATACCGGACTGAGATCAGCAAAGGACGGCTCTGCTGCTCTTGTTGACGGCGTTAATAAGCTCGATGCCGGCTCCGATGCTCTCGTATCGGGCATAGACAAGGTTACAGAGGGCTCAGGTACTCTGAAAAACGGTCTTGCTGACGCTAAGACCGGCTCTGACGCTCTCGTAAACGGATTCAAAGACGTTAACAAAGGCACAAGTACTCTTAAAGCCGGTGCTGACAAACTCGCATCAGGCACAGATGCTCTTGCTGACGGTTCAGCTACACTAAAAAGCGGCTCCGCTCAGGTTGCAGGCGGTGCAAAGGCTGTAAACAGCGGTGCAGCAACACTCAGCGACTCCGCAGAAAAGCTCTCAGCCGGTGCAGATGCACTATCTGATGGCATTGCTTCCGCAGGTGATTCGCTCAACACTACCATAGCTGCAAACGAAAAAGCTCTCGCAGCTCTTAAAAAAGCTTACGCAGCAGCTCCTTCCTCCGAGCTTGCAGCTGCTATCGGAACACTCCAGACCACCATTGACGCTCAGAAGAAAATAGCCGATTCTATGGAAGATAACGGCAAACTTGCTCAGGGTGCAGCTTCATTAAAGAACGGCTCTGCACAGCTCGCAGGCGGTGCAAAAAAGCTTTCGGATTCTACAGCTCAGCTCTCACAGGGAGCTTCTCAGGTCGCTCAGGGAGCTTCTTCTCTCGATTCCGGAATTCAAGCCCTCGACAAAGGCAGCGACCAGCTTACAAGCGGTCTCGATTCACTGATTGACGGTCTCGATAAGCTCTCCGGCGGTACAACAGAGCTGAATAAAGGTCTTAACAAGCTCTCAAACGGTGCTGTCGACCTCAATAATGGTCTGCTTCAGGTGTCTGACGGTACAGCCGCTCTCGACAGCGGCATCGATGAACTCAGCACAGGTGCTTATGCTCTGGACAGCGGTCTTTCTAAGCTATATACCGGCAGCAAGCAGCTCTCTGACGGTGCTGTAAAATTATATCAGTCACTCACTAAACTCAGCACCGGTGCAAAGTCCATTTCAGACGGTGCTGACCAGCTCTGGACCGGTATCGATACCCTCAGATCCGGTACAGGTGCTCTTGTTACAGGCGTTAAAAAGCTCGAAAGCGGCTCAAAAACTCTCAACGACGGCATGAATAAGTTCAATGACGAGGGCGTGACCGCTATTGCAGGTGCTGTAAACGATAAGCTCCCCGGTATGATCAATAATTTCAAAGCCGCAAAAGAAGCTGCCGATGAGTATAACAGCTACTCCGGTATCTCTTCCGATATGGACGGCAATGTTAAATTCATCTATATGTTCGACGGCGTGAAGTAACTTCATATAGCAAAATGCTCCCTTGCGTTTTTGGGACTTATGCAGTAATTTGTACGTCTTATTGAGGGAAACCCTTTTGAAAAAGGGTTCTCCCTCAAACTCCCTTCCTAAAACTTTCGGCTTCATTTTTCCCCAGATATAGTGCTCCTGAAAACAAAAAACCAGTAGTTAATTTACTACTGGAGCACTATATCTGGGGAAAAATCAGTCTGAAAGTCTTTGGAAAGGGGTGTAGCATACTCTTATCGTAGTAAAGACGAATCAAACTGAATAGGGCAAAATAGTCGGTGCTTACTTAAGTACCGACTATTATATTTTCTCACGTATCCTTGTCATCAGTGTTCAGGAGCACAATCAATACAAAAACCATTTCCACCATCATTTAAGTGTGATATTTCTTTTCCACAGTCAGGACAAATTGCATATGGCTGGGAAAAATCAGATTCTTTATACCGACTAATTCTACTGTCACCGCCTAAATAAATGTGAAATTTAAGCGATGAGATTTCTTCAGTGTTACGATTGAATTCAACACTACACGCAAAATGGGCTTTGTGATATTCATAATTCGTTATGTTATCTAAGAAAAAGTAATCTTTTTCTTCTGAATCCCAAATAGCATGATCATAATCATCATAATTGCATATTGCATTCACTGTAACACAACATCTAAGCGTTGTAGATATTTTTTCTTGATCATAATAATCAAGCGAGAAAATTGAAACATCGTTCAAATTGATATTTGAATATGAAATATCATCATAATCAAATCCGCCAATTATTCCTTTTCTATCATAGTCCAATCCATTCAATGTTATATAATTATCTGGTTCGTCTTCTAGCCTACATTGAATTTTTTGTGTTACTTCAGGCAACAATTGGTTAATAATTCCAACGATATTAGAATATTCTTCTTTTAGTTTTGATATATAATCATACAATTCTTTTAAAGACGAAAAGATAGAACAATAGACTGCATCTTCTAATGCTTTTTTTAATCCAGCATCTTTTGTAATTACAAATATAGGATTATCCGTACTAAAATTATTTTTTATTTGTGTAGCAATTACAGCATCGGGGAACTCGTTCTTTTTCTTTTCTGATTCTTCAAAAGGCGGTTTTTTATAAAAATAATCCTCAAAAATATCATCAACACTAACTGACGCTGAATCTAAAATAGAAATTTCGAGTGAGTTAAGGAATTTATCAAGGTAGTTGAGCGCCAATTCAGCGGCTTTATCCTTATCAGGTATTTTAAGAATGTAGGAATATCCAATTGCTTCAACAAAGCTATCCGATACTCTATGATACTCTTTTGTTTTATCATTGCTTAATATGCCCTGTTGTATCTCGCTTCGATTTCTCCTAATTTTTGAGGAAATCAATCCTGCGTATTCTTGGCAATGTTGTTTCATTTCTCCAATAACAATATTACTGAGAAACACAGTTACATCACCTTGGTTAACATATTTTGTTAGTTGAGATAATGTTGAATTATCGCTTAAATCGAAATTATTCTCATCAAAAATATTGGTATCGAATGTAATGTTTAGCGGTTTTCTCATATTAACGACCTCTATTTATAAGCATACAAAACTTTACAAAGCCTTCATAGCCAAGCAAATCTTTAACCAATTGCTCTTTTTGCTGAGCCGTAAGCCTTTGAAAAGAGTTATTGGCTTGAATGAAGTCTTTAAGAGCCTTTTGATAATTATCGTCACGTTCAGTATCAGCTTTATAACCATTCATTTGAGTATCCTCCTGACTTATTTTTTCAAAAGCCTATTGATATGATTCAATATCATCAACTGATCCCCATCGTCGAGCTGCTTCATACCCTCAACCGCTTTTCGTATTAGCTCAGGATTTGAAATGCTGTCGTCGAAGAACTCCGCAGGTGTGATGCCGAAGTAGTCGCATATCGCAAACAGCTCCGAGAGTGGCGGAAGGGACTTGCCCGATGAAATGTTGTAGATATATCCACGGCTATGACCGAGATCATAGCTCATTTGGTACTCCGATACACCCTTTTGAAGCCGTAGCTGAGTTATCCTGTTTCTTACAAAATCGTCTGTCATAGCTAAATCACCTCTTACTACTATAATACAGCAAAAGAAATCAGCTATACTCAAAGGAAATATGTTGTTTACTCTTGAATAATCTTCTGAGATATGTTATAATCAAGATATATTAGATAGTAAGCATAGAAGTATCATTAGAAAGATGAGCAATGACATTTTCAGGTGATAGCTATGGAGATATACACTGTTAGTTTCTTTGGGCATCGTTTAGTGGAGAGAGCATCGGAGATAGAAGTCAGGCTTGAAATACTCTTGCATGATCTCATAACACAAAAGGAGTATGTCGAGTTTCTTATAGGACGGGACGGAGAATTCGACCTGTTGGCAGCATCGTCAATCAGACGAGCTGTCAAGCAATACGGCTGCGGCAATACATCACTGATCCTTGTGCTGCCATATATGAAAGCCGAGTACCGTGACAACGAGCAGAGCTATCTCAGTTACTATGATGAGGTGGAGATATGCTCGGAATCATCTAATGCACACTATAAGTCTGCGATACAAGTCCGTAACTGGTGCATGGTTGACCGTTCAGACCTGGTCGTGTGCTGTATTCAGCACAACAGTGGTGGTGCGTATAAAACTGTGCAGTATGCTATAAAGCAAGGAAAACAAGTCAGAAATCTGGCTGACTGCCAACTTTGATTCCGGTACTCAAAGTTGATAATCGAACTTTGGAATCCATTTTTATATTGTAGAATTATGGGTGGATGTATTGCTTTTTTACTAAATTTGTGGTATAATATATTATGAATAATTGTAATTTGTTACACTTGCAGATTATGAATTGCGCTACTAAACTTATGTGTTCAGGGGGTAAATATGGAAAACGCATATAAGATGAGGATCACTTGTAATCCCTATACCAAAGAGATTATCTACGAATGCTATGAAAACGAC
>JAFRXL010000006.1 GCA_017441505.1 Ruminococcus sp.
GTCCCTTGCCGGTGAGAACGCCGGAGAACTCATCGCGCAGACGTTTGTACTGACCGAACATGAAGCCGATCTCGCGTCCGCCGACGCCGATATCGCCTGCAGGAACGTCGGTATCCGGACCGATGTACTTCTGGAGTTCGGTCATGAACGACTGGCAGAAACGCATGATCTCTCCGTCGCTCTTGCCCTTGGGGTCGAAGTCGGAACCGCCCTTACCGCCGCCCATAGGGAGTGTTGTAAGGCTGTTCTTGAATACCTGCTCGAGACCGAGGAATTTGATGATACCGAGGTATACTGATGGGTGGAGACGGATACCGCCCTTATATGGTCCGATTGCTGAGTTGAACTGAACTCTGAAACCTCTGTTAACCTGAACCTTGCCGTTGTCGTCAACCCAAGGTACACGGAACATGAGCTGTCTCTCTGGCTCAACGATACGCTCGAAAACGCCTGCATCGATGAGGTCCTGTCTCTTTTCAGCAACTGGCTGAAGTGTTTCTAAAACTTCTGTAACAGCCTGGATGAACTCAGGCTCACCTGGATTTCTCTTCTTAACTGTTTCTAAAAGATCGATAAGATACTGATTTTTTAACGCCATTGTTAAAAAACCTCCTTTACAAAATTCTGCTTACGCAGTTCACCATAAATTATAGCACTGTGCATAAGATTTTGCAATAGTTTACAGCGGTGAATTTTTCAATAAAATGAGATTTGTTAATTCTACACAATTATGCTTCTTTTGGAAAGTGGTTCTTTTGTTCAAAAATAGCATCCATAATTTCATGATTGTTGGCTATGTGAAACGATTCTAACGTCTGTTTGCCGGTTATGATCTCTATACCTGAATCAGGAAGCAGATTTACACTTTGAATTTCGCTGACATGGACTTTATCTGCTCCGCAGAACACGTAACCGTTAGTGACTTCTATAAGCTTGCGTTTTTTTGAGATGTGACCAAGGAACAGCAGGTAGCCTACTATGGTAAGCATACTCAAAAACATGAAAAATACTAAATAAAGGACTATATTTATAGTCACCTGAGCACCGCTCAGAACAAATATTACTGTCGGAATTTGAAAAAGGCATAGTATAATAGCGAAAGGTAAAATATAAGACTTGAACTTTGAACGTACATAAAATTCTCTTTTGTCAGACATAAAAAAGTCCCCCTTATTGTGTTATTTAAATAATCATAACATAGATAAGAGGGAATTGTCAAATATTATTGTTTGCCTCCCATAAAAGGATAAACATCCTCGTAGGAGTCAAGATCGGAGTCCTCATCTGTTCCGGACGGGATAAGACCGGTCATATCTCCCCATGAAGCAGAGGGACATATATCCTCAATGGTATTATTTTGCGGGTCACCAATAGGAATTTTTTTCTTCTTGTGTTTCATAATATCACCTCATGGATATTATCTGCACAAATACAGGAAATATTCTGCATAAGCACTTGCAATGGTCTATAAAATATGTTAAAATATATCATGACCATAAACCAAGACCCAGAAAGGAGCTTACTATGAGCGATTTTGATAAAGAGCCGGAAGAGTTCGACGGCGAGGAAAATGAGAACTATATAACACTCACTGACGATGACGGAAACGATATATCCTTTGAGGTGCTCGACACAATAGAGTACAAAGAACGACTTTTTGCCGTTCTTCTCCCATTTGAGGATGAGGACGATGAGGTCGTTATACTCGAAGTTATTCCGGGCGAGTCTCCGGAATATGACGACTTTATAACAGTCGATGACGAAGAACTCCTCAACGAGGTATTTGAAGAATTCCAGAAGCGTGGAGAATAATGTGAATTTGGAACTCGTTGCATTATCTATCGGGGCAAACCTTTCTGAGGAAAGGTCTGCCCCGAAACCATTTTCAAGGACTTTCAGTATTTTTTATTCTTCCGATAAGCTTTCAAGTCGATAATTCTCCCTGTACTCAGAGGGAGAAGCACCTTCGATACTGCGGAACTGTCTTACGAAATAGTTATACGAAGAATATCCGCACTTTCTGGAAATATCGGTCACGGTCATTTCAGTATTTATAAGAAGTTCTTTAGCGTTATTTATGCGGAACTCTATCATTTCCTCGATGATACTCTTGTTGAAGAAGGTCTTATATATCTTTTGCAGATAGCTCTTGCTGAGATACAGACTATCAGCTATCTCGCTTATCTTCCACGGCTTCTCGGGATTTTTCATTATCTTGTTCCTGAGAGCACAAAGCTTCTCAAACTGAGGATTTTCGATAAGCTCGGAGGTATTATATGTATACACCTTATTCACAGTGGACTTATACATTGCTTCACTAATATCGATCTTGTCTCCTACAGGCTGTGTGAATGTTCCGACAGAAAAGTCCACATTGCAGCTGTTTTCGGAGTTGAAGCTGCTTTCTTTTATCTTCTGACAAAGGCTCTCATAGATCTCCTGAGCTCTGTTTTCTCTGAAAGTGATAACGCACATGGTCTGATTATTCCACATTCCACATATCTCTTTATCGGCAATGCAGGTCTTTAGTATACCTGCAAAAGCCGAGGATATTTGATTGCATTTTTCCTCACCGCTGCGGTAGTAAGTGTTTTTTATACCTGTAAGTTCAACGGTTATGAAGTCTACAGAATCCATATTGAAGCCTACTGCCGCACGTTTCGCAAATTCCTGCTCCACACCATTTCTATTGAGCATACCTGTCACCTTATCATAGTGAAGTGCCCTGTTAGTTTTAAGTATAGTATGGGACATTATTGCCTTTGTACGCACAAGCTCCAGAGCTACGTTAACGTAGTTTATCCATTTAAGATAAAGTGAGCTGAAAGATATAGGCTCTTTTCCGAAAGAAATAGCACTGTACCCAAAGAAATTATCATTATAATGAAGCGGTGAAACATAGTACGCTGACGGATAAGGCTTATCACCGCAAAGGTCAGGGATTATCTCTGACGAACTATAGGTATCTGCCATGTGATACTCTCTGTGAGCAGTGGACTTTGCTAACACAACTCTTACATCATCACCGCAATGGAAAGTCAGCTTATCGTGGTACGAACCCTTTGTTGCTCCGATATACTTTTCCGTAAGGCATATCCTGAGGTGAGACATTTTGTACAGCATATAGGTATAGTTATCGAGCCTGTCAGAAAATACCGGAACATTATCGGTATTGGTTATATCAAAGAGCATATCGCCGTAAAGCAGCTGGGACTCGAATTCGCTGTTGACCTGTTTCTGCCTTTTCATCTCTCTATGGACGACCGGCTTCGCCTCACATCCACAGCTTCTTCCCAGACGCAGAGTACCGTTTTCATTAGGGACTTTCGGACATATCCTGCCTGTTATTATACGATAAAGTCTCCTGAAAGCTTCCGCACCGAGCTGAAAATTAGGACGGCTGTAGGTAGTTATCGAAGGTTCGGCATTTTCAGCCTCTGCCGAAGCGTCATAGCCGGTAACAGCAATATCCTCCGGAACTCTGATACCTCCGGCTATAAGAGCATGGCAAAGTGTTATAGCGGTTATGTCATTTCCGCAGACAACAGCTTCCGGTCTTGGAAGTCTGCCGTCGATTATTTTCGCAGCCATTTCCTTTGCGGCATCTATCCAGAAATCGCCGTAATGACAGCTGTATTTATCGATAGTCAGCCCATGTTTTTTCATGGAATTGACATATCCCTTCAAACGTTCCTCGGATATATATACCTTTTTAGGTCCTGTAAGGCAGTATATATTTTTGTATCCATGAACATCTATAAGATGATCTGTTATGACCTCAAAAGCTTCGCAGTCGTCAACAGAAGTAGTCTCGAAGCTCTTATGCTCTCTTGAATCCATGAGCATTACCGGCTTACCGGACAGCATCAGCAGGTCATCTATATGTGAACGTATCTCTTCACCGTAAAAAGTGTTCCTGTCGTAAAGAAATCCGTCAAATTTATCAGACAAAATAAGGTCAAAGATGTATTTTTCGGTATCTTTATGTACTGAACCATTAAAAAAATTATGGAGCGGAGCTATGACAGCAACATCACATTCACTGCGGAAAGACTGAGAAATTATTCCTCTCAGTATCTCTTCCTGAAAATCTATGAAACAATCTGTAATAATAACGCCTATAAGTATTCTTTTTTTCAAGCTCCTTCATCTCCTTTCACACTATATTCAATAAGCGATTTTTGTTTATATGTAATATTCTATCATATATAATGCACAAATGCAAGATGATTCTTCATATTTTTTTGCATGATTAAAAAAAATCTTCTTAACATGATAGTATTATTGATTGTATTATCAGCATTTTAGTGTATAATATAAATGTAGATTGATCATATAAAAGTCAAGTCCGGTTCAGACGTTATGCCGACCACTCTTCAGGGGAGCTGTATCGTACAGCTTATTACAATTTATTTCATCATTCGTGGGCATACTACATAGGGTTGAACTTTTCGGTTCTATGATCTCTCTTATCAGTACAGGAGTTATTCCTGCTGAAAAAGTCTGTACCATATAAAAGTCAGCATAGTAAGCGGAGCTGTTTTCGCAAAACAGGATCATGCTCGGCTAAATGGTATATGACCCGCTTATCTTTCGGCTGCATATCAGACATAAAACAGCAGCATTTTCGGAAGAACGATCAACCTTTCAAGGATCGGTAAAGGGCAAAAATTACTCTCCGTTCTTATCCGATCCACCTATTTTCTTTTGATATGGAACACAAACTTCATTCCGGAAATGACCATATTAGGCACATGGTCATGGAGCATCTTACGGCAGTTCGAGTTTGGCTTTACTGGAAAAGGTCATCCAATTAGGCACTGGATGCCTTAGTAATTACAATAAAGCCTGATGCTGTAGGTATCTTAAACGGAAAAGAAGATGTAAAAAGCACTGAGTATCGTAACCGGCTGCTCCATATCATATCAATTTTACTCCGCTTTGACCCGTAAGCGAGCACTGCTTCGGTAATGCAAACTTTTTTGGACACGTTTACCCTCATATCTCGTCGATAGTGTATAGACTATCCATAGAGATCACAAAATTTCTTTACCTCTATACAATTATTATCTATAAGAAAACTTCTCCACCCCTCTCTTGGAGAAGTTTTCTTTTTGCGTTTATAACAAAAGGGCTGCCAGATCACTCCGGCAGCCCCTTGGCTTTTTATTGATTTAATTATCCTTAGGATCAAGAGATGGTATGCTCTTTATAAGATACTTCTGTATCATAACTGCATCCATATTTGTAAGTCCGCTTGTTCCGTTTTGATATACATCAGCGTTGCGAACGCCTTTTTCAGTGATGTGATTCTCGTCAGTACCGTCAACGTCATAGAAATCAGCATTTGAAATGACCTGCATGATAAGTACAGCGTCATTCATCTTGACCTCTCCGCTGCAATTAGCATCACCCCATACTATTTCCTCCGGAAGAGTTGTCGGAGTTGTAACAGGCTCGTCCTGCTTTACAACAAAGACTGTGTACTGCATAACTCCGCCGTTCTGACCGTTTGTGCCGAGAACTACCTTCTCCCCTGCACTGAACTTTCTTGAGTAAACATCGAACTGCTTCTCATCTGTAGCATCTGTTATGCCAACTGTGAAATTCTCCTTAGTATAGCCGTTCATCCATGAAGGAACAGAAGCCACTCGCTGGTCAAGAGCGATATATACTACCTCGTTCTCGCCTGCTGTGAAGTAAGCAAGCTCTGCATCTGTGTTCTTTGAATCACAAGCTGTGATAACTCTCTCTGCACCTGAAAGTGCGTTCGGGAGTGAAGTTATTGAGAAATCTCTGTCACCGAAAGCCTTTGTGCCTTCTCCGACAGACCATGCAGAAGCGTGTTCAGAATCCTCAACTACGAGGTTCTTGATAAGCTTACCGCTTACCGGAAGTGTGACCGGTATTACCTGCCAGTCCTGACAGTTGTATCCGTTTACCTCCCACTGCTGTACGTTTGCACCGTGTTCTGTGCTGCCGGCTGCTATCTCAACTGCCGACTTATCAGAGCTTATTTTTGTGAGTATCTTATATGAACCGTCACTGTTCTTTACGAACTTATACTGCTGATTGTCTCCGCCGTTAGACTGATAGATAGCTATATTTGCTCCGTTATCAGCCTTTCTGCCTGCAACATCGAGTACGAAGGTATTTCTGTCGCCGAGTGCAGAATAGATGTAGTAATAGCCATTGCCTGCACTGCGGAGTATCCATGTGTTCCACTCGCCTGCACTATTTGTGCCGTCGCCGTTTGCTCCCCACTGCTGTACGTTTGCACTGTTTTCAGCTGCACCGTTAGCAACTTCAAGATAAAGCTGACTGTTAACGTTTCTGAACATCACCATTGCACCGTCTGCGAAAGCTTCACCGGAAGGATCTGTCTGTCCGGACTCTGAACCGCTGTTATAAGCCTTGCCCTGACGCATACGTCCTGAGTACTCTTTTACCTCTGCCTTTGCAGCATCAGCACTCTGGACTGTGTATGAGCTGTATATCTTTGATGAGTTTGTATCAAAGTTATCGTAAGCATCTCCGCCGGACTTCTGGTTTGCTATTGTAGCATTAGCTGTTCTGCTTGAAACTATTGAGTAAGCAAGACCGCTGCCCATTGTGCATCCGTCGAACTTGTCATTGTATGACTTGATAGTACCTGAATAAGCATCGCTTCCCATAGCTTCCGCTGCGAGAGGCTTGTAAGTGCCCTCGAAGTAGTTAGCCTCTGAGAATATCTTGGAGTTATAAGATGCTCCGAGACCGTACTGCTTATTGTTTGTGAAATAGTTGTTATAGCTGTGGATGTGTGCATTTCTTGCACGAGGGTTTCTTGATTCAGTATTGCTGAACCAGTTGTGGTGGTAAGTTATCCAGTCCTGGAACTGTGTAGGACCGCCGCCTACAAGAGAGGTCTTATGGCAGTTGATATAATAGTTGTAAGATACAGTAATGTACTCTGACCACTTAATATCTGTTGAACCGTCGCCGTCAGCCTTATCTGCATCTACTGTGCCATTTCCGGCATAAGCGTTATAACCGCTTTCGATAGTGTTATTGTGCACCCACATATGTGTGGACTTGTTTGAGCTGTCACCAGTCATTGAGATACCGTCATCAGGGTACTTTCCAAGCCAGAGGTTACGCACTTCACAGCTTGTGCAGCGTTTCATCTCAAATCCCCATTTGTTGAGGTTTGCATCATAGCCGATACCCTCGATAGTTACGTTTTCACCGTACTGGAGATAGAGCATACTTGAACCGTCGTTCTGCTTGCCGTCATTAGCTTTAGCTCCGGAAGGAACATCGATAGTGCCGATGAATCGGAATACTACATTGCTTGGTTTAGCACTGTAGAAGATGTTATAAAGACCTGTCTTTCCGCCATAGGAAATAGTGTCCTTATTTGAGTTTGTAACGTAGATAACTGTAACTCCGGACTTTAATGTACCGTCGTTATTGTAAGCTCCGACACCGGAATTATAATTCCAGTGAGCATAACCGGAACGGTCGAAAGCCATAGTCTTTACTGTGCATGAAGCTGTACCGGATGAACCCTCTATTTTAAGAGTATAGCTTGTATTGCCTTTAAGTCCCGGAATATCAACACGGTTGCTTCTTATGAGCTGAGAATCCACCTGTGTATAGCTTGATGAACCTGCCTGAGCGTAGCTTACCTTTACATTTGAGCCTATCTTGGAAGCATCCCACTCAGCAAAAGCTTCTTCGTACCAGCCGCCGCACAATGTGATAGCTCCGGTAACTGTTGTTCCGCTCTCACCGGATGAACTTGACGCATTGAGGAATGTCGGAGTCCAGTTCTTGAGGTAGTTTGTGAGCTTTATTCCGTTTGCATCTGATGCTGAGAGAGTGTGTCCCTTTCTCTTTGAAAGGTCAACTGCTGTACCGTTTGTGAGCTTTGTGCCGTACTCCTTGAATCCGGCAACATTTTCCGGCTGAACACCGCTCATTGAGTACCAGCCTGTAGCATCGATACAATCAGAGCTCTGGAGAGTTGTATTTACAAACATTACCTTTGCAGTATCTCTCCAAGGTCTGCCGAGGTATCCTGTCTTTACTGTGAGGTCAGGATTCTTTGTAACTTTACAGTTGCTGAACAGATAGCCTGTATCGTCATTTCCGTCGTCTCTTGCAGCTGTGATGTAGCCGCCTGCTGCATTTGAGCTATAGCCCTTCCAGCAGAGGTCGCAGGCATCGAATACTGCCGAGCTGTCGCCAAAGATGTAGTCGGTCTGACCCTCAATATGACAGTTTTTATAATACTGAGGTGAAGCACCTGTATACAGTGTGTCCTGGCTGCTGAGGAATGTGCATCCGAGGAACTCGCAGTAGCCTGCGTCAGCTGCAAATGCAGCAGCTCTTTCTGTAGCAGCCTTTGACTTAACGTCAGTTGATGATGTTCTTACCTGTGATATGCTCGATACTGATGTATCTCCCACAAGCTGCACACCGTCATTCAGCTCTTCCTGTGTTATGTAGCGGTTGAATGAGTTCTCAAAGACAATGTTCTTTGCCTTGAAATACTGAGCCTTGCTCTGGAGCCATACTGTTGCTCCCCAGCGGTACGGAGTGTTCTTCTGTGACTTAGAGGATGCGTAAGAAGAATCGTAAGTACCGTTATTCTTGTTCGGATTTACACTATAGTATTTATAACCGATACCATAGTAAAATGTGATAGTTACATTTCCTTTTGAGGGTTCGTCATTCACAAAAGTGATGTAAGGGGTGTTGATGAGTACCTGCTCACGGTATGTGCCCGGAGCGATGTGGATTGTTACACGGCTGTCTTCATTAGAGGGATTGATGCTTGCTGCCTTGTTGACCGCTGCCTGAACCGTGGAAAAGTTGTTGCTTTTTCCTGAGTAGCCTACATAGAGGTCGGTCCCAGCCGCATAAGCCTTTTCAGCCGGAGGATATACCAGTGCCAGCGTGAGAAGTACGAATACGGCAGCAATGAACGCTGCTGCCCTTCTGGGCAATGTTTTACTTGCCATAACAAAACTCCTTTGTTAATATATTTGCCGTTAAGACGATACTGCCTAAAATGTCTCTCCGGCATATTTATACAGTTTAATTATAGCATTGTACGCATAAGAAGTAAATGCTTTTTATGAATATTAATTTATTTTCGTAAATATTTAACAGGTGTATAGACTGCTCGTTGTATAACTTGATGTATAAAAAAAGAGCGTCCGGAGATGCTTTTTTACACACCTTCATTTCGCTCAAAAATCAACTCCGGAACCCTTTCGAGTTCCGGAGTATTATCATTACATATGTGTCAGCCAAACGCCAAGAAGATTCCAAATCGTAGACATACCATTAAAGATATTATCTTTAGTGAATACAGGGTCTCCGTTTGCAATAGCCGTACCTATATCAGCACCTAACCACTCTGCATAATAAGTAGCATAGATCGAAGATGCGAGTTGGCTTGCCTGATCTCCACAAAGCTGCATAACAAATGTCATAATATTAATGACAGTGTCAAGCATATTCCTCATTGTGAAAAGTGCATATTCCAACATACACTCTTCTCCTCTTTCGGCATATTCAAAAATATAATCGTAGTTTGCATATCTCATATTCAATGCTGAACCCATCGAGAAAGCTGCTCCGATCATTCCCTGAACTCCGCTTGCCATTTCGTGACCATCCATAGATATTCTTCCTCTAAGGAAAGTTACATATCCTGTCATCAAACTCATATCAGCAAGTTCAAAATTAAAGAGGAAAAGGCTGTTATTCAGCACAAACAGGTCTTCAAACTCCATTGACGAACCGCCGGCAGTGCCGCCTGAGATCATATAGGAAGCAGAACCGCTGTTAAGGTCTATAGCGATATATGCAGTACCTTTCCAGTCACCTATAACAAGTGTTTCCGGAACAAGCTCTACAAGCATTCCTCTGTTTACGAAGTTTCTTATTTCATTCTTAACAGATTCTGTTATATTGCACTTACTGAGCTGTTCCTCAGCATTAGTTTTAGTGAGGTATCTGAAATCTATACCTTGCTTTGCAGCAGCGTTCATGACGCTTATAGTAGATATACAAGTCTTTTCGCTGTCAATGGTCTTTTCCCATATATAGCCCTCGTAGTAAGATTCAACAGTACCAACGGTATACACATAATTCTTCTCAGAATCTCTGTTGCCGTCATAGCTAATATCAGCCGAGCTGTTATAAGCAACATCGATATAGAATGAACCGTAATCGAGCGATCTTGTCATGCCGAACATTGTTGTCTTGTTGAACTGATAGCCTGTAAAAGCAAGAGCAAGCCGTTTGTTATGGGACACGTTCATTGTAGCTGAATAAAGATCAGCCTGACGGTCGCAAAGGCAGAAATAATACTTTCCTGCATAGTCGAGGAATGCTCCAAGCTCCTCAGGAGTACACATATTCTTTACGTTATAGTTTTCGTTTGCAGCATTCATTCTGAGCTTTGAAGCTTTAGCCTCGTCAGGTGCAATGCTCTGCAAATCAAGATTTACTGCATACATCGAGCCGCACGAAACGCTGTCATTCAGCATAGTTGTGCCGCTGCTGTTTGTTACAGAAGTTATCATCTGCTGAACTGAACCGAGCGAACACTCCCAGCTTCCTCTGTACTTTTTGCTGCCGACAGTAACTACAGGTACAACATTCACTATGTAAGCCGGAACATCTACAAGTTTTTCATATCTGTCCATGACTTCCTTATCATAGCTTGAAGCCGGTTCAAATGAAACGATAACAGACTTTCCGTAAAGCTCGGCTACAGGTGCACTGAGCAGTGTTTCGTCATTGATAGTGATAGATATTCTGTCCTTGTCGCTGTCTTTTATAAATGAGTATCTTTCGTCAACGCTGAGTACATTGTAAGGAAGTGAAGCAGGGATATACTCATCATTGGTCTGGACTATCTCCTGATAATAATAATTCATCTTATCAGGCTTTTCAACTTTTTCAAGAGCTGGATTTTCGGATTTTTCGTTGCTCTCGTTCACCATATCAATGAGTGATAAAGACGCTTCATCGTACTCTGGTTCAACAGTTTCATACTTGTTTTCAAGCTTCTTGAAGCTTGGGTCAAGCTGTACCCATACGCTCTCACCGGCTTTGCTGCCTGCTCCACGGTAATCTGTATACGGAACATAGGCTTCTACCCATGTATGGTACATCTTATATCCGATTATCTTTCCGTTGCTGGTTATACCTCTTACGTTCTTGTAAGCAGTTGCGAGGAAGCGTCCGGCAGTGGAAACATCAGCTGCTCCGGTAAGTGCAAGTGCCTGATCTGCTGTTATGCGGATATTGCCGCCAACAAATCTTGCAGGTATCTTTTTTGCTCTGAGGAGTGCGATAAGGAGTGCAGCCTGATCTACGTCATTTCCGCCGAGCTGTGAAAGTGTTATAGCCGCTCCCTTCTTTGAACCGCAGTATACTTCATTCTTTACTGTATTTCTTACGAACTGATAAAGGCTGTTCACGTCAGGATAGGCATTTGCGAGCAATTCCAGTGCCTGTGGTATCTCAGCTGTATTCGCATCATATTTAAGGTCATCTGAAACAGGAGCAGGTGAAGTGAACTTAAAGTTCGCAATAACCTTTTCGTCCTCAACAAGCTCTACATTTTCAGCAGCAGTCTCCATATTCGGAGTTGCATCTGAGCGGTGATATTCCTCCGGCTCAGACAGGTTGCTGTGCACTATTTCGAGATTCTTTTCAGTGTCGATGCCTTTTTTGATCTCTTCAAGAGCCTCGGCAGTCTGAGAGTACTTGACGTTCATCTCGTTTTCGTATCTCTTCTGACGTGCTTTTATCTCGTCGCTGCCCCACTCGTTTATATCAGCGGAATTAGCGATGATCTCATCTCTTGCTTCGTCCATTTCGCTGCGGAGAGTGTCACAGAGCAGAGGTATCTCGTCCTTTTTATTCTGTTCACAAGCGTATACAAGCTGCTCAACAACGGGCTCGCTCTGATCTGCCGGAACTACATCTGCGGATATTTCTCTGACAATATCGGTCTTTGCGGCTGATTTATCATGTCTTTTTTCAAACACTGTATACGCATAATAGCCTGTAGATGAACAGAAAAAGGCTGCCGCAGTTACAAAAGCTGCTATTTTATATTTCTTATTCATTTTCATTCTCGCCGCCTCCTGTTCTCTTCAGCAGTATCAATCCTGCTATGCTGAGTATGCTTATTGCCCACATATAAGCCGGTATCTCATTATCACCTGTCTTTGGTGAATCCGTGTTCTCTACTGTTGTCTTAACAGCAGTTGTAGCTGCAGCTGTAGTTTCAGAAGCTGGTTCTTCCGCAGCCGGTCCTGTTGTTGGCTCAGCAGCTACATCAAAGCCGTCATAGTCGAGGTCAGCCGGTGTGTTCTTATATTCAGCACTGAGCACTCCGGAGAATGTTCCGCTGTATTCAGCAGGAATGTCAAATGAAGCTGAATCAGTGAATGTGTCACCTGCTTTGATAGGAACAGTCTTGCTGTAAGTGTAAACGAGTTCTGTTGTGCCATCCTTGTAGACATCAACTTTTACAAGAACTTCGTCCGCATCAGCTGAACCTGAATTTGTAACAGAAAATTCTACCTTAGACTTATCTTTTTCGGGTGTGAGGTCAAGCTTTCCGCTGAACGATGTGACATCTCCCTCAACAGTAAATTCTGCTGTATCAGTTGAGAGCTCCATACCGTCCTGAACTACGGCAGCTGTTACTTTGTAGTCACCGTCTTTAAGTGTACCGGAAGATAGAGCATCGGAATAGTCCATTGAGCCGTCTGGATTTACTGAACCCACATTGTGCTCGAATGATGCCTTTTCCCTGCCGTTTGAGTCAAATACCTTAACGTTGAGTATAAGGTCATTTTCGGTCATTGCTGCACTGTTATTATAAACAATGCTTGCAAGATTTATAGGCTCAGTGAGTGAATAGCTTCTCTTGTCACTGTTTATGACATTTGAAATACTCTTCTCATTTGCTATCTTGAATCCTGTCTCAGCAGAAGCTATTACCTTGTCATCCTTCTGCCAGCTGATGACTGCCTTATAGCGTCCGACAGTATCCTGCGGCACCTGCCACTCTGCTGAACTGAGGAACTTTGTATCTGCTGCAAGTACCTGCTCAGGAGAAGAAGCGATCTCAGCTGTCTTGTTATCAAATTCATCGTAGATGTCGATTGTCATATCTGCTGTTCTGCCGAAAGGAGCTGAAAGTGTGTCTGTATCGATCTCAACGGAATCGCCGTAAGAATACAGCTTCTTGTCGGTATCGATATTTGTGATAAGCTGTGTATCAGCAAAAGGCACTATGTACTCCTCGCTTACATTATTAGCCTTGTCAACTGCGAAAATGTGGACATACTGCGGCTGAGTGAGGTCTTCCGGCTCTGCTGATAATACAGCTTTACCGTCAGCACCTGCCGGAACAACGTCAAGTATGAATTCACGGGTCTCATCATATTCGATAAGCTCAGGACTTGGTTCGTCACTTCCGTTTACCTTTACCACGAAACCTGCAAGTCCGCTTAAAGCAGTGTGCTTTCTTACATTTGAAAGTACGCTGTCTGACTTGCTGTCAGACGGATTTGCACTTATGTAGTACTCATATTCTGTAGCATTGTCAACCGAGCTTACGCTGAGTTCAAGCTTGCCGTCCTTATTTGATGAAGATATGAGCTCAGGTGTGTCAGGAGCATCTATATCATAGAATGAAGCGTCCTTAGCAGTGGTCTGCTGTGAGATCTGATAGAGATAGAAA
Source organism: Ruminococcus sp. (assembly GCA_017441505.1). Lineage (GTDB taxonomy): Bacteria > Bacillota > Clostridia > Oscillospirales > Ruminococcaceae > Ruminococcus. The sequence goes on from JAFRXL010000006.1 coordinate 13,769, forward strand.
AGGGTATTTGCAAGTATTTTTCTCTCATCGTCAGAAGCCTGACCTGTACTGTCTCCGGTCTGTATCATACCGAGGTTGTTATTTGTACAAAGGTAGAAATTATCAAGTCCTCCAGTATCTGGATCAGAACGTTTTGTTGCATTAAGTGTTATCCATTCTGTAGCTCCATTCAGGAACTGTCCGGTAGAGTGAGTATTAGGAACAGTAAGGTCACCTCTTATTACCCAAGGATAATTTGTGAGAGTACCTATCTTTACAACCGAAACCGAAGTTGATCTGTACCATACCTCCGGAGAAGGGACTCTTACAGTTAATCCAGCCTGTTCAGCAAATTTACTGAAATTATGATAGATCAATCCGGATGAGCCTGCAATAGTATCATGACCAAAGAGAGCTCCTCTGCCACTGTCAAGGAATTTCTGAGTTGCTTCAGTTGCTTCATTATTTAAATCACATCCGTTATTGCTATCAGCAGCACCAAAGAATATTACATCATACTTCCAGCTGCCGTCCTCATTTTGCAAATAACCGTATGGGTCGGCATTAAATTGCGAAAAATGAACCGAGTCAATATCAAATATTCCCTTGCCGGCAGGAGTTTCGGTATCGCTTATAGTATTGTTCATCCACTCCGCAAGATAAGCTCCGGCAGGATATACATTGAGCACGTTGATATGCTCTTCCTCATTCCAGATCGAACGTGGCTCCCAGCTTTCGTGGTTAGTCTTTCTGTAAAGCTGATAGCTGTAGCTCTCAGCGTCGTTGCTTATGTCGTTCCACGAAAGGTCGATCATATCATCCTTTTCATCGTTCACAGAGCTGTTCAAGATAAGGTCCTGTACAGGCTTATCCACCACCTTTAATGTACGCTTGCCCTCTTTGAGAAGCTCGCCGTTCTGATCGTAAAGCTTCGCATAGACATCGTATTCACCAACATTCTTTACATTGAATGTAAGCTGTGATTCACTCTTGTAAACCGGATAATTTGCTTTTCCGTCAAAGTAGGTAACTACTCCCTTTTCAAGAGCAACATCAAAAGTATTTTCAACAATAAGCTCCTCGCCGTTATATACTGCCATTTCGACCTTGCCGTTAACAGGTCCGTTTGAGAAATAGTTTATCTCAGCACCGGCGGAGACTTCTGTCTCATTTCCTGCATAGAGGTAGTAGTCGCTGAGTATTGGTCCGAACCATGTTATCTCGAACTGAGTTTCCTCGTTTTCATCCTGTTTTTCGTCGATCGCAGGCGGGTCGATAACGTCAAATCTTGCTGATCTGCGGCAAACTTCTTCTCCCTCGTATAAACATATGACCGTTACATCATATGTTCCGGCAGTTGAAGTATCCGGAGTAAAGCTAAGAGGCTGACCTGTTATCGTGTTCTTCTCAGGAACAAGTACTGCATCTTCTACAGCAGTTTTTACAGTCTTTCCACCCTTTGATACTACAGTCTGCATCTTAACTTTTCGTTCAATGTTGGTAGCATAGAGAAGTGCATATGAGACTGATACATCTGTCTTATCAGACTTTACAGCCGCATGAGTATCAAGGTCTACCGAAAGATCGGTTATCTCAGTAGAATACTCGTCCTTGCCCTCCGGCAGAGATATGTTTATCCTCTGAGTTTTTATAAGGTTATTGCCGTTATAAAGCTCAACAAGTACGTAAATTTCCTCGTCGCTCGGCTCGGAAAGCTTGAAGTCTGCGGACTGAACTTCTGCGGTCTTTTCACTCTCCGGACAGTTCACCTTGCAGGTATTCTCGTATACTGAATTTTCTCCGTTAAAAACTGTAAATTTAAGGTCGAGCTCAGCGTCATAGTTGCTTACGTAACCTATAGAAGTTGAAGCTGTTATAGTTCCCGACTTCTCAGCACTTGCCTCATTATCGCTGAGTTCAGTGTCAAAAGCTGTGATGCTTATTTTATTTTCAAGGTCAAGCTTATCAAGAAGTCTTATAACGAGCGAAGTCACATGGACGCTCTCGGCAAAGCTTCCGTTTTTCTTCTCTGCCTTGTCGAGGTCATTTACTACTTTAAATGTATCAAAATCTGAACCGACTGCCTGCAAAGCAAGGTACTTGTAAACAGTCTTTTCAATATCACTGTCAGAGTAGCTGTCTGTAATATTTTCTTCAATGTAGCTTACCGACTTTTCAAGCGGAGTCATATTATAATTGTTAGTACTCAGGAAGCGTCCCACATTATATACGACCATTGATGTAAGCACTTCATTACTGTCGCTTGCTTCTGTATAAGAATAACCGCCGTCCTCTTTTACAGTACTTATAAGATATGAGCATATCTTTGCTCCGGAAATGTCAGAGCCGTTATATCCGGTTTCATTTATGGCTTCAAGTACAAGTACGGAATCCAGAACATCGCTGGAATAATCAGGATACAGTCCGAAACCGCCGTCCTGATTCTGAAGACCTTTCAGATTCCCAAGATAATCGCTTTTCCCCGAAGCTGATGCAAGTCTGGACACCATATCCACATTTTTCAAAGAGCTATTGCTCTCTGCCCATTTTACGCTGTTTTCATTTGCCTGCTCTCCTGCCACCCTCAAAGCAATAAGAGCATCTGTTGTATCATTGATAAGCTGAGCACTGCCAAAACTCTTATCTGAATTCTCCCTCGACCTCAGATACGCAGCAGCACTTTCAATGATGTCATTTCGTACAGCCTTTGAATCGCTCGGTACAGAGCCGTGAGTCTTTATACCGATCATTGCACTTGTGTTCAAGGCAAGTACAGAACTCAGAAATACAGCCATTGCTTTTTTCTTAGTTCTGACGTTTTTTCTCATAAAATTCAATTCCTCAATTCCCTCCAATAATTTTATTTACTGAAAACACAGTATTGTACCCGAACGCCATCCATCGTTCACTTAAATAATAACACAATCACCGCATATTGTCAATATTTAACCTTAAATATACATCCAGTATATTGCACAATTATTCGCCTTTCCCCTTATCCTATTTTCGACAAAAAGATTAAATAATCAATTATTATAACATTTCGTGCCTAAAAAAACGATTTCGTGCCAAAATACTGGACAAAATCAATTTTTTATTATACAATAAAGGCGTAGTAAGTAGGGTGACTAAATCATATTTTCTCACCGCAGAACTTAGTTGAACACTAATATTGCTGTTCAGTCCCTCTTTCCCTGTTAACTTTAGGGGCTCAGAGCGTTTTGAGCCCCCAAAATATTCTCACACACCATTCTCAGATTTAAACAATTCTCAAATTAGTCTCACCTCTATTGACCCTGCTTTACTAATCCGGAGGGGCTGAATGGTCATATTTTCAATTTTGTTCTGCTCTCCTCTCACCCTTTTATATTTTCTTCTTTGCATTACATTTTTGTAATGCCTTTTTTTATTGCTCCCCACAACTGAAACTTGCCAGCCAATACTCGTCACAAAAAAGTTTGCCCCTGAGTGTTACAAAGCACTCAGGGGCATTGCGTTTATTCGGTTACTATGCTAAATCAGAAATTCGAGCTGAGCCAGCTCGACCGCTTTCACGCTCTCACTCGCAAGCTCGTTCACTCTCTGCAAGACGGTCAGTCTGCTTTCGCATACGCAAGTAATGTTATAAATCAGAATTTGTGGCTTTTCGTATAGCAAATATGACACACGCCCCAATCATAACACCGCTCGTATTTAATATTATGTCATCAATATCTGTATGCCTTTCGGGACATAGCAGTTGGGACAGCTCAATAAAGATAATAAAACAAATCCCTGCGAACACTGTTTTTTTGATATTATCAAGCTTGCGAAAATAGATAGGCCATACTATTCCTACAGGTATAAACATTGCTATGTTCCCGATAATATTGATAAGCCATCCATCATATCTGTCAAAGAGAAAAAAGAACGGGA
>JAFRXL010000007.1 GCA_017441505.1 Ruminococcus sp.
AGATGCTGTGTTCGCTCTCTCTTGTGAGACAGCTTTAATATTATATCACATCTTTTTGAATTTGTCAAGTACTTTTTTCAAGTTTTTTCAAATTCCTTTTTATGTGACCGCCGCTCCTTTTTGGTGAGCAGCTTTTCTATTGTATCACATTTACTTTTATTTGTCAAGTACTTTTTTCAACTTTTTTCAAACATTCTTTTATGTGATACCCGCTCCTCTCAGAGCAGCTTTAACATTATATCACTTATCTCCGGTCTTGTCAAGTACTTTTTTCCAAATTCTTATTACTTTTCCCAAAGTCTCATCTGGTTCTCTTTTACTCGACCTCTCCGTCGACTTAATTATTATACCACTTCTGTCATATTTTGTCAAATAGAAAAAGCCATGTTTGTTCCTGCCTTTTTTGTTTATATTACCACTCAATATGATTTACATATATCGGCTATATCAGTATAAATCTCAGAACAAACAAAGCTCCTACTATTATACAAGAAATATAAGCCATACGGCTGCTGCCGAATTCGTCAAGGAACCTGAACTCCTCCGGTGCTTCCGTATTATACACTATTATCTTTGTTTCGCCGTCTTTAAATGCGTTATTATAACCGGCTCTGTCTTTAGCGATTATCTCTTTGTCACCGTCTACGGTGCGAAACTTCACTTTGTGTGTGAATCTGCCCTTTCTGTCCTTTTCTGACGATAGTATCTCGGCTACGCACTGCTTTCCTCTTTTAAGGAACAGGCTCATTTTCAGCAGCATCCCTGCTCCGAATAATATCGCTGCTGCTCCTATTAGTATTAAAAATATTCTGTACATTTTTCACTTCCACTTTTATAAATCATTCTTTTGCAGGAACTTCTTATAAATATCTGTGAGCTTATCCGGTATTTTCGCATACATCATATGACCCTCGTTGAGCATATGAACCTCCGCATTACACTGATCTGCGTAATTCTTTGCAGCCTGCTGCCATGTCATCGACTTTACCGGCGACTTCATATTGCTTACCACAAAACACGCCGGACATCTCAGATAACCTGTATTCTCCGCTTTTTTCGCATTTTCTTCAGCGAGTATCGACTCCTCAAATACCGCTTCACTTGCAATATTATTGTAGTACACTTCCTCGTAGGTCTTTTTTTCTTCCTCTGTAAGCTCACTGCCGGTCATTAGTCCGGATGCATTAACGGTCTTGTTTCTTGTTAGCTTATCAAGTAAACCTCTTTTGGCTATCTTCTGCATCAATGCCCTTGTTTTTTCGACCATTTTCTTCTTCTTTTCATGAGGTATTTCCTTTGCCTGAGCTTTCATCATGTTCGGGAATCCCATATCTATCCCCAACACTGCTTTGACTTCTTCCGGATATGTGTTTGCCCACCATATTGCTTCAAATCCCGAATAGGAGTGCGGTGCGAGTATATACGGCGGCTCGATATTCAGGCTCTTTAAAGCTGCTCTGCCTTCTTCTACGAGATTTTCGACTGTTCTTGCTGTTTTGGCTTTGCCGCTTAGTCCATAGCCTGCTTTCTCGACTACCGCTATACGATATTTATCTGACATTCTTCTATATATCGGCTTATATTCAAGTCCCGGACATCCAACTCCCGAACCTGCCATAAAGATTATAGTAATGTCCCCTTTGCCTTCTGTGTATACATTTATATCTGTTTTTCCGACTTTTGCTGTGATTCCGTATTTTATCATCGTGCCACCTCATATTCTTTATCATTTTATAAAAAGCGGACAGCCACAAACTGTCCGCTTTAATTCATTATGTAACTCAGTCTTTTCAAAAAACTTATGCCATGAGCTTGACCATTACAGCCTTCTGAGCGTGGAGACGGTTCTCAGCTTCCTCGAATATCTCGTTTGCGTGAGCCTCGAATACTTTCTCGGTTATCTCCTCTTCACGGTGTGCCGGCAGACAGTGGAGCACCATTGCATCCTCGTTTGCCTGAGCCATGAGCTCGTCATTTATCTGGTAGCCTTCAAATGCCTTCTTACGCTTTTCTGCTTCGCCTTCCTGACCCATAGATGCCCAAACGTCAGTAATAAGCACATCTGCACCCTTTGCAGCCTGCATAGGTGAATTGGTCATTTCAAACTTATCGCCATAGCCCTTAGCGAAATCGAGTATCTCCTTTGGAGGCTGATAGTCGTCCGGACAAGCAATAGATACAGACATACCAACTTTAAGGCAGCCTACGATGAGTGAGTTTGCCATATTATTTCCGTCACCGATAAAGCACATTTTCAGTCCGTCAAAGCTTCCCTTGAACTCACGGATAGTCATAAGGTCAGCAAGCACCTGACATGGGTGGCAGAAATCAGTAAGTCCGTTTATTATCGGGATAGAGCCATATTCTGCGAGGTCCTCAACTTCCTTCTGCTCGAAAGTACGGATCATTATACCGCTGAGGTAGCGTGAAAGAACACGAGCTGTATCCTGTACAGGCTCTCCTCTGCCTATCTGGAGGTCATTTGAAGAGAGGAACAGAGGGTATCCGCCGAGCTGATACATACCGGTCTCGAAAGAAACTCTTGTACGTGTTGAAGCCTTCTGGAATATCATTCCGAGGGTCTTGCCTTTGAGGTGCGGATGTGGGATACCGTGCTTCAGCTCATATTTAAGCTGGTCAGCAAGGTTGAGTATATCTATGATCTCTTCTGTACTGAGATCAAGCATTTTAAGTAAATGTTTCATTCCAATTTATCCTTTCAATCTGATTATTTCTGCTTATTCATTTCGCCGAAAACCTTGTCTACTGCAACTGCAAAAAGCGGTATATAGTCATCGAATGCAGTATTCTCAATATCAACGTCATACTGGAGATCACCTGTAACGCCTACTTTTGTTGCAATATGTCCTACCAGTTTTTCGTTGAGGATTATCTCGAAATTCTTTCTGTCCTTGCTTGTTATCAAGAACTTCATATTTTTTCCGGTTGCACTTATACTCGGATCAAGAAACAAAGACTTGCATTCCATTTTCATAAATGAGTCGTCATTCAGAACAACATTGAAAAAAGGTTTTCTTTCATCGCCAAGCTGTATGAATGTATAGAGATTATAGTTGCTTGCGTCCAGAAGTATATACCTCTGACCGAACCCTTTTTTCTTGATGTTATACATAAGTTTCTGTTTCTTATCTTCAACTATATATTTATTACCTCGTGATATTACTACAAACTCCATGCTCATTCCTCCAGTATTTCCATCAATATTTTAAGTCCTTCCATGATCTCATCGTCAGAAATCGTAAGAGGCGGAAGCAGTCTTACCTTCTCTTTTGCTGTAAGTATGAGAAGACCTCTGTTCAATGCTTCCTTAGCTACATCTCCAGCCTTTTTGGAGCTGAGGCTTATTCCGATCATCAATCCAAGACCACTAACTGAGGTAACTTCGCTGCATTTTGCAAGTTCAGTTTTTATCAATTCAGCTTTCCTTTCGACATCTTCAAGGAATCCTTCGCTTGTTACTCTTTCGAGTACTGCAAGTCCGCCTGCACAAGCTATCGGATTTCCGCCGAAAGTAGAGCCGTGAGTACCCGGTGTAAGAACACCGCTGCATTTTTCATTCATAAGGCAGGCACCCATTGGAACTCCGCCTGCGATACCTTTTGCAAGAGTTGTTATATCAGCTTTTTTACCGAAATGGTCTCCTGCAAGGAATTTGCCTGTTCTTCCTACTCCGGTCTGAACTTCATCAGCTATAACAAGTACATCTTTTTCAGCACAAAGCTCAAATACAGCATCAACGAATTCCTTATCGAGGGCAATTACTCCGCCCTCGCCCTGAACGTACTCAAGCATAACAGCACAAACTGTATCATCAAGCTTTGCTTTAAGGTCATCGATGTCATTAGCTTTTACGTTTATAAAGCCTTCAAGGAATGGGAAGAAGTAGTTATGGAACACATCCTGACCTGTAGCAGAAAGAGTTGCCATTGTCCTTCCGTGGAAAGAATTCACAAGAGTTATGATATTATGTCTTCCCTTACCGTACTTATCGAAGCTATACTTCCTTGCAGTCTTTATAGCACATTCATTTGCTTCTGCACCGCTGTTGCCGAAAAATACTCCTTTATATCCGGCAGCTTCACAGAGTTTTTCTGCAAATTCTGCCTGTACCTCTGTATAATAATAATTTGAATTATGCTGAAGAGTTCTGACCTGTGCACATACTGCGTCTGCCCATTTTTCATCGCAGTAGCCAAGCGAATTCGTACCTATACCGCTTCCGAAGTCGATATACTGCTTTCCGCTTTCATCCACACAGCGTCTTCCTTGTCCCTTTTTCATAGCAAGAGGGTATCTGCCATAAGAATGTACAACATAATCATCAAATTTTTTCATTGTATTTTCGTTACTATTCATAAAAATTCCTCCTAAGGGACAAGTCTGACCTCTCGCAGACTCTTCATTATATAATAAGACACATTATAATTATAACGCTGATGCGGTCATAAAATCAACAATCTCATACTTAATACGAGTAAACTTTTTGTTAACTCGTTATAAATTTTATTTATCAAGTGAACTGTGTACCGATTCCTTCATTTGAAAGTATCTCGATAAGGATAGAATGAGGTACTCTGCCATCGATGATGACGGTCTTGTTTACGCCTCGTCTAACTGCCTCTACACAGCAGTCTATCTTTGGAATCATACCGCCGGAGATGATACCCTGTCTTTTCAGGAACGGTACTTCGCTGACATTTACTTCCGGAATCAGTGTGGACGGGTCGTCCTTATCTCTGAGAAGTCCGGCAATATCTGTCATGAGGATGAGGTTTTCTGCACCAAGCTCAGCAGCTATACGTGCAGCAGCGGTATCCGCATTTATATTGTATGTATTACCCTCGCTGTCTGTTGCTACAGTAGCGATAACAGGGATATTTCCGTTTGCAAGAGCGTCGAGGATAGGCTTTGTGTTGACCTTTGTTATCTCGCCTACCCAGCCGAGGTCCTGACCGTCGTCAGTAGTCTTTTTCTCAGCCATGAGCATTTCGCCGTCGATTCCGCAAAGTCCGACTGCACTTCCCTTGTGCTGAGCAAGAAGCTGTACAAGCTCTTTATTTACTTTTCCAGAGAGCACCATTTTAACTACGTCTACTGTAGCATCGTCTGTATAACGCAGACCGTTCACGAATCTGCTCTCTATATTGAGCTTTTTCAGCATATCATTTATCTCAGGACCGCCGCCGTGTACGAGTACGACTTTTACTCCTACAAGAGAGAGAAGCACGATGTCGGTCATAACAGCGTCTTTGAGTTCTTTATTTGTCATAGCGTTTCCGCCGTACTTGATAACAAGTATCTTATTATTGTATTTCTGGATATAAGGCAGAGCGTCTATAAGCACCTGAGCCTTATTCTGATTTGATATTTTTTCCATATTTATCATTCCTTTTATTCAATGATTTTCTTTAGCTTTTTTTCAGCCAGATCCGGTCCATTTATGCCACGAAAAGCTGATACGTAATTTTCAGGATCTGTTACTTCCTTATCCTTGCGGATGAAGTATAATATCCCTATATGACGTCCGGCAGTATAGGTTTTCGTTCCGGCTATGTCTTCGATCGGCATATATCTGAACCTTTTGTTATTTACCACCATTACTCGCCTGTTGGTGATAGCATATTTCTCCTTAGAACCTGCACGTTTGGAAACAAAAACCAGAGTCAGAATGCTTGCCAGAAAAACCAAAACGTACAATAATAGATAATCAAAATATATATCTATCATAAAGGGAAATACTGGAACAGAGACAAGCAGTATAAATATCGCCAAGAAGAAAAGACAGGTATGTCCGCCACGCTCAACCACAGTGGCTTCTTTTTCGGTCTCGCCCACCCATATAAAATACTCGCCATATTCAAGATACTCTTTAAAATATTCAGATATTCTATTTACGTATCTACTATATTCTACTTCTACTTCATCATCGCTGTTTTCTGATAAATTCGCTAAAAGATCATCACTATTATATTCTGACATAAATATGCCTCATTATGAACGGTAATCGCCGTTAATCTTGACATAGTCATATGTAAGGTCGCAGCCCCATGCAACTGCTGAGCCGTTTCCGCTGCCGATAGAAATTATTATCTCGATAACTTCCTCGCCGAGTATCTCCTTAGCTTTTTCCTCGGAGAACTCAACTCCGGCACCGTTCTTGCATACGTCTATAACGCCCTTTGCAGAGCCTATCTTTACATCTACCTTGTTTATATCAAACTCAGCGTCAGCATAGCCGACTGCACAGAGGATACGTCCCCAGTTAGCGTCCTCACCAAACATTGCTGCCTTGAAAAGGCTTGAACAGATAACAGACTTTGCAACTATCTCAGCTGTCTTGTCGCTGTCGGCACCTGAAACTGCACACTCGATGAGTTTTGTAGCTCCCTCGCCGTCCCTTGCCATCATTCTTGCAAGGTTCATCATTATAGCATAAAGAGCAGTCTGGAACTTTTCAAACTCTCCATCCTCTTTGGTTACAGGCTTGTTTCCGGCACTTCCTGATGCCATTACGCATACCATATCGTTTGTGGAAGTATCTCCGTCAACGCTTGCACGGTTGAGTGTTACCTTTACCACATCGCTGAGTGCTCTCTGGACAAGCTCCTCAGAGATAGCAGCGTCAGTAGTTATGAATGTGAGGGTAGTTGCCATATTCGGGTGTATCATACCGCTTCCCTTGAGCATACCGCCCATTGTGCAGGTCTTTCCGCCAAGCTCGAACTCAACAGCAACTTCCTTTTTCTGGGTGTCAGTAGTCATTATAGCTTCAAGAGCACGAGGATTTCCGTCATAGGTAAGTCCCTCTGCGAGCTCTTTCATACCGTTTGCGATAGGCTCGATAGGGAGCACCTGTCCGATAACACCGGTAGAAGCTACGATAACGTCATCAGCATCAATGCCAAGCTCCTTTGCAGCAAGCTCGCACATCTTGTTTGCCTTCTCTACGCCGTCAGCATTGCAGGTATTGGCATTTACAGAGTTTACGATAACTGCCTTTGCCCTGCCGTTTTTCAGATGCTCTTTTGTTACGAGTATCGGAGCACCCTTTACTTTATTAGTAGTATATACTGCTGCTGCGGTACATTCTGTATCTGCAACGATGAGTGCGAGGTCGTTTTTCTTCTTTGTTACGGAAGCTCCTGCGTGAGCAAGTCCGCACTGTATGCCGTTTGCTTTGAATCCCTTAGCGGCACAGACTCCGCCATCTACAAATTTTATATTCTTAACAGCTTTAAGCTCCATGATATATTCTCCTTTTCACGTATCTATACGTGTCATTTCCTTTATAGCCTTATTGCGGTAAACAAGGTCTGTCCGCTCGGTGAATCCCATTTTCTCCCAGAAAGCATTTCCGACCTCATTACGGCTGAATACCACAAGTGCAGTCTTGTTTATGCCCTGCTTTTCGAGTGCAGACATTGCTGCTTTTACCAGACTTTCTGCGATACCCTCTCTTCTTCTGTCAGGTGAAACTGCGGTGTGGTAGATATATCCACGTCTGCCGTCATTTCCGGAAATTATGACACCAATGATATTTTCTCCGTCCTCTGCGACAAAGCAGGTCTCAGGGTTACGGTCGAGGTACTTCCTGATGCCTTCTCTTGAATCATCAATATCATTCAGTCCCATGCCCTTGCATGAGAGCCAGAGTGCGTATACCTTGTCATAGTCACCGATATTCATTATCCTGATATTCATACCGTTACCTCTCAGCCGATCTTTTCTATGAAGTCCTCAACCACTTTAAGGAATTCTGCTTTATCCTTTTCCACGCTCCAGTTGTGGGAAAGAGCTTTCAGCTCAGCATCTTTAAGTATAGGTCTTATGTCATCGTACTTTTGACAAAGATACTTTTCCTTTGCATTGTAAAGGTTAGCCATAAGCTGTCCCTCGTACATTTCTCCGGTAAAAATATCATCTTTCAGTATTTCGATCGCTCTGTTTATAGCCACAACTGAGAATATCTTCTGTCGAAGCATACGGCTGACATCAGCAACTGTAAGCTTATCCTCAGTTTTTTCCATAACGGCATTGAACCATTCCTCTACAGGATAATCAAGTCCGTCATCGGGTATAAGGTCATATTCATATATTTCTCTCAATGTTTTGTTATGCATAATTATACCTCCTGATACGGGGGGTTATCAGCCTGAACATTAAACCAGACCCGTAGTTTCATCAATTCCCATCATTATATTAAGGCACTGAACAGCTGCTCCGCTTGCACCTTTTCCGAGGTTATCAAGTCTTGAACAGAGGAGTATCTGTTCATCGTTTCCGAATACGAATACCTGCATCTTGTTCTGTCCGCTGAGTGTATTTGATGCGAGGAAGAATGCTTTCTGCTCGTCTGCTGACATAAGCGGCATTACCTCTATCATGTTTGCACCGGCATAGTGCTTCTTGTACATCTCGTGTATCTGCTCTGCTGTGAACTTCTTCGGCAGAGTTCTTGTCTGTATCGGCACACTTACTACCATTCCGCTGAAATAGTCACATACCATAGGGTTGAACATAGGAGTATATTTAAGTCCGGATATAGCCTTCATCTCCGGAAGATGCTTATGCTGCTGAGAGAGTGCATACTGTCTCGGACTATTGAACTCGAAAGGCTTATCGTCACCCTCATATACAGCGATAGCCTTTTTGCCTGCACCGCTGTAGCCTGAAGTTGCATATGCAAATACAGGGAAATCGTCAGGTATGATACCATTATTCACAAGTGGATAAACTATTGAAGCAAATCCGCTTGCATAGCATCCCGGAACAGCCACTCTGTTGGAAGTCTTTATCTTCTCTCTGTGAGCCGGAGAAAGTTCCGGAAAACCATAAGCCCAGTCCGGATTTGTTCTGTGAGCAGTTGAAGCGTCTATAATACGAACATGGTCGTTATCCACAAATGATACAGCTTCTCTTGCAGCGTCGTCCGGCAGACAGAGGAATGTATAATCAGACATATTTATAAGTCTTGCTCTCTCTGCTGAGTCCTTACGCTTATCCTCGCTGATGCGGAGAAGTTCTATATCATTTCTTCCCTCGAAACGCTCTAATATTTTAAGTCCGGTAGTACCTTCCTGACCGTCTATATATACTTTTACTGACATGATCCTGTCCTCCGATTAAGAGGCAATACCGCACAAAGCACACCTTACGTTTTTGTACAGTATTACCAAGAATAAAATACAGCTATTTTCTTTTTTTCTTCTTTTTCTTTGAAGTTTTTCTTATATATTTCTGCCGCTTTGGATCATCCTGATCCGACTGGTCCTCTTTCATAGAATGCCATACACTTATTATAAGTGTGGAAGCTACTATAAATATGAACCACCATAGATATGCTTTAGGTCTTACAGGTATCCATAATCCCATAACGAGGACACCTACCACCCACAGGACTCCCATGAAAATGGTCAGACCGATAGTAAATACAACGTCCTTTTTCTTCATCAGCCAAGCAGTGCTCCGAGCTGAGATTCTGCAAGAGCTATCTGCTCCCTGACAGCATCAGGCGAAGGACCGCCCTCAGACTTACGCTCTCTTACGCAGGTATCGAGGCTTATTGCATCATATACATCATTATCAAATGTATCAGTCATAGCCTTATAGTCCTCTATCGGGAGTGTTTCAAGGGTGAGTCCCTTTTCGATACACTGAGCAACAAGAGTTCCTGTTATCTTATATGCATCACGGAAAGGCATTCCCTTCTTTACGAGGTAATCTGCACAGTCCGTAGCATTTATGAATCCCTTTGCTGCGGCGTTTCTCATGTTATCTTTGAGTACACGCATTGTTGCAAGCATAGGAGTGAAAGTCTTTACGCAGAGCTTTACGTTATCCACAGCGTCAAATATAGCTTCCTTGTCCTCCTGCATATCCTTGTTATACGCAAGGGGGAGTCCCTTCATCATTGTGAGCAAAGTCATAAGGTCGCCGTTTACACGTCCGGTCTTACCTCTTATGAGCTCGGTAACGTCAGGGTTCTTCTTCTGAGGCATTATTGATGAACCTGTAGCAAAAGCGTCATCAAGTTCTACAAACTTGAATTCCCATGAGCACCAGAGGATTATTTCCTCGGAAAAACGTGAGAGATGTGTCATCAGCAGTGACAGTGCACAGTTGAGTTCAACGCAGTAATCACGGTCTGAAACTCCGTCAAGGCTGTTTGCCATCGGAGCTGTAAAGCCAAGGAGTTCCGCAGTCTGCTTACGGTTAGTCTTGTAAGTAGTTCCTGCAAGAGCTCCGCAGCCAAGAGGACTGTAATTCATACGCTTTGCAGTATCGTGAAGTCTGTCCAGATCACGGAGAAGCATCCAGACATATGCCATAAGATGATGAGCGAATGTTATTGGCTGTGCTCTCTGAAGATGAGTATATCCCGGCATGATAGTCTCGGTATGCTCTTTTGCCATTTTGATAAGAGTATTTATAAGCTCAACAACAAGTGACTTTATCTCGGTTATTTCGTCACGGAGATAGAGTCTGAGGTCAACTGCGACCTGATCGTTTCTCGAACGTGATGTGTGAAGTCTCTTGCCTACTGCTCCAAGACGCTTTGTAAGCTCGGCTTCAACGAACATATGAATGTCCTCAGCATTAGGGTCAAGTTCGAGTTTTCCGGAATCTATATCAGCGAGTATCTCTTTGAGTCCGGCTATTATTTCAAGGCTGTCCTCTTTAGTTATGATACCGCAGTCTCCCAGCATGGTAGCGTGGGCGATACTGCCCTGTATATCATGACGGTACATACGTCCGTCAAAGGCTATTGAAGAATTGAAAGCATTGACACCTGCGTCCACCTGCTTTGAAAATCTTCCTGCCCACATCATATCTGCCATTGTTTTTACTCCTTTTATATAATACTCTATTATATGAAACTAAATCACAAAGGCAGGAGAAAGCCTCCTCCTGCCTTTATGTATTCTTTAAATTTTAAATAGTATACCTTTATAATTACGAAAATAATCTCGTCGGTCAAGCCGATGGGAAGAATGCGAAACTTCCGTACAGCTTTGCTTCGCTCGCTGTACTACTCTTTAGGGGGAACGCTGTTCCCCCTCGCACACCCCTTTGCCAAAGGGTTCACAACCCTTTGGAATCCCATTTCTGCGGCTTCGCCGTTTTTATTTGATTATTTTATACTATTACTTATTATTTCTCTTCTTATCAAGCTGTGCCTTAACCTTGATCGGGAGACCAAAGAGGTTGATGAATCCTGCACTATCCTTCTGATCGTAAACATCGTCCTCATCGAATGTAGCAACTTCCTCATCATAGAGTGTGTATGGTGAAGTTACGCCGGCGTTGATGATGTTACCCTTGTAGAGCTTGAGCTTAACGTCACCGGTAACAGTCTTCTGAGTCTCAGTAACAAAAGCACTCATAGCCTCACGGAGAGGTGTGTACCACTGACCATTGTATACGATGTCAGCAAACTTGATTCCGAGGTACTGCTTAACACGAGCTGTCTCCTTGTCGAGGCAGATAGTCTCAAGAACTTCGTGTGCGTGGTAGAGGATAGCTCCGCCAGGAGTCTCGTAAACGCCTCTTGACTTCATACCAACAAGACGGTTCTCAACGAGGTCAGCAAGACCGATACCGTTCTCACCGCCGAGCTTGTTGAGTGTAGAAACGAGCTCAACACCGTTCATAGCCTTGCCGTCGATAGCTGTAGGAACGCCCTTTTCAAAGTGGATAGTAACATATGTTGGCTTGTCAGGAGCATCTATCGGAGATACACCCATTTCGAGGAAGCCCTTCTTCTCATACTGCGGCTCGTTAGCAGGATCTTCAAGATCGAGACCTTCGTGTGAGAGGTGCCAGATGTTCTTATCCTTAGAATAGTTTGTCTCTCTGTTTATCTTGAGCGGGATGTTGTGAGCTTCTGCGTAATCGATCTCTTCGTCACGGCTCTTTATAGTCCATTCTCTCCAAGGAGCGATGATCTGCATTTCAGGAGCAAATGCCTTGATAGCAAGTTCAAAACGAACCTGATCGTTTCCCTTACCTGTACAGCCATGGCAGATAGCGTCTGCACCTTCCTTGATAGCGATCTCTGCTATTCTCTTAGCGATGATCGGACGTGCGAAGGATGTTCCGAGCATATATCTGTTCTCGTATATAGCACCAGCCTGAACTGTAGGGAATACATAATCCTGAATGAATTCTTCCTTGAGGTCTTCGATATAGAGCTTTGAAGCACCTGTCTTGATAGCCTTCTCTTCGAGTCCGTCGAGCTCTGTACCCTGTCCAACGTCACCGGAAACAGCTATAACTTCACAGTTATTGTAGTTTTCCTTGAGCCACGGAATGATGATAGATGTATCAAGTCCGCCTGAATATGCAAGAACAACTTTTTTAATATCCTTCTTATTAGCCATGGTTATTACCTCCTGAGAATAAATGCCTTAAACGGCATGAATTTACGTTATGCTTATATTATACACCCTAAGAAAATATTGTCAAGGGGTATTGAATAAATATTCATTATTTTTATAAATATTCATATTTTTACGTATATTATTCAAATCACAGCTTGCGTCCTCTTCTGTTTATCCCTATTCTGAGCGTTTATATTGCATGATTAAATTTTTTTGTTGATTAATGTCCTGTTTTGTACGATTTTACGATTTTTCGGCAGATTGCATCAATATGCTTGCTATTTTTTGTATTTATGTTATAATGTAAGTAAGACCCGTGTTATTTCTAAATTTTTTATTTTAATATATGACAACCGGAATACAGGGAAAATATATTTCACTGGAGGCTAATATAAAATGGGAGAGAAAAATAAAAACGGAACTAAAATAACTATACTTGGTGCCGGAAATGTCGGTGCTACTATCGCTTATACCTTCGCTGTTGCTGGTACTTGCTCTGATGTAGTTCTTGTTGACATAAACAAGGCTAAGGCTAAGGGCGAAGCAATGGATATTCGTCACGGTGTTTCTTTTGGTCACAACGTTGAGATCACTGATGGTACTTACGAAGATGCTAAGGATTCTGATATAGTTGTTGTTACTCTTGGTCTTGCAAGAAAACCAGGTCAGACAAGACTTGATCTCGCTCAGGCTAACGTTAATATCATCAAGGAAGTTATGCCTCAGGTAGCTAAATATGCTCCAGACGCTATATACGTTGTTGTAAGCAACCCTGTTGATGTTCTTACTTATACTATTTTAAAGTGTACTGATCTTACTCCGAATCAAGTTATCGGTTCGGGTACAGCTCTTGATACTTCACGTCTTCGTTCAAGCATCGCTGACCATGTAGGTCTCAGCCCAAACAGCATCCACGCTTACGTTCTTGGTGAACACGGCGACTCTTCTTTCATCCCTTGGTCTATAACTAATATCGCAGGTATCCCTATGGAAGAATACTGCGAGGATCAGGATCACGCTGACCTTGATGAAGATGAGATCATCGATGAAGTCCGTAAAGCAGGTGCAGAGGTAATCAAGAGAAAAGGTGCTACTTTCTACGCTATCGCTATGAGCGTTAACAAAATATGCGACTCGATCCTTCGTGACGCAAATAATATCATCACAGTTTCAACTCTTATGGACGGAAGATACGGCATCAGCGATGTTTGCCTCAGCCTTCCGGCAGTTCTCGGAAGCAACGGTATTGAGCGTGAGGTTTCTCCAAAGCTCACTGATGAAGAAGTTGCTAAGCTCCAGAACAGTGCAAAAGCTCTCAGGAGCGTTATCGACCAGTTAGAGTTCTGATCATCTGCGGAGAACTCATAAGTTCTCCGCTTTTTTTATATCAAAAACTGAAATTACTGAAAGGATCATATAACTATGAACTACGCTGAAGAATCCCTTAAAAAACACAAAGAATGGCAGGGTAAAATAGAGGTCATCTGCCGTGCTCCGCTTGAAACAAGAGACGATCTTTCACTCGCTTATACTCCGGGTGTTGCTCAGCCTTGTCTCGAAATACAGAAGGACGTTGACAAGAGCTATGAGTTAACTCGCCGTTCAAACCTCGTTGCTGTAGTTACTGACGGTACTGCTGTTCTCGGTCTCGGTGACATCGGTCCTGAGGCTGGTATGCCTGTTATGGAGGGTAAATGTGCTCTCTTTAAGGCTTTCGGTGACGTTGACGCTGTTCCGCTCTGCGTTCGCTCCAAGAAGGTTGAGGACATAGTTAATACTGTTAAGCTCCTCGCAGGCTCTTTCGGCGGTGTAAACCTTGAGGATATTTCTGCTCCACGCTGCTTCGAGATCGAAAAGCAGCTCAAGGAATGCTGCGATATTCCGATATTCCACGACGATCAGCACGGTACTGCTGTTGTTACTCTCGCTGCTATGCTCAACGCTCTTAAAGTTGTTGGCAAGAAGCTCGACGAGATCAGAGTTGTTACTTCCGGTGCAGGTGCTGCCGGTATCGCTATCATCAAGCTCCTCATCTCTATGGGACTTAAAGATGTTGTTCTCTGCGACAGAAACGGTGCTATCTACAAGGGCAGACCTGAGGGTATGAACCCTATGAAGGACGAAATGGCTGAGATCACTAACCAGCAGATGAGAAAGGGCAGCCTCGAAGAAGTTATCAAGGGTGCTGACGTATTTATCGGCGTTTCTGCTCCTGGATGCGTTACTCCTGAAATGGTAAAGAGCATGGCTCCTGACCCGATACTCTTCCCAATGGCTAACCCAACTCCGGAGATCATGCCTGACCTCGCTAAGGAAGCCGGTGCTGCTGTTGTTGGTACAGGAAGAAGTGACTTCCCGAACCAGATCAACAACGTTCTCGCTTTCCCTGGTATCTTCCGTGGTGCTCTCGATGTTCGTGCAAGCGACATCAACGACGCTATGAAGATCGCTGCTGCTAAGGCTATCGCTTCTTTCGTTACTGACGATAAGCTCAGTGCTGACTATATCATCCCAAGTGCTCTGGACAAGTCTGTTGCTCAGGCTGTTGCAAAGGCTGTTGCTCAGGCTGCTAAGGATACCGGTGTAGCTCGTATATAATTTGAACTATTTGTTAATTCTGCAAGGGAGCATTGATCGTGCTCCCTTTTATATTGAAAACCGTTCTGAGCTGTGATATAATGGTAAAAATATCACAGGGATTTATCTTATTAAAAAAATCACCTGATAAACATTACTCCCGTATGCGAAAGCAGACTCCCCGACTCGCAGAGAGTGAGCGAGCTTGCCGAGCGAAAGCGTGTAAAGCACAGCCTTCGGCTGTAGAAAGGAAATTATAATATGAGTTTGAACGATACTCCCTCATCTGAAAGGGTGCACATAGGTTTCTTCGGCATGAGAAATGCCGGAAAGTCAAGCGTTGTAAATGCAGTTACCGGTCAGGAGCTTTCTGTAGTCTCCGACGTAAAAGGTACTACCACCGATCCGGTCACAAAAGCTATGGAGCTTCTCCCACTTGGTCCGGTAGTCATTATAGATACTCCCGGCTTCGACGACGTCGGCAAGCTCGGCGAGCTTCGTGTCAAAAAGACAAAACAGATTCTCAACCGCACTGACATTGCTGTCCTCGTTGTAGATTCATCTGTCGGACTTTCAGATGCAGACAACGATCTCGTCTGTATCTTCAAGGAGAAAAATATCCCTTTTATAATAGTATACAATAAATCCGACCTCGTTCAGAAGTCCGGACTTGAGGACAACGAAATAACCGTCTGTGCTGCTGACGGTTCTAATATCTATGAGCTGAAAGAAATGATAGCCGCCCTCGCAAAAGATTTTCAGGCTGAAAAGCGAATTGTCGGCGACCTGCTTTCTGCCGGAGACATGGTGGTGCTCGTAACTCCGATAGATGCTGCTGCTCCGAAAGGCAGAATGATACTCCCACAGGTTCAGACTTTACGTGATGTGCTCGACGCTGACGCTATGGCTGTATTTACTAAGGAATTTCAGCTTGCAGATACCCTCAGCGGACTTGCTCATAAACCTAAAATGGTTATAACAGACAGTCAGGCTTTCGGAATGGTCAGTAAGATAGTTCCGGACGATATTCCGCTGACCTCTTTCTCAATTCTCATGGCAAGATATAAAGGATTCCTCGAAACTGCTGTAAAAGGTGCGGCTTCTATAAAAAATCTCAAAGACGGAGATACTGTCCTCATCTCGGAGGGCTGCACTCACCACAGACAGTGCGGCGACATCGGAAGCGTCAAGCTTCCGGCTCTGCTGAAAAAGACTACCGGAAAAGAACTCAACATCAAGCTCACATCCGGACGTGAATTTCCGGAAGACCTCTCCGGAGTTGCTTTGGTCATCCACTGCGGCGGTTGTATGCTCAATGAACGTGAAATGACCTTCCGCAGAAAAACCGCTGAGGACCAGAATGTCCCATTCACAAATTACGGTATCGCTCTTGCTATGATGAACGGTATCCTTAAAAGAAGCATCAGCATCTTCCCTGACCTTGTTGCTATGCTGTGATAAACAAAAATCTCCCGATGACATATAATGTATTGTGATTGTATATTTTTCATACGATCGTCAATAATACTGACAGCAATACAAATTATATAAATTCGGGAGATAACATTATGACGGTGAAAAGAGGAGATATTTATTATGCCGACCTCAGTCCTGTTGTGGGTTCTGAGCAAGGCGGAGTCAGACCGGTACTTATAGTCCAGAATGATGTGGGTAATAAACACAGTCCTACTGTTATTGCTGCGGCAATTACAAGTCAGCGGGACAAAACTCATCTTCCCACTCATATTGAAGTTCAGGCTGACAAGTGCGGACTTGCTAAAGACAGCATCGTCCTGCTCGAACAGATAAGAACTATCGACAAAAAACGCCTTAAAGATAAAATGGGCGAGCTTGACCTTCGTTCAATGAATAAGGTCAACACTGCCCTTTCTATAAGCTTTGGTCTTGAAATATGATAAAAAGGAGCGGAAATTTCACTCCTCAGTCTATCGAAAAACTATAAAATAAAAAGATAACCATAATAATGGGATTCCAAAGGGTTTTCAACCCTTTGGTCAGGTCAAGGGCTGAAAGCCATTGTGGGGTGTGGGGCAAAGCCCCACATATAGCCGCAAAACGCTCTGCAAGGGGTGAATTCAAAAACAGTCCGGTGGACTGTTTTTGAAGAGGGGACGCTCTGCACGAGAGAGCGTCCCCTAAAAAATTAATATTTTTCCACAAGTTAAGGAGTGGAAATTCCGCTCCTTAATTTTATTTATTTATCATTTCAAGGATGTCTTCTTTTGAACGATAACCAACAGCTCCTGCGGTTACTGCACCGTCCTTGACTACAACTACAAGAGGTATACTTTCAACCTTGAATGCAGCAGCAAGCTCCGGCTGATCGTCAACGTTTACTTTTCCGACTTTTATTTTTCCGTCGTACTCATCAGCAATTTCCTCAATGATAGGAGAAAGCATAGAACAAGGTCCGCACCAGCTTGCCCAGAAGTCAAGAAGCACCGGCATCCCCTTAAAGTTTCTTACTTCCTCATCGAAATTTTCTTTAGTAATAACGATCTCGCTCATATTAATCCTCCTTTGATTTATAGTAGAGCATACAGTGACAGAAGCCCTCAAATTCCGGATCTGCGATCTGGTCACGGAACTCCTTGCACATACATTTGTTTTCCGGAGTTTTGGCAAGTCTGCATGGACAGTAACCGTCTTTTAGTTTCAGTCCCTCCTTGATCCTTGCAACTACTTCTTTATCAGGATTAAGTGTGACTTTCATAATATCACTCCTTTTTTACTATATGGTAAAAATTTTTATTTCATAAGCTCCTCAGCAAGAGCCTCTATCTGAGCTACGTTCTCAGACTTTACAGCAGATTTGATGGATACTGTAGTATCTGTCCATGTAATGTTCTTGGACTTCTCAAACATTCCCTTTACTACCTTTGCAGCTGTAGGTGCCCAGCTTCCGTTCTCAATGATACCGATAGTACGGTTCTGGTAATTTCTCTCAGTGAGGTCGAGGATGAAGTGCTTCATGAATGGGAAGATGTCAGCATTGTAAGTTGTTGTAGCGATGACAAGTTTTCCGTAGCGGAAAGCGTCTTCAACTGACTCAGCCATGTCCTCTCTTGCAAGGTCTGCAATTGCTACCTTCGGACAGCCCTTTTCAAGAAGCTTGTCTCTTAGAAGCTCAGCAGCCTTTTTTGTATTTCCGTAAACGGAAGTGTAAGCGATGAAGATACCCTCGCTCTCAACTCCGTAGCTTGACCATGTATTATAAAGTCCGAGGTAGTATCCGAGGTCTTCTTTGAGTATTGGTCCATGAAGCGGACAGATAGTCTGGATGTCAAGTGCAGCAGCTTTCTTCAATACTCCCTGAACCTGCACGCCGTACTTGCCAACTATGCCGAAGTAGTAACGGCGAGCTTCACAAGCCCAGTCCTCATCCACGTCAAGAGCTCCGAACTTTCCGAAAGCGTCAGCAGAGAAGAGCACCTTGTCAGTAACATCATAAGTGAACATAACTTCCGGCCAGTGTACCATTGGAGCAAATACAAACTTCAGCTCATGCTTGCCGAGTGAAAGTGTATCTCCCTCTTTGACTTCAAGCTTCTTGTCACCAAGATCAAGCTCCTCGAAGAAGTTTGCTATCATCGCAAATGTTTTTGCATTGCCGACTATCTTTGTCTCTGGATACTCTTTAATAAAGTTGAGAATGTTAGCAGAGTGGTCTGGTTCCATATGCTGAACAATGAGGTAATCCGGTTTGCGGTCTGCGATGACCTGCTTTATATTGTCCAGCCACTGTGCTGTGAAGTTCTGGTCAACGGTGTCGAACACAGCGATCTTTTCATCCATTATCATATATGAATTATAAGCCATACCATTTGGCACATCGTACTGTCCTTCAAAGAGGTCGATCTCGTGGTCGTTGACTCCGATATAGTAAATATCATTTGTTATTTTGTTCATTGGAATATACCTCATTTCTATAGTGTTTGCAAATTCTTACGAGATAATTATACCATATAATGCCATATAAAAAAAGTGGCATTTGCAACAAATTATAATATTTTTCTTGTAGCTTATGACACATAAATCTTCGTGATATATAGTTTAATGTATATACCAAACACGCTCCCCTGAACAAAATAGGGTGAAATCAAGAATCACGTAATATAGCCTCGGGGGTACGGGGGAGGGGGTAAAAATCAACTACAGGGGAGTGTTGAAATAGTGCACTTTGTATAGTGGATTTTTCAAATTTCGACACCTGATATTTAAAAAATAAAGTCAATTAATATTTCAAACAAGGTAAATATATGTCACTAAATCTGAACTGAATAATAAAAAATTATAAGGATATAATAGAATTATCAGGAGGTGTATTATGGCAGAATTTCTTCAATCAGGAATTTTCAGATGTTCAGTTCCGGTCATGATCGAGAGCTACAGTTCAGTTGTCGGGAAGAAAGAGGGCGAGGGTCCGCTTGGAAAATTCTTCGACGAAATAATCGAGGACAGTCATTTTGGAAAAGAAACTTGGGAACAGGCTGAGAGCAGATTTCAGCTTGAAGCAGTCAGTCACGCTATCAGAAAAGCCGGACTTACCAAAGAGGACATTCATCTGATTTGCTCCGGCGATCTCATCAATCAGTGCATTGGTTCAACTTATGGACTTCGTGAACTTGGTATCCCCTATCTCGGAATTTACGGAGCTTGCTCCACAATGGCTGAGGGCATACTCATTTCATCACTCGCTGTAGAAGCCGGAGCTGTAAACCGCTCGGCTGCTGTGACATCTTCGCATTTCTCTACAGCCGAAAGACAGTTCAGATTCCCGCTTTCATATGGCGGACAGCGTACTCCAACTTCTCAGTGGACTTGTACTGCATCAGGAGCTTTGATACTCTCACGCAAAAAGGGTGACATGGAAGTGGTCGGAGGATGTATCGGCAAGATCACTGACATGGGTGTAAATGACATAAATAATATGGGAAGTGCAATGGCTCCAGCCGCCGCAGAAACTATTAAACGATACCTTGAAGCAACTTCAACAAGTCCAGCTGATTATGATCTTATAGTCACCGGCGACCTCGGTCTGGTCGGAAGTACACTGCTGACGGAGATCCTCTCGAAACAAAACATAGATATAACATCAGTCCATAAGGACTGCGGCAAACTGATATTTGATCCTGATGACAAGGACACACACTGCGGAGGGTCAGGCTGCGGATGCAGTGCAAGCGTACTGTGCGGTTACTTTCTTCCGATGCTTGAACGTGGTGAGATAAAAAATTTGCTCTTCACTGCTACCGGTGCTTTAATGTCTCCCCTGTCGCTTCAGCAGGGCGAGTCAATTCCGACTATCGCTCATCTTGTTCATATAAGGAGTAAAAAATGATTATAGATTTATTAAAGGCATTCATAGTTGGCGGATTATTATGCACCATAGGTCAGCTTCTTATTGACTTTACTAAGCTGACTCCGGCGAGAATTCTTACGGGATTTGTTGCAGCAGGAGTTTTGCTATCTGCAACTGGTCTATACGGTCCTTTAGCAGATTTTGCAGGTGCAGGTGCAACAGTCCCACTGACAGGTTTCGGACATCTTCTTGCAAAAGGAGTAAGAGATGCTATAGAGGAAAATGGTCTGTCAGGTATCTTCACCGGCGGACTGACTGCTGCTGCCGGAGGTATAACTGCTGCACTTGTATGTGGGTACGCTGCATCTCTGATTTTCAAACAGAAGGATAAGGATTGATTCTGAATTTTCAATAAATGAATACATTTCTATCATAAATTCACTCTGATGTTATCATTATCATAAACTATAATATATGTAAAATAAGATAATACCATAAAATAAACATATAGTAAAATCTGGTATTTTTATTAGTATTTGTAGTATTTTTTAAGGTTATTTTAAGACTTATGCTTCATAATGTATCCAAAGAAACATGAAACATGAAAAAATTCAAATGAAGGAGGGATATACATGATGTTATTTATCGTCGGAACACTCTTTGGCACATCATTAGGCATTTTTACGATGTGTCTTTGTTCTGCATCTTCTATGGCTGAAAAAAATGAAAACTGAACCCATATAGGTAAAAGGTTCTTGAATTTGCAATTTTCTTTCTCTATACCATGACATAAAAGTAAAGCTCCCGCAATATTGCAGGAGCTTTACTTTTTTTATTACTTATTTTTCAGGAACTTTAATAACGTCCTTACGCATATAATATCTGAGAGCCTCTGGAATTCTGATGCTGCCATCCTCGTTGAGATTGTTTTCAAGGAATGCAATAAGCATTCTTGGCGGAGCAACAACTGTATTATTAAGAGTATGCGGGAAATACTTGTTTCCGTCAGCACCCTTTACTCTTATACCAAGACGACGTGCCTGAGCGTCACCAAGATTTGAACAGCTTCCGACTTCAAAGTACTTCTTCTGTCTTGGAGACCATGCTTCAACGTCAATACTTTTAACTTTAAGGTCGGCAAGGTCACCAGAACAACATTCAAGTGTTCGTACTGGAATATCAAGTGTGCGGAAAAACTCTACTGTATAGCTGTAGAGCTTGTGGAACCAATCCATTGACTCCTCTGGCTTACATACAACGATCATTTCCTGCTTCTCGAACTGGTGGATACGGTACACACCTCTCTCTTCGATACCGTGAGCACCTACTTCCTTGCGGAAACATGGTGAATAGCTTGTAAGAGTCTTTGGAAGCTCTGCTTCCGGTACGATAGTATCTATGAACTTACCTATCATTGAGTGTTCACTTGTACCGATAAGGTAAAGGTCCTCACCCTCTATCTTGTACATCATACCTTCCATTTCAGCAAAGCTCATTACACCTGTAACAACATCGCTTCTTATCATAAATGGCGGAATATAGTATGTAAATCCCTTATCGATCATAAAATCTCTTGCGTAAGAGAGAATACAGCTCTGGAGCTGTGCAATGTCTCCGCAAAGGTAATAGAAACCATTACCGCTTGTCTTACGAGCACTGTCAAGGTCGATTCCATTGACTCTTTCCATAATATCAACATGATATGGAACTTCAAAATCAGGTACAGCAGGCTCACCAAAACGCTCTACCTCGACATTTTCGCTGTCGTCCTTACCAATCGGAACTGATTCATCAATAATATTCGGTATAACGAGCATTATTTCACGGATGTCAGCCTCTATCTGAATCTCAAGCTGCTCCATTTCTGCGAGCTTCTTTCCTATTTCAGCAACCTCAGCTTTTACCTTTTCAGCTTCTTCTTTCTGACCATTCTTCATAAGTCCGCCAATCTCTTTGCTCTTAACATTACGCATATTTCTGA
This sequence comes from Ruminococcus sp., assembly GCA_017441505.1. Classification (GTDB taxonomy): domain Bacteria; phylum Bacillota; class Clostridia; order Oscillospirales; family Ruminococcaceae; genus Ruminococcus. The sequence goes on from JAFRXL010000007.1 coordinate 22,283, forward strand.
GATTGTCGCACTCAAGCTTAGTCTCTCTGAACTTTTTGTCAAGCTCTACAACCTTATCAACAAGCTCAATTTTTTCATCCTGGAACTTCTTCTTGATATTTTCCTTTACAAGTTCCGGATTTGTTCTGATAAGTTTAATGTCTATCATTTCTAATTACTCCTTTATTCTTCCTTTGCAAGCTTTTCTGCAAGAGCTGCAAGGTCTTCTTTATCATAAAATTCAAGGATAAGAGCACCCTTGTTCTTACCATAATCAACTTTTACTTTTCTTCCCAGACGCTCGTTCAGAGACAACTCCATTTCAACGAAATAGTTGTCGATCCTCTTATCGCTTTTGGGAGAAGATTCTTCCTGTGGCTCAGTCGATTTCTGAGCAGCTTTCTCGACCTGACGAACGGTCAGTCCGCCCTCAGATGCTTTCAAAGCCGTAGCTATCAGCAATTCTTCATTCTCAAATCCCAGAAGTGCACGAGCGTGACCTGCCGAAATATCTCCTTTTTCGAGCATTTTCAGCACTCGCTCCGGCAGTGCAAGAAGTCGGACTGCATTTGCAATAGCCGAACGTGACTTGCCAACCATTTTTGCAACCTGATCCTGAGTCATACCATAATTCTCGATAAGGTCATTATAACCGGCAGCTTCTTCAACTGGATTCAGGTTTTCTCTCTGAAGATTTTCTATAATAGCGATCTGCATAGTTTCAAGGTCAGAGAGTTCCTTTATTGTTACCGGAACTTCATCAAGTCCGACCATTCTTGCAGCTCTCCAGCGTCTTTCACCGGCAACGATCTGATAACCTCCTGTGCTTGTAGGTCTTACAAGGATAGGCTGTATCATGCCATGTTCTCTTATTGAATCAGCGAGAGCAGAAATTGCTTCGTCACTAAAATTCTTTCGTGGCTGATCTCTGTTTGGCTCCAATTCAGAAGTGCGGAGCTTATTTTTTACCTGCACATCGCTGGAATTATCACTGAATAGACTTCCGAGGCCTGAGCTTAATCCGCCTTTGGCCATATTTATCACTCCTCTTTGTTCTTTTTAAATGTAAATATGCCTCTTCTTTTCTTTTTAGGCAATTCAAGAGGCTCGCCAAGAATCTCGTGTCCAAGAAGCTCGTAAGCTTCCGAACCTTTTGAGTTCTTATCGTAATACATAACCGGCTTTCCGTATGACGGAGCTTCTGAAATGCGGACATTTCTTGGTATTTTAGTCTCAAACACCTTATCAGGGAAGAATTTTTTCACTTCCTCCACTACATCGTTAGCGACATTCAGTCTGCCGTCGAACATTGTGAAGAGAATTCCCTCAATGTCAAGAGCCGGATTGTAGTTGCTCTTTACTATTTTAATAGTATTTACGAGCTGCGACAGACCTTCAAGGGCAAAAAACTCCGCAAGCATCGGAACTATGATACCGTCACACGCAACCAGACCATTAATAGTTATCGTACCGAGTGCAGGCGGACAGTCGATAAAGATGTAATCATAATCCTGCTTGCAGGTAAGAAGCTGCATTTTCAGACGGTTCACTCTGTTATCGTAGCTTGCAAGCTCTATTTCACTGCCTGCAAGGTCTTCGGTAGCTGGAATTATTGAGACATTTTCAAATTCTGTTTTAATTATGGCATCCTGAACCCTTTTTTTGCCAGTGATGACATCATAGGTCGAAGCTGAAACTGATTTTTTCTTTATTCCGAAAGCTGTTGTAGTATTTCCCTGTGGGTCTGAGTCCACACAAAGCACATTTTTGCCTCTTGAACCGAGGTATGCAGACAAATTCACAACAGTAGTAGACTTGCCAACTCCACCCTTTTGATTGGCTACAGCAATAATTTTGCCCATGAAATCTTCCTTTCTAACGTTTATACATTTATTATACCACTTTTCTTCCTGAATGTAAATACGATAATTGAAAAAGTTTGTAAATAACAAGAAAAATGTTTCACGTGAAACACTTTTTTTGCATTGTTTCACGTGAAACATTTTAAATTTTATTTTGTATAGGAATTCTCACACGATACTCAATATAGCTTTCGTTTTGAATTTTCTTGGAATCAGCAGAAATTCCTGCTGCCTGCATAGTCTCGACAGCTTTATTAATAGTATTCACAAACATTTTCACATTCTGAAATACCTTCGACCTTTTCTTGTAGCTTGCTCTCTGAGTCTTAGCACCGATATATTCATCTATAAGTCTTTCGGTTTTTTCTACGTTTAGGTTGTGTTTGATTATTTTTTCGAGTACAATTAATCGCTCTTCCGGACTTCCAAGTCTTAAAAGATACCTTGCATGACGCTCTGTGAGTTCAAATTTTACTATTATCTCCCGCTCTTTTTGAGTCAATCTTAGAAGTCTGAGTTTATTTGCTATCGTACTTTGTGCTTTTCCTAATTTTAGTGCAGCCTCTTCCTGAGTCATTCCATAATGAGTTATTAGTTTTTCAATTGCACTTGCCTCCTCAAAAAAAGTAAGATCCTGACGCTGAATGTTCTCAATCAAAGCCAGTATTGCAGAGTCACGCTCATTTTTCTCATATACAATACAAGGAACACTTTTTAGTCCGCAAATTTTTGCAGCTTTAAGCCGCCTTTCCCCTGCTATAAGCTCGTAATTATTATCAATTTTTCTGACCGATAATGGCTGTAAAATCCCATTTATTGATATAGAATCCGCCAGTTTATTCAGTTCATTGTCCTTAAACCAAGACCGTGGCTGATTCGGATTCGGCAATATTTTTCCTATATCAATTTCAATAACCTTATTGAGTACTCTTTCTTTGGTCAAATTTAAAAATCCTGCCATAATGTATTCCTCCAAATTATTCATTGATCTCATTTTATCATCAAACTAATCATTATTCAATAAAAATAATCCGCTTGAATTCAACATTCATGCGGATTTTACGACATTATAATACATTATTAAAGCGATTTTTTCTTTATCTGACTGCTATTTCGAGGATATTTTGTCGGAGTTTGTATTATTTTTTTTATGACAATAATTCTACGCTCCTCGTTTTCAACCTTGTAATTTGTTTCACGTGAAACATTTCCGCCGAGAATCTCCACAGCACCAAGTCCACTGGAAATATCCTCTGTTGGACCTTTCATCGAAATAAAATGTCCTCCCACCTTTACAAATGGGATGCAAAGCTCACTCAGGAGAGCTAAATTAGCTACCGCACGGGCACAAGAGAAGTCAAACTGCTCACGGTATTCCGGCTTTTTTGAGAAATCTTCAGCTCTTCCATGAATAAACTCCGCATCAATACCTATTTTCTCACAGAGCAACTGGAGAAAAGTTACCCTTTTATTTAAACTATCCAGCAGAGTTATTTTTAAGTCCGGACGATATATCTTCAACGGAACTGACGGAAATCCCGCACCAGTCCCCACGTCGATTAAAGATGCTCCTTCTGGAATCTGCACATATTTGTCAAGGAGTATACTGTCTATGAAATGTTTGTACAGGATTTCCACAGGCTCTGTGATCGCTGTGAGATTAACATTTTGATTGTACTCGACGAGAAATTCAGCATAAATCCTTAATTTCTCATATTTTTCCTTATCAAGAGTGATCTCATATTTACTAAATGCATCGCAACAAAATTCAAAATCAGGAAACATATTCTCCGCCTTTCTCTTTTTGCAGCCATACTGCAAGAAGTGAAATATCAGCCGGAGAAACTCCGGATATTCTCGAAGCCTGTCCGATCGAAACAGGTTTTACTTTATTGAGTTTCTCCGCAGCTTCAAGTCTGAGACCATATATAAGGTTATAATCGGTATCCTGAGGCAGTTTCTTCTCTTCAAGTTTACGCATTTGCTCTATCTGCTGGAGCTGTTTTGAAATATATCCCTCGTATTTGATTTGCAGGTCAACTTGCTCACATACGTCACTTGGAAGTTGCTTACGATCAACGTCAAACTCAGCAATATCGTTATAACTGAGCTGAGGTCGACGCACAAGGTCTGCAATTTTACATCCTGTGCTCAGTGGAGAAGTGTGCATAGTTTCAAGAAAATCATTGAGATTCTTGGAGGGAGAAATATTGGTTTTATTGAGCCTTGTGATCTCCTCCTCGACCAATCTTTCTTTTTCTAACAATTTTTCGTACCTTTCCCGTGAAATAAGTCCAATTTTATACCCTATCGGAGAAAGTCTCTGATCTGCGTTGTCTTGTCTGAGAATCAACCTATATTCGCTTCTTGAAGTCATCATTCTGTATGGATCAGAGCAGCCTTTAGTCACGAGGTCATCTACAAGGGTTCCGATGTATGAGCTTGCTCTGTCAAGGATCATCGGCTCTTTTCCCTTGATTTTAAGTGCAGCGTTTATTCCGGCAACTATTCCCTGAGCCCCAGCCTCTTCGTATCCTGAGCTTCCGTTGAATTGTCCAGCACCGTACAGACCTGATATTTTCATGAATTCAAGTGTAGGATTGAGCTGAAGCGGGTCGCAGCAGTCATATTCAATTGCATATGCCGGTCTCATTATTTCGACATCTTCAAGACCCTCAATTGTACGCAAAAATGCAAGCTGTACATCTTCCGGAAGTGATGACGACATTCCCTGTAAATAGTACTCCTCAGTGCTTAGTCCCATTGGTTCAACGAAAAGCTGATGCCTTGGTTTATCAGAAAATCTTACAATTTTGTCCTCGATTGACGGACAGTATCTCGGTCCAACACCCTCTATTCTTCCGGAGTATAAAGGTGATCTGTCGAGGTTTGCAAGTATGACTTCATGTGTATTACTATTTGTATAAGTTACATAGCAGCTTACTTTGTTTTTTAGTCCTTCGACAGGAGTTTCAAAAGAAAATGGTACTATATCACTGTCGCCGTCCTGACGCTCCATTATGTCAAAATTGATACTTCTCTTGTTTACACGACATGGAGTACCAGTCTTGAAACGTCGAAGCTCAACTCCATTTTCTATCAAGCTCTGAGAGAGATACTTGCTTGGCAAAGCAGAGTCCGGACCACTTTCATATGATACTTCACCAATGTGAATCTTACCTTTAAGGTAAGTACCGGTCGCAATAATCACAGCCTTGACCGCATACTCCGCACCGAGTGAAGTCCTTATGCCAACAATTTTACCATTTTCTACAATTATCTCAGCGACCTCAGCCTGCTTTATAAAGAGATTTTTCTGTTTTTCACAAACATTTTTCATGTAATTATGATACATCACTCTGTCAGCCTGCACCCTCAGACTGTGCACAGCCGGTCCTTTACCTCTGTTCAGCATCCTGCTTTGTATAAAACACTTGTCAGCAGCTTTGCCCATCTCTCCGCCTAAAGCGTCTATTTCACGGACAAGATGACCCTTTGCAGTTCCGCCTATTGACGGATTACAGGGCATATTTGCGATCTGATCCAGTGATATTGTAAACATCACAGTCTTGCAGCCAAGCCTTGCGGAAGCGAGAGCAGCCTCAACTCCGGCGTGACCTGCACCAACAACTGCAACGTCAAATTCTCCCATTTTATATGTCATAAAATTACCTCTTTGATTGTTTCACGTGAAACATTATTTTCCTACACAGAATCTTGAGAATACTTCATCAACTACCTCATTGGTTATCCTCTTGCCTGTAAGTTCGAGAATATGCTGTTCAACTTCATCAAGAATGACATTAACTGCGTCCAGCATCTCTCCGTTATCGATAGCTGAAATGCAATTATCAATACAATCAATTGCAGATTCAATGCACCTCTTCTGACGCTCATTTGCAGCAGAAACTGAATTTATAGTCATATCATTTATCTCAAAAATATTCTCAATGACATTTTTAAGCTCGTCTATACCCTTATTTTCCTTTGCGGAAAGATATACAATATGTTTAATTTTATTGCTTATGAGCTCTATATCAAGTTTTTGTTCAACATCATTTTTATTAATTACAGCGACTGTATTTTTATTATTAATTTTATTAATTAAGTATAAATCGTCCTCCGTGAGCGGACAACCTCCGTCAAAAACAGCTATGATAAGTTCCGAAGAATCAATAAGCTTTTCAGCAATATCAACTCCCATACCCTCTATCACATCGTTAGTCTCGTGAATACCAGCCGTATCAGAAAGACGCAGAGTTATGTCCCCGATACTTACCGACTCCTCAACAACATCTCTTGTTGTGCCGGCAATGTCGGTAACTATGCTTCTGTTGAATCCGCTCAGACAATTGAACAGGGTCGACTTTCCAACATTCGGCTTGCCGATTATAGCAGTTGAAACGCCCTCACGGAGTATTCTTCCGCAGTCGTAATTTTTAATGAGCGAACCAAGCTCAGCTCTTATATCTGAGAGTTCGTTTCGGAGATTCTCCGGCTCGACCGATGGTATATCTTCCTCCGGATAATCAGCCCATGCAGCAAGGTCACCGAGCAATTTCATGAGCCGCTCTGAGCACTTGTCCACTCTTTTGAAAGCTGCTCCCTCACGGAGATTTTCAGCCATTTTAAGCTCACGCTCGCCCTTTGCTGAGATAATATCCATTACCGCTTCCGCCTGAGTGAGGTCAAGCTTTCCGTTGAGAAAAGCTCTTTTTGTGAACTCACCTGCTTCTGCGTTCATTGCACCATTTTTCAGAGCTGCACGAAGAATTCTTCTTGTAACGTAAAGACCTCCGTGGCATGATATTTCAACAACGTCCTCACCGGTATAGCTGTGCGGAGCTTTAAAAACAGTCAGGATACAGTCATCAAGACGCTCATCGTTATCGTGAGCGATACCGTAAGCACAGGTATAACCGCTCATATCGCAAACCTTTTTATCACCATAAGGAGAAAAAATCTTCTCCGCAACTTTTATCGAATCATCGCCTGATATGCGGATAACTGCTATACCTCCCGGAGCATCGGGAGTAGAAATTGCAGCGATTGTTGACAAAAAAATCACTTCCTAAAAAAACAACGGCAGGATATGCCGTTGTTCAGAATATTCAAAGTTACTAAGATCAAAGTTCGATCTTTCCGTAAAGACCGCCCTCCATAGTATCTTCTGGCTTTGGTCTTTTATAGTCCTTCTCGAAGCTTGTAGAGAGATCAACTGATCTGCGTTCCATGCTTACTTCTCTGTCACGATTCTTTCTCTCTCCGCCTCTTCTGTCATTTCTTCTGCCGCCGTCACGTCTGTTATCACGGCGTCTGTCGTTCTTCTTAGGATTGTTTGAAGAAATGATTATCTTTCTGTAAGGCTCTTCACCGACTGAACGTGAAGAAACGCCTTCGATATTTGAAATTGCTGAGTGGATAACTCTTCTCTCGTAAGGATTCATTGGCTCAAGCGGCTGAGATCTGCCTGTTCTGAGAACTGACTTTGCGACCTTTGCTGCGAGCTGTTCGAGAGTATCCTTTCTCTTGCTGCGGTAACCGAGACAATCGATAGTGATACGGTAATAGTCCTTATCACCCTTGTTTGCGATTATGGAGCAGAGGTACTGGATAGAATCAAGAGTCTCTCCTCTTCTGCCGATGATAGTGCCGTTATTATCGCTTTCGATATTGATAACAGCACCTGTCTCATTCTGGTATACAGTGAACTGAACGTCTATATCCATAGCTCTGAGAATACTTGTGATATAGTCTTTAGCGAGCTTTACCTTTGGGTGGACAAGAGCTTCGTCCTCGATAAGAGTGAAATTCTCGATAGAGAATTCCTGATCCTCATCTTCATGAGACTCAGCAGGCTTAGCTTCTTCTTTTACTTCATTTACAACGGGAGCAGCTTCCTTCTTAGCAGCCGGAGCTTCTTCCTTCTTTTCTTCCTTAACAGGTGCCGGAGCCTCAGCCTTTACAGGAGCTGCCGGCTTAACAGCTGGTGCCGGTGCAGGAGCTGATTCTTTTACAGGAGCAGTCTTAGCAGCTTCTTCAACTGTAGCTTTTACTACAGCCTCCTTTTTGCCGAGACCAAACAGACCTTTTTTACCTTCTTCAAGTATCTCAAATTTAATAGCTTTATCTTTTCCGAATTTCCTTACTGCGAGTGCTTTAGCCTCTTCGATCGAATCGGCTTTAAAAATTTCAGTCATATTTATACCTCCTTAAATAGATCAATCCTCGTTATCGCTGTCATCGTAAGCGTCGCCGTATTTTTCAGCCATTTTTCTTCTTGCTTCTTTGATTTTATCTCTGTTGTACTTATTCATTTCAGAACGTGATATTTTATCGTTCTTATTGGACTTCTGATTGTTGTTACCGCCGTTCTGCTGCTGATTCATAAGCTCCTGCTGTTCCATCATTCTCTGCATGAATGTCTTTTTCTCAGGGTGCTTTTCAGCGTAAATACGAGCTTTTTCCTTTTCCTTCTCGTTTATAGCTTCTGTTCTCTCAGGGGTAAAGTACTGGTTGAGAGCAAAAGTGATAACGAATGAGAAGAGTGCGGACCATATCCAGTAGAAACCGATACCGGCAGGCACATTGAATGCGAACCAGATAGAAAGTAAAGGCATCAGGTACATCATAGCTGTCATGCAGCCCTGACCCTGAAGGTTAGGATTCATTTTCTTCTGACGTATCTGGCTGTAAACAGATGAAAGGAGCTGTGCCAGACCTGCGAGGAACGGGATAAGTGCGAGTATTATAGCTTCCTTGTTCCATGTATCAGGGCTGAGTGACGGATATTTAGCGAGATTAGCACCGAATACATTGAAGTTATCATAGAATTCATTAACTCTGTCTGCAAAATTCTCGCCAAGGTTCTGGAATTTTTCAGGAGCTTCCGCAAGCTTTTCTCTGATGGTCAGCTCGCTTCTGAGGTCGCTTGACTTTACGTCAGCAATTTCACAAGCCTGTTTTCTTACATTCTTTGATATACGAAGAATATGAGTGATAGGCTTATAAACAACATCGAGGACACCGAATACAAGGAACATCTGAATGAAAGCCGGCAGGCAGCTTCCCATAGGGTTAATACCTTCCTCGATATAGAGCTTCTGCTGTTCCTCCTGAAGTCTCTGAGGATTATTCTTAAAGCTCTTTCTTAATTTTTCAAGTTTCGGGTTAAGCAGCTGCATACGGGCTGCATTTTTCTGTGTCTTATAGTTTACCGGCAGGAAGATGATCTTCGTAACGATAGTAAATACTATGATAGACACAGCGTAATTTTTACACAAATAATTTATAAACTGCATGAGGTATCCGAACGGGATACCTATAATATCATAAAGTGCGTTCAATATTCATCCCTCTTAAATTTCATTGTCTTCGTTTCCGCTTACATTATTACTATGGATCGCAAAGTAATCGATCTTTTTTCTTTTAAACGTAAATTTATCGGGAACTGGGTCTATACCGCCCATTGACCAGGGATTACAGCGAAGTATTCTCCAGACGGAGAGTAAGAAACCTCGTATCAGACCAAATTTTCTGAAAGCGTCCAGAGCATAATGGCTGCAGGTTGGATAATACTTACACTTTGCCGGAAACAGCGGAGATATACACTTCTGATAAAATTTTATCAGAAGAACAGCAATATATCTCATACTCTTGACTTATTGGGAGCAAAGCTCCTGAACATCCTGTTAATATCCTGAACACCGTATTTTTCCATATATCCGCAGTATTCCTGTGATTTCACACTGCAAATGAAGCTTCTTGCCACTATGACAATATCCATACCAACAGGCATATTCACCTCTGACATCCTGTAGGCAAGGCGGATAAGTCTTTTAGCTCTGTTGCGTGAAACGGCGTTTCCTACCTTTTTTCCGGCAGTAATGCCAAGTCGGTTAAAAGGCTTGCCGTTAGGCTTCACATATATGACAGAATATTTGGATGCTGAATATTTTCCCTTTTTATAAAGTGTAAGAAAATCCTTATTATCGTTTAAAATTTCCGTATAAAGCATAATAATACCATAAGCATACTATACTAACAAAAAAGACCACAAAATAAAGATTTTGTGGTCAGCCTCGTCAGTGAGTTAATCTTGCTCTGCCCTTAGATCTTCTACGAGCTAAAACCTTTCTGCCGTTCTTAGTAGCCATTCTCTTCATGAAGCCGTGCTCCTTC
>JAFRXL010000008.1 GCA_017441505.1 Ruminococcus sp.
AGTTCCGTTCGGATCATTTACAATTACGTCTACAGTTACTGTGTCACCAGGCTGTGCTTCTACTGTCTGGATCTCCCAAGCGATGTCACCTACAGGAACAGTATAAGTTGTTGTTTCTGTTGATGTTGAGCTTGTGGACTCTGTTGATGTAGAAGTTGTGCTTGTTGTTGACTCAGATGAAGTAGAGCTTGTAGACTCTGTTGATGTAGAGCTTGTTGACTCTGTTGATGTAGAGCTTGTTGACTCTGTTGAAGTTGTAGACTCTGTTGTAGTTGTTATTGTGCTTGTAGTTGATGTTGTTGGTCTCTTGATGATGATAGCACCATCGATAACCTCTACGTGCTCGGAAATGTCAGAGCCGTCTGTAGCAGAGATGAACTTATCGCTGTATGTTACAGGATATGTGCCATCTTCAATATCTTCCGGTACAGTATATGTAAGTGTCATTACAACTGCACCGTCTTCAGCTGCTACTGCTTCACCAGTCTTGTTAGCGAAACCATACTCAAATGTTGTTTTGTTATCAACAACTGTTGCACTGTATGCATCTGAACCGCTTACTGATGAATACTCGATAGGAGCTGTTGGCTTGATTGTGATCTGTCCGCCAGCTATTGGAAGCTTAGAAGCGTTAGGATCCTTAACGATAACGTCAACTGTTACTGTTTCGCCTGGCTCAGCTTCTACTGTCTGGATCTCCCAAGCAATATCGCCTACAGGTATAGTATAAGTTGTAGATGTAGACTCTGTTGTTGTTACTGATGATGTAGATGTTGTTGGAGCATCAACGATGATAGCACCATCGATAACCTCTACGTACTCAGAAATGTCAGAGCCGTCTGTAGCAGAGATGAACTTATCGCTGTATGTTACAGGATATGTACCGCCTGCTGTATCCTCCGGAACAGTGTATGTGATAGACATTACAACTGCACCGTCCTCAGCTGCTACTGCTTCACCAGTCTTATTAGCGAAAGCGTACTCAAGTGTTGCAGGGTTTGGAACCACTGTTGCACCATATGCTTCTGATCCGCTTACTGATGTATACTCAATAGGAGCTGTTGGTTCGATCTTGATCTGTCCGCCAGCTATTGGAAGCTTAGCTGCATTTGGATCCTTAACGAGTACATCGACTGTTACTGTTTCGCCAGGTTTAGCCTTTACTGTCTGGATCTCCCATGCGATCTTACCCTTTGGAAGAGTTGTTGTTGTAGTTGTTGTTGGTACTTCTACAATGATAGCACCTTCGATTACTTCTACATATTCAGAAATATCAGCACCATCTGTTGCAGAGATGAACTTATCGCTGTAAGTTACAGGATATGTTCCTGCCTCACAGTCTTCTGGTACAGTATATGTAAGTGTCATTACAACTGCACCGTCTTCAGCTGCTACCGGATCGCCTGTTGTGTTTGCGAAACCAAATTCATGAGTTTTGTTATTCGGAGTTATAGCTGCCTTATAAGCATCTGATCCGCTTACTGACTCATAAACGATAGGAGCTGTAGGATCAATTGTGATCTGTCCGCCAGCTATTGGAAGCTTAGCTGCATTTGGATCCTTAACGAGTACATCGACTGTTACTGTTTCACCAGGTTTAGCCTTTACTGTCTGGATCTCCCATGCGATCTTACCCTTTGGAAGAGTTGTTGTTGTAGTATCTATTACAACACTGATAAATCCATCAACGAGATTTACCTTGTCAGTGATGTCACCGCCGTTAGTATCGCTGATGAAAGCGTTTGACCAAGTTACAGGATATTTGCCGGCTGCACAGTCCTCAGGTACTTTATATGTAAGTACGATAACCTTTGCACCGTCTTCTGCTGCCTTTCCGTCGCCGGACTTAACAGCGAATCCAAATTCCTTGGACTTATCGTTTGGAACGATTGTTGCACTGTAAGCGTCAGAGCCGCTTGCAGATACATATTCAATAGGAGTCTCAGCATCAATTGTGAACTCTGCACCTGCTACAGCAAGAGCTGGTGATGAGCTGTCTGCTACTTCAACTTCCATTGTTACAACGTCGCCAGGCTTAGCTTCAACCTGTGGGATGACCCATGAAACATCGCCTTCAACGTCACTCTTAACAGTAATAGAACCGTCTACAAATGAAACACCTGTAAGTTCATTACCGTTTGTATCGCTGATGAAAGTATCAGCCCATGTTACAGGATATACTCCCGGAGCACAGTTTGCAGGAACTGTGAACTCGAATGAAGCCACTACAGCTCCGTCCTTGGACTCAGTACCCTCGCCTGATCTTACAGCGAAACCAAATTCGTTAACATCAGCATTTGGTACGATTGTTGCACCATATGCATCAGAACCGCTTACGGATGAATATGTGATAGGAGACTTAGCCTCTAACTTGAACTGAGCACCAGCTACCGGGAGCTTAGAATTCTCAGGGTCAGAAACTACAGCCTTTACAGTTACCTTTTCGCCAGGAGCTGCTGTTACCTTGTCCAGTACCCAAGCAATATCGCCGTCGAAAGTTACTGTTTCTACTTCGATCGCACCGTCTACTAACTGGATCTTATCCTGGATCTCGTTTCCGTCAGTATCGCTGACAATAACATCAGACCACTTTAATGGATATGTACCTGCAGCAGTGCCACTGGGTACGTTGTATGTGAGTTCGATGAGTGTAGAACCTTCAGCAGCCTTAACTCCTTCGCCGCCGAGCTTTCCGAAGCCGAACTCTTTATCAGTTGCGTTTGGTACGATTGTTGATTGGTATGCATCAGAGCCTGTTGCAGACTTATACTCTACAGGAGCCTTTGCATCGATCTTGAATGTAGCACCGGCTACCTCAATATCAGAATCCTTTACAAGGACTTGTACTTTAACTTCTTCTCCAGCCTTAGCCTTTACAGTAGGTATAACCCATGAAGCTCCGCCCTGAACGGGAGGAGTTGTTGTAGTTACTTTAGTTGTAGTAGAAGTTGGTGTTTTTGCTGTTGTTGTGGATGTATCTTGACCGCCTACGTGTATAACACCGTTGAGCGTACCTACTGTGTAGAGCTTTTCGCTGTTATCTTCGTTTACATCGCACTTGCTGCCGAATCCGATATGATAATCGCCAGCCGAACAATTTTCCGGAACCTTGAAAGTGAGTGTGAATGCAGGTGCTGTTGTAGAAGGAACTCGGCCTTTGCCCTGTCCGGTCATACTTGCAAAGTTGAGACACTTTGTTGCAGGATCACCCGTTATTGCAGCATTCCTGAATGCCGGAGAGACATCAGAGATGCCGGTAAGCTCAAGCGGTGAATCCATTGCGATCTCACAGTCTACTGAAATAACAACATTACCGTTTGAGTCGATCATTACCGGTACTTCAACTGTATCGCCAGGTTTAGCGTCCCATGATCCGAAGTCGAATACAACATCTGCGGCTGATGCGTTTCTATTTGCAGAAACACCCTTCACTTCGTCCATACTAACATTAGGCTGCGTAGCAGTATAACTGCCCGCAGCACTAACTGACGAAGCAAATGCACTTGTCATGAGCGATAAGCCCATGACAACGGATGTAACTGCAGAAAGCAGTTTCTTCATCAGTGCATTTCCTTTCCGAGCATTACGCTCTATTGAATTTTAATTCGGATTATTTCACAACTGGAAGCTCAATGAGGTGAACGCATCTCTGGAGGATTGCGTCAGAATCAGCCATTGTAAGATCAACCTTAGCTGGATCTACTGCACCGCCCTTTGGATCCTGTGGATTGTAGCAGTCAGCGTTAACCTTACCCTGATCTGTAAGATCCATTGTGCTGTTGAGGAATCTGTTGAGGATTACAACGTCGTTAACCTTTACAGAACCGTCGCAGTTTGTATCGCCCCAGTCTGGAACCTTCTTGTTATCTGGAGGAGTAGTTGTAGATGTAACAGTAGTTGTAGAAGTTGACTTTGTTGTTGTTACTGTTGTTGTAGATGTTGTTGGACCACCAACGTGGATAACACCGTTGAGCTTGCCTACAGTGTAGAGCTTCTCGCTGTTGTCTTCGTTTACATCACACTTTGTACCGAAGCCGATATTGTAATCGCCAGCTGGGCAGTTCTCAGGAACCTTGAATGTAAGTGTGAATGCTGGAGAATCTGTTGCAGGAACACGGCCCTTACCAGCACCTGTCATGCTTGCAAAGTTGAGGCACTTTGTTGTTGGATCGCCTGTTACAGCAGCATTTCTGAATGCTGGAGCAACGTCTGAGATAGCAGTAAGCTCAAGTGGTGAATCGAATGCGAGCTCACAGTCTACAGAGATAACGATGTTACCGTGAGAGTCGATCATTACAGGAACTTCAACTGTATCGCCTGGCTTAGCGTTCCACTCGCCGAAGTCGAAGTCAACATCCTTATCGCCCACAGGCTTAGTTGTTGATGTTGTTGTTTGAGTTGGCTTTGTTGTGGATGATGTTGTCTGAGTTGGACCACCAACTGTGATAACACCATTGAGCTTGCCTACAGAGTAGAGCTTCTCGCTGTTATCTTCGTTTACATCACACTTGCTGCCGAAACCGATATTGTATTCGCCAGCTGGGCAGTTCTCAGGAACCTTATATGTAAGTGTGAATGCAGGAGAATCTGTTGCAGGTACACGGCCCTTACCAGCACCTGTCATGCTTGCAAAGTTGAGGCACTTTGTTGTTGGATCGCCTGTTACAGCAGCATTTCTGAATGCTGGAGCAACATCAGAAATACCAACGAGCTCAAGTGGTGAATCAAATGCGAGCTCACAGTCTACAGAGATAACGATGTTACCGTGTGAGTCGATCATTACAGGAACTTCAACTGTATCGCCTGGCTTAGCTGTCCAGTTACCGAAGTCGAAGTCAACATCCTTATCGCCAACTGGTGTAACAGGCTTTGTTGTAGATGTTGTTGTAGGAGTTGGCTTTGTTGTGGATGATGTTGTAGGCTGAGACTGGCCTTCGCCGACCTTGATGCTCATGTTTGTGAGCTTGAGGTTACCATCTCCCTCTGTATATCTGCCGCTGAAATCGGAAGTCTTAGTTGTTTCGATCATTGTAGCAGAGTTACCGTTGCCATCCTTAGATGTATCATATGTAAGGAAGTCGATAGAGTAATCGCCAGCAGCTGTTCCCTTAGGAATTGTTACATCGAAAACGAATACTGGGAAATCTGTAGACTTGCTTCCGGACCATTTATAGTCCTTACCATTTGAAGTCCATGAGTAACCGATGTAGTAGTTCTCAATGTTAGCAGCCTTAAGGCCCTGCTTACAAGCAGGAACGTTCATACCTGAAGCAATGAAAGAGCTGCCAGATGCTGCACCAGCAAATGTTACAGGGTTGTCAGAGCTTACTGTTGAGCCGCCAACTGTGAATGTCTTAGCTGATGAGAAGTAAGGCTCTTCTTCGAGTATCTCACCGATATCAGTATACATATTGAACTTGATGCCCTTAGCATCTGGTCCGTTAACAGAAAGCTGGATAGAAATAGCTTCTGAGCTTGCTGTAGCTTCATCAAGGTATACTGCACAAGGGATAACAACATCACCAGCAGCGATGTCAGCAGCGGAAACGTTTACATTGCTTCCGTCCTTAGCATACTTGGAATCAGCGTCTGAATAAGTCTGAATAGAGAAGCCCTTTGTAGCATCAGCTGCGTTTACTACAGCAGGTGCGAGTGAGCTTACCATTGTTGCAGCCATCGCAGCGGATGTAACTGCAGAAATAAACTTTCTCATTTGTAATAATTCCTTTCTTTAGGTTTTTAGCCTATTACTAACTTTTTATTGGGTTTGTATTCCTTTGTAAGGGGGACAAATCAGATAATCATTGGGGAAATCAAAGTTCTGTAACTTTGCCGATAAGGTATTCCTGAATGCGGAGAGCGTCTCTTGATGTAACACCATCGCCGCCCTTGTCATTATTACCGCCTGCTACGTCAGCAAGATCATATCCCTTAGCAGTGATATGAGTGCTATCTGTACCGTCAATTCCATATGCATCGGAATTTGCAACCATCTGCATAATGAGAACTGCATCGTTCATTTTAACTTCGCCGCTGCAATTTGCATCGCCACGAGGGAATTTTTCACCTGAACCTACAGTAACACTGCCGTTGTTAGTCTTAACAGTATAGGAGACCTTTTCGTCGCCGTTAAAGTAACCGCATGAGATGCTTGAGATCTTATCGCTGGAATCAGGATTAAGGTTACGCTTACTTGGAACTACCTTGAGGTCAGCCACCTTACCCTCAGCCGCTGTGCTTGCGACTGTACCAGTGATAGTACAAAATACACCGTCCTTCTTCATGTAGTAAGATGAATCATCAAGACCGGTTGTCCACAGTAATTCAACAAATCCCTCATCATTGTATACAGCACTGTCGAATACCGGAACTTCACCAGTTGAGTCTGCTGAATCAGCACCTGTCTTTGCACTTGCACCTACTGTTACCTCATCGATTGTGATAACCTTGTTATCGAACTCGATAGCAAAATCAAGAGTTGCAATGCCTGTGGATGGGATGTCAGCTAAAGAAACATCTACTGTGAACTGCTTTCCTGCTTCAGCCTCAGCCTTACTAACGGATATCTGCACTGTTTCGCCAGCAGCTGCTGCCGGAGCGATCGGGCATACGGAAAGTGAAAGCATCGTTGCAGCTATTGCTCCCACGACTACCTTTTTTGTCTTCATTAAAATTTTCCTCCTTCTTTTATTGATGTTATATAACAAAGGAACGGGGTGCCCCTTTAATTATAACATGTCTTGGAATGCAGCAGTTAAGCCGCAGTCGCATCATGAAACCGTGATGCAGAGGACGGATCCACTTCTGCTCTGTCATACAGACAAGGCACAAGCAGTCTGCTTTCACAGTCTCCGGCGAAACACGTAACCGACATATGTTCACGCTGTTACGAATCACGCCGCAGATAGTGTCTGCAAACTAAGATCTGCCCTGCACTTCAGTGTTTTATGATGCTCAAGACGCATCACACTGCCGTGATGAGATAAATGATCCCAAATCTATATTTATTCTTGAATTCATTATATAACGTCCTTATAAAAAAGTAAATAGGTTTATACTGTTTTTGGTATTTTATATAAACAGCCGATTACTTTTTTGAACGCTTTGCACAATGTCATATTTCCTTTAAAACTCCCTGTAATGTACATTTATGAACAAATTATGAACAGATTTCATTATCTATCTAAGCGTCTGAATTCTTCCGGGAAATTGTCATTGATTATCTGATTTATAATGTCCCAGCTGAAGTCCGGATAGTTGCCTCTTGGCACCGCATACGGGATACCGTGACTTGCTGCAAGCTCTGGTGTATACTTGCTGTAAGGGTATATTCTGATATTTGAAAAATTGCCGTCGTCATAGTGAACGATGCTTGGACTACAGCTTACATTTTCAAGGTGCACCTGATCGGTCGTGCCGTCTTTGACGATGTCAAATTCCGGTATTTCACCAACGAGGTTAAAATTATCAGTCTGAGCACATATGAAATTTCCCATTGAGTAATAAACGAAACCTTTTGTTCCGTCTTCCCGTGGTATCCATTCCATAGTCTCGGCAGTATGTGTATGGCATCCGAGGATAACATCTGCTCCCCAGTTGACCATTTTTTTAGCAAGTTCTATTCTGTCTTCTGAAACGAGGTGAGTATCCTCAACGCCCCAGTGGGCAGCAACAATAACAGCATCAGCCTTCTGTTTAGCCTCTTTTATCTGACGCTCGATAACGTCCTCTTCGCTGTTCATCACAACTCTGAGCGGTGAGCCCTCACTGAATGAGAAGCCGTTGATATGCTCGGCATATGCAAGGAACGCTACCTTTACTCCGTTTACTTCACGGATTCTGATGTTATTTGCATCCTCTTCATTTAAGTAAGCACCGAGAACGGTAAGGTTATTTTCTGTTGCTTTTTTGTTCCAGAAATTAATGGATTCTTCAAGAGCTGATTCACCGAAATCAAGAAGGTGGTTGTTAGCCATGGTGAACACATCAAATCCGAGATCTATAACCGCATCAGCGACTTCCGGCGGAGAGTTGAACAATAAAGCTCCTCCGTCAGCACCTCTTACAGGGTTGCCTTCGGAAATTATGGTCTCCTGATTAAGTATAGCAATATCAGCCGATTCTATAATGTATTTCATATTCTCATATATAGGTTTGAAATCATATCTCTCACCGTTCTGAGCATATGATTCAGCAGCTTTAAATACTGAATAATGTATCAGATTATCTCCGGCAGCAACTACGTGTACGACCTTATCTTCACCTTGTGGTTCTGTCGTTGTCTCAGCGGCAGCTTCCTCGGATGAAGCAGCTGTTTCATCAGCGGCAGCGGAAGTGTCAGCCTGTGATACCTCGCTGCTCATATCTCCTGTTCCGACAACGTGAGAACCGCAGCTTGCTCCTGAAACGACTAATACTGCCAAAGCAGCTAAGGCTGCTAAAGCTCTTCCTTTTCTTAATTTCATTTAAATATCTCCTGTTCGTGTGATTTTATTTTTAATTAAAATCCCACTTCCCATTGAAGTAATTATAACATACATTTTTTTATTTTGCAATTACAAATTGTATGAAACTTGGTCATAATTACTTTGCGTTGTATACTTATCGCCAACATTTAATCTCATAAAACGGCGGTAATAAGGGCAATTCTGAAAAATCGCTTTAAAGGCAAGTGGAGTTTTGTGCTTTTTTTACAAAGTTTTATCTATAATTTTGTACACTAATATCTATTCAACAAAAAATATTATATTTTTGTGAAATAAATATCGTTGTTCTACAATCCTCTTGAATGCTGAAGCTCCGCAAATTCTTTGGCAAGTGCCTCAGCTTCGGCGTAAGATGATAACTGGTAGCATCTGCCACGGAATTTTGCCGAACCGTAGTAGCCATTCATGTACCACGCAGCGTGTTTTCGTGCTTCGTGCATAGCAAGTTCTTCCGATTTCTCGCTTATTTCCAGTATCATGCGAATGTGCCGGAGCATAACTCTCATCTTCTCGTCAACATCCGGCGGAGAGTACTCCTCGCCTTTGAAATGAGCCGCTATCTCACCGAATACAAACGGATTCCCATAGCTCCCTCTGCCTATCATAACGAGGTCGCATCCGGTATGCTCGTACATTTTCAGACATGAAGACAAGTCCTTGACATCTCCGTTGCCTATTACGGGGATGCTGACCGTCTCCTTGACCGACTTTATTACTTCAAGATCAGCTTCTCCGCTATAGAACTGATCCCTTGTTCTTCCGTGAACAGCAACTGCTGCTGCACCGGCATTCTCGACCGCCTTTGCCATTAGCGGAGCGTTGAGACTGTCCTTGCTCCAGCCGCTTCTTATTTTGACTGTCACAGGTACAGCTCCCGCAGCCTTTACCGCCGCCTCTGTGACCTGAGCTGCAAGGTCAACATCTTTCATAAGTGCCGAACCCGCACCGGTATTCACCACTTTCGGCACAGGACAGCCCATATTTATGTCGATAATATCTGGCTCGTACCGCAGTACTATGTCCACAGCTTCCGCCATAAACTCCGGCTCATTGCCAAAAAGCTGTATCGCCATAGGTCTTTCGGCGTCAGTCACAGTACACAGCTCCGCAGTTTTACGGTCGCTGTAGCATATACCTTTCGCAGAAACCATTTCGCTGACGACATAAGCTGCTCCGTACTCTTTGCACATAAGGCGGTAAGCACGGTCAGCAACTCCAGCCATAGGAGCAAGTGCCGCTGTACGCTCAATTTTTTTATTGCCTATTAAAATAGTATCTGTCATTCTTTCACTCCGTCGTTTTCCTTGTTCCTGAACACGAAAAGTTTACTGAGAATATAGTTTGCAACAAATATAAGCACCTGACTGAGATATGTTATCAATGTCTTGTTTATGCCGAGCAGATTACAGCATACAAGGAATATCGCCTCTTCCATGACCAGCGTTGCTACTCTTGCTCCATAGAATGAAAGAAATACCTTTCTGAATTCTTTAGCACTATGAGTCTCGTTTTTGAAGACATATTTTTTATTTGTGAAAAATGCAAAGGTCACCGCACATATCCATGATATTATAACGCCGGCAGTACTCTCCCATTTAGGTTCGCCGGACACTGCTCCGAATACCAGCAATTTTGTGATAATCGAGATCAGTGTGGTAAGTCCGCCAAATAAAATATACAGCCACTTCTCTTCATATTTATAGTATATCTTCTGAAGAGGTTCAGGCAGTATTGACACGCAGGCTTTGATTATCTTTTCCATGTCAACGTCCTTTCATTTCGTAAAAGCATTATCAGTAATAGCTGAAAACGTCAGCCTGCTATATCATACCACCATTTGCCACTTTTTTCAAGTGGTTTTATGCAAATTTTTTGCAAAACATCCTTGCTATATTTTGTTAAATTATCCCATACACTGCTGCATATTATGGTGATTTAATTAAAATATACTCGTTAACTTCGGCGTTTCACCGGCTCTGAGACCTTTTGATATATGTTCAAGCTCTGTAAGTTCAGAGTGCAGCTCCCTGCTGTCGTTCTCGACAAGATAATATATTCTCGAAGTCACCCTGTCCATTTCATTGAGTCTGCCGTTATTCACAAGCACGGCATAGGTGCTGCGGACCTTCTCCCAACGTGCTTCAAGCTCAGCAGCTTCATCTTTAGCTCCCTGAACGTCTCCGGACGTGTAAAGCTCCCATATCTTATCGGTACTCTGCTCTATTTCACGGCAGTTTCTGTCCACAGTCATGCACGAAAAAATACTCATCACAAGAAGCGTGACCAGTATACATCCGCTCATTATCATCCTCGTCATAAATTTGCTCCTTCTATTATATATGGTGAACCGCCGTTTTTTCTCGCAATGTAGCATTTTCCATCGCTGTCGGCGGTCATTATCATAACTTGTTCCAGCTTCATGCCTATGCCGGAAATCACTCTCCTTACCGCTTCTGGACTTGAACCAAGAAATTCTATCGCAGGAGTTATCATCTTTCCGTCAGCCACTATGAGCTGAGGCGGATCGCTGTTTTGAGCATAAACGCCTATATCACTGAGTTTCGGCACGTCATCCTCCCTCTTTTTCATGACCGAGAAGCTTCCGTTAGTCTCGACAATAGCAAACTGAACTTCGCTTATGTCGAAAACGTCCTTTCCACGCATAGCAGAAACAAGGTCATCAACGGAAAATCTCAGCTCGTTCATGACCTTCTGGTCGACAACTCCGTTGTGTATTATTATTTTCGGACTTCCCGAAACCAACCGCCTGAACTTCGGGAATTTCAGCGTAAGTCCGGACATCAGGACTTCAAAGCATACAAGCGAAAGTATCGGTGTTACTCCGACTATGACCGGAATATTCACATCCTCTATCGGCAATGTTGCGATATTCGAGATGAGTATTGTTATGACCAGCTCTGACGGCTGAAGCTCGCCAAGCTGTCTTTTCCCCATAAGTCTGACCGCAAATATGACCAGAATATAGAGTATCAGAGACCGGATAAGTACAACAAACATTTACATACCTCCTTCAGTTTTCAGAAATATGTTTCCCATTTCTTACCACTATATGCAAAAAGAGCCTTGCACCAAAGCAAGACTCTTTTATAGAGGTAAAAAACGTTAATGTTTTGCGTTATATTCCTGATAAGCTCTTACAATTATCTCTGCACAGAGCTCATCGCCAAGTTCGGCACTATTAAGACATAAAGCATAGCTGTCTTTATCCTGCCAGAGCTTTCCGGTGTTGACATTATAGAAAGTCTCACGGCGTTTGTCTGCTTTTTTCATTATCGACTCGGCTTTTCTCTCAGGTATCTCGTAATCCTTTATCGCACGCTGTATCCTGTATTCCGGATCAGCATAAATATACACACTGAAACAGCCTTTATCTTCAAGCACATAGCTTCCGCATCTTCCGACGAGAACGAAGCTCTCTTCTTTTTCAGCAATTTCATTTATTATCCTGCTCTCCATAAGAAAGACCTTATCCGAAAGCGGAAGACTGTCCTCCATAGAACGTGCAGGATTTGCCGAGAGCAATAAGGAGTATAAAAAACTGGTCGGCACATTTTCTTCAGCGGTCTCAAGGTACTCCGGAGATATACCGCACTCATTAGCAGTCATTTCAAGTATCTGTCTGTTGTAGCAATTTACGCCGAGCTTTTCTGCAGTCAATTTTCCGATAGCACTTCCACCGCTTCCATACTGACGTTCAATAGTGATAATTCTTTTTTTCATCGGCATTGCCCCCTCAATATAATTTTATTTTCATAAAGATATTATACCACATCTTGCACATATTTCAAGCTTATATCCGCATAAAACTATCATTTTCGGAAAATTCTATATTTTCAACAATTTGCATTTGAATGTATTGTGCAAATCTCCCAACCAACTTTTATGCATATTACACATATTTGTTCGCCAAAAAACACTATCATAACTCACATCTTTCTCTTCATATTATTATACTAAACAGCTGACATATCAGCTGAATCACACTTATACAACTATGCATACTACTATATCAGACATCAATAGGCTCCACATAGTTATACAAATCTATAATTATCCCCTGTTATTAGCCATTTATTAAGGAAGTTCAATTCCGGATCGTTAATTTCATGTCATAGTCAATAATAACATTATTTCTCTCTTTCAACTATATTTATTTTGCTTTTCATGAAGCTGATGCTAACTACCATTATATATTGATATGCCGAATTTGCTAAGCCATTTTATCTCAGACCGCTATTGACAGGTCTGCAAAAATATTATATAATAATAACAGCGATATGATTGATTTTTTCAGTTGTATTAATGCATCATCACTTTATAATAAGTATGATAAGCTTTTTATTGATAATTTTATTAGGAGGTATAATACAATGTCACTGACAAAGAATCCCAACGTTTTAAAGTGGGTCGACGAAATGACCTCTCTCTGCAAGCCTGATAAGGTTGTTTGGATCGACGGTTCAAAAGAGCAGATCGATGCTCTCATCGAAGAGGTAACTTCTCTTCCGGATGACAGCTGGGACAAAATGTACAAGCTCAATCAGGAAAAATATCCTAACTGCCTCTACCACAGAACTCGTGCTAACGACGTTGCTCGTGTTGAGGACAGAACTTTTATCTGCTCTAAGGAAAAGTCTGGTGCAGGTCCAACAAATAACTGGATGGCTCCTGCTGAGATGAAGGCTCTCCTTACTCCTATGTACGACGGCGTTATGAAGGGCAGAACAATGTATGTTATCCCTTATTCTATGGGACCTATCGGCTCTCCTCTCGCTAAAGTCGGCGTTGAGGTCACTGATTCTATCTATGTTGTTCTCAACATGAACATCATGACAAGAATGGGTAAACAGGCTTTCGAGAACCTCGGTGATACTTCCGATGATTTCGTAAGAGGTCTCCACTCTAAGGCTGACGTTGATCCTGAAAAGAGATACATCGTTCAGTTCCCAGAGGAAAATACAATCTGGTCTATCAACTCTGCTTACGGCGGAAACGTTCTCCTCGGCAAGAAGTGCTTCGCTCTTCGTATCGCTTCCTATCAGGGTAAGAACGAGGCTTGGATGGCTGAGCATATGCTTATCCTCGGTCTCAAGAAGCCAAACGGCGAAGTTAAGTATATCACTGCTGCATTCCCATCTGCTTGCGGTAAGACCAACCTTGCTATGCTCATCCCACCAGAGGGATACAAGAAGGATGGTTACGAGATCTTCACTGTAGGTGACGATATTGCTTGGATGAAGCCTGGTAAGGACGGCAGACTCTACGCTATCAACCCAGAGAATGGTTTCTTCGGTGTTGCTCCTGGTACAAACGAGAAGTCCAACTACAACGCTCTCGCTTGCACAAAGAACGGTGCTATCTTCACAAACGTTGCTCTTGATAACTCTGACAATACTCCATGGTGGGAGAAGCTCACAAAGAATCCTCCTAAGGATGCTACAGAGTGGAAGGGTGCTAAGGTAGACGGCGAAGCTTATTCTGCTGAAGGCAACAAGCTTGCTCATCCAAACTCAAGATTCACAGCTCCTGCTCAGAACTGCCCATGCATCTCTCCTGAGTTCAACAATCCAGAGGGTGTTCCTGTTTCTGCTATCATCTTCGGCGGCAGAAGAGCTACAACTGCTCCTCTCGTATATCAGTCATTTGACTGGACTCACGGTACATACATCGGTTCAGCTGTTTCTTCTGAGACAACTGCTGCTGCTACAGGTGCTGTAGGTGTTCTCCGTCACGACCCAATGGCTATGAAGCCATTCATCGGCTACAATGTTGGTGACTACTGGGCTCACTGGCTCGAAATGGGTGCAAGACTCGGAAGCAAGGCTCCTAAGATCTTCAACGTAAACTGGTTCAGAACTGACGACGAGGGTAACTTCCTCTGGCCAGGTTTCGGCGACAACATGAGAGTTCTCGACTGGATCATCAAGAGAGTTGAAGGCGAAGTTGACGCTGTTGAAACTCCTATCGGATTCCTTCCAAAGCCTGAGGACATCAACCTCAAGGGCATCGAGGACGAGGTTTCTGCTGACGCTCTCAAGGCTCTCCTCACAGTTGACAAGGAAGAGTGGAAGAAGGAGATCGCTGAGATGAGAAGATACTACGATGAGGACATCAAGGCTAAGGGCGGTAACATCCCACAGGCTCTCTATGATGAACTCGACCTCATCGAGGCTAACCTCAATAAGTAATTTATTTGTCCGAACGGTTATAATTTTAAAAGCTCCCCTTTTTTGGGGAGCTTTTTGTATTTTGAAATCCACAAAATAAAACCGGCTGAATCGATCAGCCGGTTTTATCATGAACACACCTATATAATTCTCTTCTCATTACTTCCCTTTTAAATTGCAGACGATCATCGCCGCCTATGCGATATTCCTCACCTCTGTCTGCAAATCCGAACAATTTTAATATCCCCCGAAGGACTTCACCGCTTTTCACCTTTTGAACTTGAATTTATTATATCATACTTTTATAAAAATTAGAAGTATTTATCCATATTTTCGACGAACTACACAACAAATTTCTACATATCATACAAAAATATTGATTACAAGCAGTATATTACAGCCGCATTTATACCACGCATAAATTAAATTTGTCCCCATTGATATTTATCCGGAAGTATGATATAATAATTATAATTATGTTTATAAGGAGAAACTGTTATGAAACTTCTCGCAATAGACGGAAACAGCATTCTAAATCGTGCCTTCTACGGCATAAAACTGCTTTCCAATAAAAAAGGCGTTTTCACCAACGCTATTTTCGGATTCATGAATATCTATTTCAAGAATTTTGCCGATGTACAGCCGGACGCTGTCGCTGTAGCTTTTGACCTCCGCTCACCTACTTTCCGCCATAAGGCGGCTTCCTACTACAAGGCTAACCGCAAGGGAATGCCTCCGGAGCTTGCTCAGCAGCTTCCTCTGATAAAAGAGCTTCTCGGTCTTATGGGAATAAAAGTTGTCGAGTGCGAGGGATACGAGGCTGATGATATTCTCGGTACGATCTCAAAATCTTGCTCCGAAAAAGGTGACAAATGTTTCGTCCTCACCGGCGACCGTGACAGCTTGCAGCTCATCGACGACAACGTAACAGTGCTCCTTGCTACAAATAAGGAAACTATCCACTACACTCCCGAAAAATTCAATGAGGACTACGGCTTTGAGCCGCTAAAACTCATCGACCTCAAAGCACTTATGGGAGACAGCTCCGACAACATCCCCGGAGTTGCAGGCATCGGTGAAAAGACTGCCTCCACACTGATAAAAGAGTTCGGAACTATAGAAAATCTCTACGAGAATTATGAGGATGCTGACCTCACAAAAGGCGTAAAAACTAAGCTTGCTAACGGAGTTGAGTCGGCAAAGGAGAGCAAATGGCTTGCGACTATAGTTCGTAACGCTCCGATAGACAAAGAGCCGTCCGATTATATCATCTCAGAACCTGATAATGCAGGCATCAGCCGTCTGCTGACAGAACTTGAAATGTTCAAGCTTCTTGATAAAATGAAAATCTCCGTATCTGAGGGAGCAAATACTGCTCCGGCTGAGGAAATACAGCCTGTAGAAGAAATCAAGCCGATAGAAAGTGAGCTCAGCTCAGATATTATATCAGACATCGATAAATGCTCCTATCTTCTGCGTGATGACGTGCTTACCGTGAGGGTCGGCAGCAATATTTACTCCGCATCAGATGAAAATATCATCACAGAATTTCTCGGCTCGGACTGTGAAAAGTCCACGGACGATGCTAAGCCTCACTACAGATACGCTATGGCAAGAGGAAAAGAGCTTGTCAACCTGAAAAACGATGCTGCTATATGCGGTTATCTGCTAAACACATCTGCTTCGGACTACACTATCGAAAAGCTCTGTGCTGAATACGGAGTCCACTATTACTCCGAAAATGGTGAACTTGCCGATATACTGTCCCTTGAAGGACTTATAGCAAAACTCCGCAGCGAGATTGAAAAAGAGGGCATGACTGAACTCCTTGAAAAAGTCGAACTTCCGCTTACAGAAGTGCTTGCTTCTATGGAGGACTCCGGAATATGCATAGATAAAAAAGGTGTTGAGGACTTTGGCACATACCTGTCTGAAATGATAGAGGAAACTCAGCAGATGATATACGACGATGCAGGTCATGAGTTCAATATATCTTCTCCGAAACAGCTTGGAAATGTACTCTTTGAGGAGCTCGGACTTCCTGCAAAGAAAAAGACCAAAAGCGGTTACTCCACCAATGCTGAAGTACTCGAAGAACTCAGAAATCAGGCACCTATCGTGGATAATGTACTGAAATACCGTCAGTACACAAAGCTGAATTCCACCTATGTTGTGGGACTTCTCGACAAAATAGCTCCGGACGGACGCATCCATACCTCATTCAAACAAACCGAGACACGTACAGGACGTATCTCCTCAACTGAGCCTAATATGCAGAACATCCCTGTCCGCACCGAACTTGGCTCGCAGATGAGAAAATTCTTTACTGCTCCGGAGGGTAAAACTCTTGTGGACGCAGACTATAGTCAGATCGAGCTGCGTGTAATGGCTCACCTCTGCGGCGACAAAAATATGATAGCTGCTTTTACGTCCGGCGAGGACATACACACTTCCACAGCCGCTCAGGTATTTGATATGCCTGCAATAATGGTTACTCCGGAGATGAGAAGTGCCGCAAAAGCTGTAAATTTCGGAATAATCTACGGTATCGGAGCATTCTCGCTCTCTAAGGACATTAACACTTCTGTAGCTCAGGCTAAAAAATATATCGCCGACTATCTCGCTCGTTTCCCTAAAGTAAACGAGTTTATGGAGACTACCGTTGACAATGCAATGAAAGAGGGCTATGTAACTACTATGTTCGGCAGAAAACGTCGTATTCCTGAACTTTCATCGTCGAACAAAATGCTTCAGGCTGCCGGAAAACGTATCGCTATGAATACTCCTGTACAGGGTACTGCCGCTGACCTTATAAAAATAGCCATGATAAATGTCTACAACCGCCTTAAAGAAGAAAAGCTCAACGCAAAGCTGATACTTCAGGTCCACGATGAACTCATACTTGAATCTGATAAGGACTGTGCTGACCGTGCAGCTGAGATACTCAAAGAGGAAATGCAGAATGTTTACGAAATGCGTGTTCCTCTCGCAGTGGACGTTCATCAGGGCGAAAGCTGGTACGATGCAAAAGGATGATGTGCTATGACTTATCTTGATATACTCGATTCAGATTTCAGCGACGATATTTTTGAGCAGCTCTCTGCACTTGATAAACTTTGTGTAGGTGCTGACGGCTGGTCGGCGGACTCATTCCGCTCGGAAGCCGAAAAGGACACCGGTCACATACTATATATCACCGACAGCGGAAAGGTCATCGCACTTCTTTCCGGCTACCACGCAGTCGGTGAGGGCGATATAACAAGTGTTGCTGTTCATCCTGACTACCGCAGAAAAGGGCTTGCTAAAAAGCTCATAGAAAAATTTGAAAACAGCCTTCCGGAGGACACAGAGAGTATCTTTCTGGAAGTCAGAGAGTCCAACTGCGGAGCTATCGCTCTCTACGAAAAATGCGGCTTTGAGAGGTTATCCGTCCGCAAAAATTTCTACTCTCAGCCACGAGAGAACGCTGTTGTCATGCAGAAAAAATTATAAAAAGAGGTAATGCAAATATGCTTATACTTGGAATAGAAAGCTCCTGCGACGAGACCGCAGCCAGCGTCGTTAAAGACTGCCGTGAGATACGTTCTTCTGTTATCTCAACACAGATAGAGGAACACAAAAAATACGGCGGTGTTGTACCGGAAATAGCCTCAAGACGTCACTGCGAGAACATTCTCGGAGTTGTTCGTCAGGCTCTTGATGAGGCTCAGGTAACTCTTGCCGACCTTGACGGTATCGCTGTTACATACGCTCCCGGACTTATAGGAGCTCTGCTTGTCGGAGTAAGCTTCGCAAAGGCTCTTGCAATGTCATGCGGCAAACCGCTCATACCGGTCCACCATATCGCAGGTCATATCGCTACGAACTATCTGACATTCCCGGAGCTTGAACCACCATATCTCTGCCTTGTAGCAAGCGGCGGTCACAGCCATATAATCGAGGTCCTCAGCTATACCAAATTCCGTGTGGTAGGTCGTACCCGTGACGATGCTGCCGGTGAATGTTTTGATAAGTGTGCCCGTGCAATGGGATTCCCATATCCCGGCGGAGTCCATGTTGACAACGCTGCTCAGTCCGGAGACAGCACTGCATTCAAGCTCCCGCACCCTGCCGTTGCCGGAAATGAGTACGATTTCAGCTTCTCAGGACTTAAAACGTCAGTTATAAACCTGCTCCACAATGCCGAGCAGAAAGGTCTGGAAGTGAATAAAAACGACCTTTCCGCAAGCTTGCAGCGTACCATATCCGAGATACTGACAAATAAAACTATCCTCGCAGCAGAAGCTCTTGGATATAAAAAGGTCGCTCTCGCAGGCGGAGTTTCAGCTAACTCCGGTGTTCGTGCCGCACTTTCTGCCGCTTGCAAGGAGCGTGGGTTCGATTTCTATATGCCTGAGAAAAAGCTCTGCGGCGATAATGGTGCTATGATAGCCTGTCAGGGAAGCTATAATTTCCTCGCAGGCATAACTGCCGATGAAAGTCTGAACGCTATCGCCACACTCTCCATGGAAGACATCTGAGAGGCTGAGTTATGGAAAAGAAAAAAATAACTAACTGCGAGACCTGCACCAATTTTGTCTACGATGATGACTACGACTGCTACGTGTGCATGGTCAATCTCGATGAGGACGAAATGTACCGCTTCCTGCAAGGAACTAATTACGCCTGTCCGTATTACAGGCTCGACGATGAGTACGGTGTTGTAAGACATCAGAATTGAAATGTGGTTTTGTTAAAAAGCAGTACTGCACAATAAATATATGCGGTGTTTCCGTAACAATTCAAAAAAGAAAGGTATAATTATAATGAAAAAAATAGTCACAATATTTTTACTTCTTGCAATGGTCTCATCAATTACTGCTTGCAATAACAAAACAGAAAAGAGCAGTTCCTCCTGTCAATCATGCGAGCAGGTGCAGACTGTCTCTCCCACAAAGCTCACAAACAAAATGACAGAGAATGAGCTGCAATATGTAGAAAAGCACGAGCTGACTCTGTTGGACGAAATCAAAAAACCCAATGCCGACCCGAATGCTGAACACAAGGTAAGTATCGAGTTTCAGACGGTTGATATTGAACAATGGCGTACCTCAATTGAGGATAACCGAGCTGAATTGAGTGATGAAGAATACAACAGTGCATTGGAGCATATAAAAAAAGCTGAAAAAGCAGGCGGCGAATATCGTGTTCCGAACATAATTCTCGTAGACGGCTATATTTTACAGTTAAGAGTGCCATATGAGGATTCCTTTTATGACGGAGGTACTGTTAAGTTTTCTATGACAGAACGTAACGAAAAAGGCGAACTGGAAGCTAAAACATATTCTTTTGATACATTTGAAGAGTATCTGGGATTCATTCAGAAAAATGCTGAAGAATTATTAGGCTACACCGCCGAACAAACCGAGCTGACTATTTTTTATATGAAAATTGCAAACGAAGCTCTGAAAACAGGCAATTATGAGACACTTCCCGATGGCTCGGTCGATCAAAATGATAGTTCTCTGCATCTCTGGAGTATCTTTCAAAATTACAGAAGCGAATGGGAATATGACCGTGAAGCCGTTGAAGCAATAAAGGATTCAATTGACGAGATAAGTATTTATGACGATGAACTGGGCGAAACATTTACTGTACACGTTACTCTCCCGCCCGATTACGACAAGGACAAGACCTATCCTGTATTCTTCCTGACTGACGGTATATGGCGTTTCGGCAACTGTCCGGAGCTGAGAAAATGCATGGAAAACGGCGAGGCTGCTCCTGTTATCCTTGTCAGCCTTTATTACAGCTATGATGTCACTGATCCAGACCAAGAACAACGCTTTGTTGATCTTGTTTTAAACCGTGACAAGCTGCTTGATTTTATCACCGACAATATTATGCCGTATTTATGCGAGAATTATAATATCGACTGCGGAAATTCAACACTTTACGGTCATTCGGACGGCGGTGTATTCACGCACTATGCACTGTTCAACTCGGATAAATATGAGAATCAGCCGTTTGGTCATTATATCATCGGCAGTCCTGCATTCTGGGGGCTGTATCATTGCGATAATAAAGACGATGTGCTGAGTGATTACAACTATTTTGACAGAAATAAAACGCTGAATAAAACTGTTTTCCTCTGTGCAGGTTCTCTGGAGGATCCAGACTATGTTGACCATTATCGTGAGGGCGATGATACAACACTTGAAGGTGTTGCAAAGCTGAAAGAGCGTCTGGAGTCCCATGATGCAGACCTTACATATAAGCTGTATGAGTCTCACCATTATCAATACATTCCGGAGATGCTTGTCGAATATCTGAAAAAAACTTATCCGTGTAATTGAAGATTTCCATTTTTAATGAAAAACTGCCCCGAAGCAACCGACAAATTGCTTCGGGGCAAACTTTTTCACGAGTCAGTCTTTTTTTCTACGACGCAGGCAGTTATATCTCCGCTTTTATGGAGCTCCGGAAGTTCTGCTTTGGAGTCGTCAAGCAGCCTTCCAAGCACTGTTATTATATCACTGTTCCGGACTTTTCCCTGCTCAGCCGCCTCTTTTACTGCTCCTTCGAGCTGCTCAGCGTCCTTATCACGGAGCAGTGATGCTCCGTTTCTGCTGTGTGCGACCAGACATGACGGCGAAACCTTCCACTCGTTCAGCAGATACGAAAGTACCTCCGTACAGTTGCAGTCTCCGAGAATAACAAGTTCAGTATATCCGGTAAAAACGGACTTCCCCGTAACAAGCTCAGCGGCTTCTATAGCGGAATCGATATCCTCTCCGCTGACCGAAACACTTTCTTTGTCCTCAGAAAAGAAGGTCAGCGTAAGCTCTTTCCGATCGTCTCCGGAGATCGCAACAGCCCTGAGATACTCCTTATCGTGAACACGTCCGGAGGACGCACAGCCGGTCAGCATAAACAGCGGCAGAAAAGTGACTAAAAATATTTTCCTCAGCATATCATGCACCTGCTTTCACCCTGTTTTTTATTGCCGTGAATACGGGGACTATAAGCAGTGCCAGAATTACTGCCGCAGCTGTAAAAGTTCCGTAAATATCGGTCTTTGAGATAAGAAATGCCGTGAGGAGCATTACCGCAAGAGTTATACTGCTGCTGTAATGTTTGAAAGCAGGATAAAGCTCACGGAGCAGATATGCCGATGCCGAGACCTGAACTCCTATGGAAAAAACTCCGCATATAACAAAAACTATAAGAAAAAGAGAGTCTATCCGCTGAGCTGAAAATGGCTGCGATACCTGAGCTGCGGTCACAGTCGGGAAGTCGGTTATCTTCATTATACCGCCGACCGCAAGTATAACAGTCAGCATGATAAGCAAGGTCATAACAGCTTTTGCGATGAAGTATTTCTCAACTGCCTTATACGGACTCCCCTTTGTTATTCCGGCAAGCACAGATAGTCCGCCAAGACCTCCGCTCATAGCAATGCTTCTGATAAATTCATTCCGGAAGCTCATATTGCTCTCTGCACGGGTCAGATTTTCTATATCAGCATTTCTTGCAGCACTCACCGCTACTATCAGCAGGTAGACTGCTCCGACCGCAGCAGCTATAAGTGAAGCTCTTGAAACTGCCTTTATGCCCTCGGATGAAATATACAGACAAGCCAGTGCGATAAGTCCGGATATAAGGAGCTTTCCCCATATCCCATTTGAGCTTTCATAGGGGATATATATTGCTTCGGAAGTACGCCACTGCATATTGAACAGGACTCCGCCCCAGAAAACAAAATACAGCATATAAAACCACTTGACCGCTTTTCCCTCAGTTCTTCCGCATCTGATAAGGAGCATGGCGAGCACAAATTGTATTATTATGCCAAACGAAAATGCTCCTACAGTGAACAGCGACATTCTGCCAGTAAAGCCGAAAAGTGCAAATGCATCACTTAAAAGCAGCATTGCCGAAAACTGCGAGGCTGTTACTTTATTCATGATACTCCTCCACCGTGAAACCTCTGTTCTGCATCTTCCTGAATCCGCTCCGTATCGCAGTATCTCCCATGCCGGACTTCTTAAACGGCGACACCGGAGCTGTATACGGGAAGCCGTAGTCCTCTGTAGCACACACGTTCACAAGCACTGCACAGGCAAGCAGACTGATACCGAAAAGTCCGAATATACCTCCGGCAATAAGAAAGGAAAAACGCAGTACTGTTATAGGCGGATTGAGCTCCGGTACGCAAAGTCCGCTCATGACCGCAAGGGCAGTCATGGTAAGAAGCGGAGTACTTATCAGTCCGGACTGCACAGCCGCATCTCCGATTATAAGTCCGCTTACGATGCTTACAGCTCCGCCCATAGGCTTTGGCAGACGCACTCCGGCTTCCCTTATTATCTCGTACATGAGCAGTACTCCTATAGACTCGGTCATAATAGAAAGCGGAGCTTTCCGCTCGGCTTCGACCAATATCATAAGCAGTGTGCTGTTGAGGAGCTCCGGATGATGCATAACTATTGCTGTGTACACTGACGGCAGCAGTATTGAAAGTATAAACGCCATGTACTTTATCCAGCGGATGAATGTTGCGTAATACGGTTTAAAAGCGTAGTCATCGAGCGTCTGGAAGCTTTCACAGAACAGTCTTGGTATGACTATAGCATAAGGCACACCGTCCACAAGCAGTCCCACCCTGCCCTCTATGAGCTTTGAACAAAGTACATCCGGACGCTCTGTTGTTCCGTTAGAGCTGAAAAGCTCAAACCGCTGACTTTCCACAAAAGGTCTAATATAGCCTGTTGAAAGTATGGATTCAAGCTTTATCTCGTCCAGTGAGCCTTTTATGCGGCTTAGCAGCTCCTGCGGCACACGGTCTTTCATATAGCACAGGCAAATGTCAGTCCTGCTTTTTTCGCCTTTGACCATAAGCTCCATGACAAGCTCCGGAGTTTTTAGTCTGCGGCGTATCTGAGACATACTGGTGCGGATAGTCTCTGCGAAGCCCTCATGAGCTCCCATGATATTTCCCTCACCGGATGGCTCTTGCACTCCCCTTGACTGATAGCCCTGAACACCGAATGCAAGAGCCGTCCGCATTCCCTCTGCTATGAGTACTGCAAATCCGGAATCTATCAGACGGAAAAGAGTATCATAATCGTTCACTTCCGGTCTGTCGGTGGACAGCAGGAGTTCCTCTTTAATGTAGTGAAAAAGCTCTTTGGAGTCTTTTTTTGCTTCTATAGCTGTTATGGGTTCAAAAATAAGCTCGGTTATGACAGAAGTTGAGACCATGCCCTCGCAGCATAGCAAGGCACAGTGTACACCTCCGGTAACGAATTCGTTCACAAGGAGGTCGGAGGAATTGCCGGAGAGTTGTTTTATATGTGAGATATTATCTTTGAGTTTGGGGATAAGTTCGCCGTTCATGTTTTCACCTCAAAGGTAGTATCTGCAAAAAATAAAAAAACATACCCAAAAATAAAAAAGAAAAAAACCGACGAAGTCGGGCAATAACGGGATTCCAAAGGGTTATTCAACCCTTTGGCAAAGGGGTGTGCGAGGGGGAACAGCGTTCCCCCTCAAGAGTAGTAAAAACAGCGAAGCGAGTTTTTTACGGACCGTCCGCATTGCTTGCCTCGGCTTGACCGACGCAGTAATTACGCCAGTCAAGCTGGGGCGAGTGCTACGAGCCGTCCGTCCAGCGTTGCTTTGCTCGCTGGACTGCTTTTTAGGAAGGGCTATGCCCTTCCTCGTACACCTTCCCGCCAAAGGGTTGAATAACCCTTTGGAATCCCGTTATTGCCCGACTTCGTCGGCTTTTTCTTTTTATTTTTTAGTATGTTTTTTATTTCATTCTTTTATACACTATGCTTCCGCCGCCTGCTGCTGCGAATAAAAGTCCGAATATCATACAGCGTGAAGTCACCGCACTTTTCAGCTCCTCCGCAGCACCTTTCAGTGCTTCCAACGGAAAATCCATTTCATCGACCTTAAATGCACCTCCGAACACAATACCAACTAAAAGTAATAGTCCGCCTCCCACTATAAGTGCAAGACCAGTCTTAACAAGTCTGTCATCAGCCATAAAATAGTTCAGCACCAAAGCTCCCAACGCAAAAAAAGTAAATATCACAGCCTTGGTAGTCCCACCGCTGAGAGATACCGGAATTTTGTCCGTATACTTGCTTACGTCAATTGTTTCCTTTCCGGCATCAACGGACTTACCAATAAATTCATCGAGCTTGCTTGCATCCAGTCCAAGACTTTTGCTTGAATTATAGCTCTTAGCATTTGCGGATATACTCTCTTGCAGGTATTTTCCCTTTACACGAGCTTTTTTGCCGCTGTAGAGCTGGTCGAGAATGTCCCTGACCTCTTTTTTCACCGGTTCTTCAGTTATGACCTCTGCCATTATGGTAGTGAGGTCGTTTTTGACTTTTTGCGGAGGGTCAGTTTTCAGATATGCGTTTTTCGCCTTGTCACGGACTGAATCCGTGATTCCGGAATAGACTCGCTTTTCCTCAAAGGTCTTATCAACATGATCCTTGCTGAGCAGTGTTGAAGCGAGAATGATGAATACTGCCGCAGTACATAGCAGTATTCCGGCAACAAAAGGCAGAAGCTTTTTCCAGTCATTATGAATATCAGCATATTGTCCCATATCGATACCTCCCTTTACAATTAGAGCCTGAGAAAAGAACTCAGGCTTCGGTTAATTATTGTCTTTTTATTTCTTTTTCCATTTCATAAGAGCAAATGCAGTTATACCGGTCAGGAAGATGGTAAGTGTGATAGCGAACCACGTATACGGCATAGGCAGGTCAACAGTATTGATGCCGTAAAATGCGAACATGATATTTGGTATCTCCAGAACAACGGTGATAATGGTCAATCTCCACATAACGAGGTTGAGGTTATTAGAGATTATCGACGAAAATCCGTCCATCATACTGGATAGGATGCCGGTGTATATGCTTGCCATTTCGATAGCCTGTTTCATCTCGATGAGAACGTCTTCAAGAAGGTCCTGATCCTCATCATAGAGCTTTATTACTCTTCCACGGAATATCTTTTCTATTGTAGCTTCGTTGGCTTTTAAAGAAGTCGAGAAATATACGAGTGACTTTTCAAGAGCAAGGAGCTGCATGAGAAGCTCATTCTTCATCGCATCGTGCAGCTGCTGCTCAGCGGCAGATGATATTTTGTCGATCTGTTTAAGGTGAGTAAGGAAGAGGGCAGCTATTCTAAGAAGGAGCTGCAAAACGAATCGTGTTTTAAAGCTCGGACGCAGATTTCTTATCCCACCATGCATAGCTTCTTTCAGTATCTGAGTTTCTTTTAGTGAGATAGTGAAGACGTAGTCCTCATTAATAATTATGCCGATAGGCTGGGTATAGAAGTTTCTGGTCTGATCCTCGTCAACAGTAGATACAGGGGTATCGATAATAACGAGGGTCTGGTCGTCCTCACGCTCTATACGTGACGACTCCTCCTCATCGAGAGAGGACTTGACGAAACCGCTGTCAAGACCATAAGTCTCTATGAGTTCAATAATTTCCTGAGGTGTCGGATCTATAACTGAGATCCAGCATCCCACAGAAGGCTCATCACATTGAGTGAGCTTTCCGTTTTCATTTGTGTAAAAACTTATCATAATCATGTGTGTCTGTCATAAAGACAGACATTGCTCCTTTCGCCAGAATTTCCGGCGAAGGCAAGTGAGCATGAGCATCCGCCGGATCAAGGGATCAATATAATACTCCCATAAGGGTCAACACTCATAACGCACCTCCGATTATCATAATACATTTATATTATACCAAACAGAACACGATTTTACAACCCCTTACAGCAAAAAAATCCTTCCGATTTCACGGAAGGATCTTTCAGTATCCGAACAAATAAGTTTTACGTTGAATTTAAGTATCTTTCATCGCCCATAATGGTCTCACTGACATCTCTCCGGTGAGAGCATTAATGAAAGATACCGGAATATTAGAGGGTATACTCAGACAAAAGTGCAGTTCTGTCTGGTGTGATATAAAATAATAATGTGTCCAAAAGAACAATTTTTGACCGATACGATCATTTTCTATCCAAACCTTTTTCTATATCAGCATCTGATATGCTGATGTCACCGTCTTTCACAAATCAAAGACAGTATCGATGAAAGGCGAGCTTAACTATATCCCGCACACCGCCGCCTTAAAACGATGCCAAAAGGAACGGCTCTGCCTTTTTACCGGAGTATCAAAAGAAATAACGCCTATAATTTCTTTTGATGTAAACTCTTATCATAAGCTCCGGTTCCTATGGATGCAGTCGTACTGACAAACCACTCTCAAATGTCAGTACAGCATATGGGGATCACGTCTGCCGGACGTTTTCCAGATCACACTCTCATAGCAACTCATCCTTTCCGATTTTTGCATAAATCATATAACCACCCCGTACCCTTGAAGATAAATATTACACTATTATTGATTTATGCAATACCATTATATCATATTTATATACAAATTGCAATGTTTTTTTGTGAACAAAAAATAGAAATTCAAGCTGCGATTTTATGTATAAATCACATGAACAACAAAAAAGATAGCCCGTTATTGTGTTACTTGTACAATAAATCAACACTTTTCTATTTTTATGCTTATAAACAAGCGTTAACCGCAAATATTATTGATATATTTTTTATATATTATTTTTATACTAAGCGTATATACAATAAGTTTAATGATACATTGTATTAGTTAAAAAAATATCATACTCCAGATATAAGCTCAAAAAAATCAAAATATGTATTTACTTTTTCTAAAAAAAATGATATAATTATATAATCTTAAATTGGTACGGAGGTAATACGGATGTTTAAAACTAAATTTACAACAAAATCAATGGTTCTGCTCGGACTGCTCTCGGCGATAGTTGTGTTGTTTTCGTTCACCCCTATCGGCTCGATACCTGTTGGTCCATTAGTTATTACGCTGAACGTTATCCCCGTAGCGATAGCGGCAGTTGCCCTCGGACCTATCGGCGGACTCATCATCGGCTCTGTATTCGGTCTGTTCAGCTTCTTGCAGTGCTTCAGCATAGGTATCCCAAGTTCAATGGGCATTGCTCTTGCTGACATTAATCCTGTCCTTGCGTTCATACAGAGATTTGTTCCCCGTGCTCTGGACGGCTTCCTCGCAGGATGCATCTTCAAATTCTTCTCAAAGGTATCAAATGTAAAGGTATCCTGCTTCGTCACAGGATTCTGCACGGCATTTTTCAATACAGTATTTTTCATGTTCTCACTGGTCGCACTCTTCGGAAACACAAGCTATATGAAAGATAAAATTGACGGAAGAAATATCCTCGTTTACATCGTTGTTTCAGTAGGTATCAATGCGGTATTTGAAATGATAGCCGCTACAGTCATAACCGGAGCAGTCGGATGTGCCCTCTTCAAAGCAAAACTTATCAAAAGCAGCGACAAAAAATAAGCATTCTCTTTTATACCGCTCCTCCCTCTCTTTAAAGAGAGGGATTTTAATAATGCAACTCAAAAAAGCCTGAAAACAGCCAATTGCAACCCCGTGTTGACAAATTGCAAAGTCCGGTTGGTAGAGTTTTTTACGCATATCATGCTATAATCATATCATAAAATTCACACAGGAGGTAACTTTTATGATACTCGCAGATAAGATAATCGAATTAAGAAAAAAAGCAGGCTGGTCACAGGAAGAGCTTGCAGAAAAACTTGATGTAAGCAGACAGTCAGTCTCAAAGTGGGAAGGAGCTCAGTCCACTCCGGACCTCAACAGAATACTCCAGATGTCAAAAATATTCGGAGTAAGTACCGACTATCTTTTAAAGGATGAGATAAGTGAATCCAAACCGATACAGGAAGCAAAAGATTCCTCTGATACTCCTGCCCTTCATCCGGTATCTATGGAGGAGGCTAACAATTTCCTGAACGACAACACCAACTACGCAAGAAAAACTGCCGTTTCAATAATGCTTTACATCCTCTCGCCTATATGTATGCTCTTCCTCGGAACAGCCGGCGAGACCGATACACTCCCAATAAGCGAGGATCTCGGCAGTGGTATTGGTCTGGTCATTCTAATTCTGATAGCAGCTGTTGCGACCTCAATAATAGTAGCTGCAAGCACCAGAATGAAAAAATACGAATACCTCGAAAACGAATGCATCGATACAGAATACGGAGTTTCCGGCATGGTCAAGGAAAAACGTGACGCTTATGAACCGCACCGTGTAAAGCATCTTATCATCGGAATAGCTCTGTGTATAATCTCAGTCGTACCGCTTATCACCCTTATATCCATACGTGATACCGATATGGTCGGAGTTACAGGAATGTGTATCATGTTTCTTATATGTGCATTCGGATGTCCGCTGCTTGTAAAAAATGGTATAATCACAGGCGGATTCAATAAACTCCTTGAAGAAGACGACTATAAGCGTGAAAATAAAATCGAAAAATCAGACCATTTTTCTCTGATAACCTCTATTTACTGGTCTATAGCTCTTGCACTTTATTTCGGTATCAGTTTAGCCGGGCACAACTGGGGAGACAGCTGGGTAATACTTGTTGTAGCAGGTTTACTTTACATCGGTGTGGACGCTTTTGAAAAAATGTTGAAAAAATAATTTTTTTATTCAATATGCACCCCAAAAACACATATATACAGGACGTAAACTATTGACGAAATATTATATCGTGTTATAATTAAGCAATTGTTTTTATAATTTTGCTCAAAAATTTATAAAATTTCCAAATTCTATTGACATATCGTTCACAAAATGTTATTATATATTATGATTTAAGTGATACTATATACAAAATATATAGTGTATTTGGCAAGGAGTCTTGAATGAATAACCTCAAACGTGCATTTCTTTTTAATGCCATCGGTTCACGTCCGGAAAAACTGCTCGTGAAGCTTCCTCCGGAATTAATGGACCGGTATACTCATTATTTCGATGTTGCCTTTGACAGACTCGGATTGAATAAAGACATAGAAAAAAATACCGGATATGATGTCAAAGTCGCAGAATGGATAGTGCCTTTGCTTACTGACAGAGTTGTTTTTGAATACTACATAGAAAAAGGTATCATTCCTGATATAGGTGCAGGATACAGCTCAGGCATCGTAAGTATAAGTGCCTGTTTCGGCTCTATGCGTCATGAGGACGCTCATGACCTCATGATGTCTCACCGCTCAATGTTCCGCTCCCTCAAGGAACATGGGTTAAAGCTCGACATGGGAGTTATTATTGGCTTCTCCTATGACGACCTCTCCGAACTGCTGAACGGACATTTCACATCCGATGAACTTATGATCGGAAGCGGAAATTCAAGCTTTCATGTAATGATATGCGGTAAAGCCGAGGCAGTAAACAAGGCTATTGAGCTCGCTTTGAATGAAGGAGCTATCAAGGCTTTCAGTATGGGCACTGAGACCGCTTTCCATAATCCTATTATAGAAGCCTATTCTCAGGAACATATGGAAGTATGCAGGAATATACAGTATAAGGATCCGAAATATCCAATAATTTCTGTTTTCGACCATAACATTATGACTACGGCAGAAGAAGTAAAAAGAGAAAATCTGCTCAATATCACTACCCCTATCCGCTGGGATATAGCTCTGAAAAAGCTTGAAGAAAGCGGTGTAAAAGAGTTCTTCGACGTAAGCTCTAACGGAGCTGTACATAAGTTCTCAAGAGTTAGCCGAAAATGTAAAATTTATACTCTCGAAGACGTATTTTCGGGAAATATATAATTTT
The DNA here is from genome assembly GCA_017441505.1 of Ruminococcus sp. Taxonomy (GTDB): domain Bacteria; phylum Bacillota; class Clostridia; order Oscillospirales; family Ruminococcaceae; genus Ruminococcus. The sequence goes on from JAFRXL010000008.1 coordinate 30,425, forward strand.
ATTTTATTTCATATCATTATATTTTTTAAGGAGGATATCACTATGAGAGAAATCACACCAGAGATCCAAAACGAAATCAAGGAAATGATATTTGATTACTACGCAGAAGAGTGCGAGATCGACAAAAGTGAGATCACAATGGAAACTAATCCGCAGGAGGACCTCGGAAGCGATTCGCTTATGTTCGTTGAACTTATCGAAATGACTTCCGACAAGTACGAACTCGACATCAAGCTTCAGAGCATCGGAAAGTATATGCTCAAAGCATCAATGGATACTATGAAAGATGTTGTTGAAATGTTCTACAAGGTATATCAGTACGGTAACGATATTGTAAATCAGTAAGAGGTGCGGATGCTTAATTCAAATTTATCAGAGCTTTATGCCGACGATAATATAGCAGTTCTCACCATAGACAACGGACCTAAAAACTTGCTCACAGAGCCGGAATTTATAGACCGTAAAACGCTCCTCGACTGGTTGGATAAACACCAACAAGTCGGGGGGCTTGTCATTACCGGAAAAGGTAAACATTTCTCGCACGGTGCAGATGTCTCCCTTTTCGGTGCCTCGGACGAAAAAGCCCTCTCCCATAAGCTTGAAGCAGGAAGAGAACTTCTGCGTACTATAGAAGAGCTGCCTATAATAACTGCTGCCGCAATTAACGGAGGCTGCTTCGGCGGCGGACTTGAAGTAGCAATGAGCTGCCATTTCCGCATAGCTTCCCCTAAGTCCCGTCTCGGACTTACCGAGGTCATGCACGGAGTCATCCCCGGTATGGACGGCATAGAAAAACTTACACGTATAGTCGGCAAGGAAAAAGCTATAAGAATGATTTTCGGCTGCGAGATGCTCTCAGCTGAATCTGCTCTGGAAACAGGGCTTATTACAAAAATTTCTGAGGATAAAGACTCTCTTGCTGAGACTATATCCTTTGTAAAAGAACTTATATCCGGCAAGTCAATGGCACAGATAAACGGCATAATAGGTACAATTTGCCGTGCAGAAGCAGGGATAAAAGATCCCTCAAAAGGATGCTTTGAAAAAGCTCTTTCTGAGGTAAATGCTGAATGAGAAAGTCTACCTTTTCTCTGACTGTAAGAGGATACGAACTGGATGGATTTGGTCACGTAAATAATTCCGTTTACTTGCAGTACGGCGAGACCGCTATCTGGAACTTCTTCCAGAAATCCGATCTTCTGAAATATCTCGAAGAAGCCGGTGTGTTTCCGGTCATCTCGGAAAGCAGTCAAAGATACCTGCATGAACTAAAACTTCTTGATGAAGTACAGATAGATTCCGAGTTCACCTGCTCTGATTACCTCGTTACCTATAAGCATAAGGTAAAAAATAAAAATACTAATGTTATTTCATGCGTCATAAAAGGCAAGTTTGGTTTTGTCGATAAAAAAGAACGTATTATATGTGACATACCAGCTGCAATAAAAGAATACATCGAGAGTGATCCGGATGATAATAAATAATAACGAATTTGTAACAGAAATAAAAGAGCTTTCCTCTCTTGAAGAGCTCATCTCCGTAAAGGACAGGCTTGGTTCGCCCGCACTTCTGATAGTTCACATTAATGACGACCTGAAGCTGTGCAGCGGTGCTGAGGAGTTTTTCCGCAGTGCCGACTATATGACTGCCGCAGCTTGCGAAAACGGTAAGGAAGTACCGGAAGAACTGAAAGCACTTTTCGACCTTATAATACCGGCAGAAACTACTGCTGAATACACCGAAAAACTTTTCAAGGATAAATCAGCTAAACAGGTAAGCGAGATAACTGCCTGCTTTGTCGCCGCTCGCAAAGGTGCATCTGTTCAGGAGCTACTCGACTGCGAGTCAAGAGCCTTCTACAGGCTCATCGCTGATAAGACGGGAGGCGTTCAGAATGGCTGAAAAAGGCATGATACTCGAATGTGAGAACGGTATACTCATCCTCTCTATGGATATGCCTGTGAACAATATAATGTCCGCAGACTTTCTCTCGGAGTACGAAAAGGTAATGGCAGAAATAGAGCAGAAAGCAGCTTCCGGCTCATATAAAGGTCTTATAATCAAAGGTGCAGGCAGGCATTTCTGCGTTGGTGCAGACGTTGACGCACTTCTTGAACGCTCTGCAAATGAGAACTATGACGACTCTACAGGGGTACTCCCTGAAAGCCATATAAAACAAAAACACTTCTTCACTTTTCTCAGTGAACTTCCGTTCCCGACTGTCAGTGCAGTAACTGGTTTCTGCATCGGCTCCGGAAGCGAAATAGCTGTAAACAGCACTTACAGAGTAATTGAGAAAAATGCAAGAGTTGGTCAGCCAGAATCGACTTTCGGCATACTGCCGGCTCTCGGAGGTCTTGCAAGAACTATCAGCATTTGCGGCTTGCAGAATGCTTATGAACTTGTAATGTCCGGCGAGCTTATTCCGGCAGAAAAAGCCTTCGAGCTCGGCTGGGCTGACATATATACCGACAAAAAACAAGGTCTGACAGAAGCAATAGCTCTTATAGAGTATATCGCATCAAAAGGAAAATTTGCTCCGTCCCTCAGAGATGAATACCTCTCAGGGTACCTGAGCAATAAAGGAGGAAAAGTCCAATGAATATAGGAATCGTCGGATACGGCAAAATGGGCAGGGAGATATTCAGGCTCTTATTTGATAAGCTTGTTGATAACAGCTTTGTTGTTGTCGATCCGTTTATAAAAGAAGATGACCACAAAGAGGTCATAAAAAGTCTTGATAAAAGTCTGAAAAGAGGTCAGATAAACCACGATCTCTATGCTGAAAAACTCAGATCAATGAAGTTCACAAGCGACCTCAACGAATTAAGAAGCTGCGATATAGTTATCGAGGCTGCTCCAGAGATGCTTGAACTCAAACAGGAACTCTTCCAGACAATATTTGAGATTGTTTCACCAAGATGTGTACTCCTCACTAATACATCCTCGCTCAGGATAGCTGATGTATTCAAGGATACAAGAAATCTCGAACGCTGCTGCGGTATGCACTTCTATTATCCTGTAAAGCTCTCCGGATATGTTGAGCTCAACATCCTCCCGGAGACAAACGGAGCTATAATCAGAGACCTCGGTCCGATAATACTCAATGTCGGCAAGTACCCTGTCGTACTCAGCGGTGAGTACCATATATACTTCAATCAGCTCATATCCTGCGTTATAGCTGCCGCTATATATCTGCGTGAGAAGTATAACGTATCTGCAAATGAACTTGATAAGGCTCTTGAAGAGATGTTCTCTATGGCAGCTCCTTTCCAGATGCTCGACAGCATTAGTCTCGGACTTATGGGCGAAAATCCACGTAATTTCACTATCGAGCGAAATAAGGCTCTTCTCAGCTACGGCTGCGAAAAAATGCAGGGCTGGCTGAACGACGGATGCCCTGAAAAGACAGGCACTTTCCTCAGCTTTATCGGAGATAAGCTGCCGGATACAGGAAATGACGCTTCGGACGCTGCTCTTTCAATGGCAGCTCTCATACTCAACGAAGCTGTCACTGCAAAAGAGGAAAGCGGCTTGGGTAACTTCTTCTTCGAGGCTGTTCAGGACCTTCTCGGACTTGCTGAAGCTCCGGCATACTACTACAAGAAGTTCGGTGCTGACGCTATAATAAATAAGCTCGATCAGCTATATGCTGATACAGGATTTGCTTCATTCAAACCTTGCGATAAGGAATTATTCGATAAGTATTTTAATGCTTGATCCGGCATACTAATAATTATAAACAAAAACTGAGAATCAACTATCCCCCACTACAGCCGGAACGCTCAGACCAACCATAAATCCAATCCAGAAACGAGGTAACGATCATGAAAAAAGTTGTTGTTACCGGTATCGGTGCTGTTACCGCCCTCGGCAATACAGCCCCTGAATACTGGGAAAACCTCATTGCCGGAAAAAGCGGCATGGGGACTATCACCCGTATACCTGCTGAAAATATCGATTCTAAAGTTGCCGCTCAGGTCGACGACTCCTTTGAAGCCGAAACATCAAAGTACTTCAAGAAACGTCTTCTGAGTGCAACAACAAAAATAACACGAATGGGACTCGCCTCTGCCTGCGAGGCTGTTGAGGACTCCGGCATCGATATGGAATCTGCCGACAGATCAAGAATAGCTTCCGTGTTCGGAGTAGCCGACAACAGTTATTTAGGTCAGGAACTTGACATAAAGCCCAATATCACACTGAAACGTATGCCAAGTATAATACCGGCAATGCTCGCTATAAAATACGGCTTTACCGGACCGGCTTTCAACGTCAGTACAGCTTGTGCATCTGCTGCATACGCAGCTGCCCTCGGAAAACAATTCATCGAGAGCGGTATGTGTGATATGGTCATAACAGGAGGCATTTCAAATCTCGTTACCGAGGTCGTTATCAACGGCTTCAATCAGCTTCTTGCGATGTCGGTAAATCCTGACCCCGAAACAGCCTGCCGGCCGTTCTCAAAGAACCGTGACGGTTTCATTATGGGCGAAGGCGGCGGAGCGATCATACTCGAATCCGAAGAACACGCAAAAGCAAGAGGTGCTAAAATTTACTGTGAGCTCGCCGGTGCAGGCATATGCACAGAAGCTTATAACCTTACTGCTCCGAAAACCAACGGAACAGGCATGGCTGAATCCATGCAGATAGCACTGAAAGACGCTTCTCTCTCTCCGGACGAAGTTGACTACATAAATGCTCACGGAACTTCCACAAGCCTTAACGATCTTTACGAAACTATGGCTGTCAAGGAAGTGTTCGGAGCTAAAGCGTACGACATCCCGGTATCTTCAATAAAAGCCGCCGTAGGACATACTCTTGCAGCAGGCGGTGCTATAGAGGGAATTGCTTGTATCAAGGCTATTGAAACAGGTATCATCCCTCCTACTCTGCATTACGATGAACCCGATCCAGAGCTGGATCTGAATTATGTCCCCAACAATGCAATAAACAAAAATGTAAACGTCGCACTCTCAAATTCCTTCGGTTTCGGAGGTCACAACGCAGCATTAGTTTTCAAAAAATATCAATAATAAATCCCTATGAAAGGAGCATATTATGCCTATAGCACAGATGAAAACGAACTATAAATTCTCAGCTCCGGCTGAAAAAACAGCTTTCCTTGACGAAGCTGCAAAGGAGCTTGCGGATATTCTCAGAAAACCACTTCCGGCGATCATGATAATGCTGGATGACTGTGCAATGTACATGAACAGCTCTGAGGACACCGTATTTTTCGCAGAATTCCGATATATTCTCCCTCCGGAATACGCTGGTAAAAAGTCCGCATTTCTAAAAGAACTTGCTGACAGAATGTTAGCTCTTATCCAGAAGCACACCCATGTCGACCCGTACCGCATCTATATGCAGTTTACCGAAATGACCCGTGAGGGTGCATGGAAATACACCAAGTAAAGGAAGGAAATATTAATTATGAAATGGGCTATAAGAGATCTCCTTAATCCTGTTGTTACAAGATCAATGCTTTACGGAACAAATCCGTTTGATGTAGAATACCTTCTCAAAAAGGTCGACGCTATAGAAACTATGAGCGGTAAAATGATACAGACCGTATGGCTCGATGAGTGGTTCAGTAAGATAATCCATTATACCGAGCTCTGCGATAAAGCTAAGGCTAAGGGCAACAGATGCTCCGCAAGAGCTTACGCAAAAATGATAACCGAGTGCCACTATGCCTGCTATATGATAAATATTCAGGATGTTGAGTACAAAAGTGCTATCTATGACGGTCTTGTAAAAAGTTATAAAAACTACATCGAACTCTGCGACAACAAGATAGAGTACATAGAAATAGATACAGAATATGGTAAATTGCCAGCTTATATCCACTTCCCTGATGACGGCTCTAAGGAAAGCTATCCTGTTGCCATTACTTATTCAGGTCTTGGAAGCTGTAAAGAAGAGCTTGATATGCTCGCTACGCCTCTTCTCGAAAGAGGAGTAGCTGTTATTACTCCGGATATGCCCGGAACAGGCGGTGCTGTTATTTACAATAACGTTAAATGCGGCGGTCCTGAAATCGAATCAGCCATAGACGCAATATACAAATTCATTGATGAACGTTTAGATCTCGACAGCAGCAGAGTTGCTAATTTCGGTCTTTGTATGGGCGGAGGATATGCCTTCCGTGCCACTGTAAAGCATCCCGAAACAAAATGCTGCGTTAGCTTATTCCCACTGTTTATGAATTTTGCCGACCAGTCCTCTATCCCGATATGGATGAAAAAAGGAAAATGGAGCTCATACCAGCAGAGTGAAAACTACATGGAGGGTATGAGGATACTCGAAGAAGGCGGCATCAATAACGATTTCCTTATGGTACACAGCGATGACGATAACTGGATGAGTCCGGAGGCTACTGAAACGCTCTGGAACAAGGCTACAGGCTATAAGGAAAGACTGAAAATAACCGAAAAACCAGCTTACGTATCAGAAGAAACAATCATGCACGCTATGCCTGTCGGCGAGCAGTACCACTGGGTAAAGCATGAAGCCGCAGATTTTATCGCTGAAAGACTCACAGGTGAAAATAAATGAGCAAGAAATTTTTTGATTACTACAGCAAATACGCTGAGGAAACTCCCGATAAGGTAGTCCTCAGAATAGATGAGAATACTCTTACATACAAAGAATTCATGGAGAAAACTGCCGTTTTCGGCAGTGCCATGAAAAAATCAGGCATAAACGCAGACGATAAGGTCGGTATTTGTATGCCGAACAGTATCGAGTGGTTCATCGTTTTCTGGTCAGCAGTAAGAATAGGTGCTCAGCCTGTTCCTATGGACCCGCAGAGCGGCTCTCTCGAACTTTCAAGACTTATCCCTGCTACTACTTCAAAAATTTTATTCGTAACTGAAAAATACCGCAATAATAATATCATCAAAGCCGTGAGCGAGCTTGTACCGTCACAGTTTGAGCTGAATAAGGTCGTTTGCTTTGCCGATGAAAATGCTATTCCGGATATTGACTGCTACGTCTCAGCAAGCAGCTTTGCAGAAGAGTTCGGCAGTCCGGACTGCGATATTTACCAGCCGGAGTATCTCCACACTATGTCGCTTGCCTGCACATCAGGAAGCACCGGCACACCTAAGATACTCTCCGTACCAAGCGGCGGATTCCTCTCAACTCAGGAGGAAATGGGCGATTATCTCGAATTTACTGCCGATGATGTCATGATGCTCGGAATGACACTCTATCATCAGGGCGGTTTCGGTATGGGACAGCAAATGGCTCTGAAAGGCGGTACAGTGATGTATCAGCCGCAGTTCAATCCTATATCGTTCCTTGAAACAGTACAGAAATATAAAGTCAATATCATTCAGCTGACTTCCACACTCGCTAAGGTGCTTTTATCTACTCCGGATTTCGATAAATACGACCTTTCAAGCGTTCGCATCTGCTATTTTGCAGGCGAGGTGCTCCCGAAAGAGATAGCCGACATTTTCGTTGAAAAGCTCGGCATACGTGTTATCAACGTAATAGGCTCTTCCGAGACCTGCACTATGGTCGTTTGGGACTCCGCAAGAGATGCCGGCACTGACCCGAGCGATTTCAGAAAGCTCAGCTTCACTGATTTCCGTGTCATAGACGAAAATCATAACGACGTGGCTGAGGGTGAAGTCGGTGAACTTTGCGTGTATACCGACGGAGTTATACTCAACTACTTCGGCAACCCAGAATTATCAGCTGAAAAGATACTCACTGATGAAAAGGGCAGAAGATGGTTCTGCACAGGTGACCTCGTAAACAAACTCCCTGACGGCATAGTAAGATTTGCCGGAAGAAGCAAGAGAATAATCAAGCGTGGCGGAAATCTCGTTCACGCAGAAGAAGTCGAAGCTTGTCTGCTTACTCACCCTAAGGTCGCAGCAGCTGCTGTTACTGACGAGCCTCATCCGGTGATCGGTCAGCAGATAGTTGCCTACATACAGCCGAAAGGTGACGAAAAGATAACCCGTGGCGAGCTTGCAAGATATTTTGACGGAAAGCTCTCGGCTTACAAAGTACCGGATAAAGTAGTCCTCGTTGAAGAAATACCTAAGGACATTGGCAAGATACAGTTCAAATACCTTAGAAAAAAGGAGTATAAATAATGAATAATCTAAATTTTGACGAATTTGTTCAGGACATATCAGATTATGTCGGCGTTGACGCTTCCGAAATAACAAGAGAAACAGACGTTTACGATGACCTCTACCTTGATTCTCTCGGACTCTTCGGACTCGGCTCACAGATAACTGAGAAGTACAAGCTCAATATACCGCTTTCTCTCGTGGCTTCGATAAGTCTGGTCGGAGAGATATTCGATCTTCTCAACGAAAAGGGTACTCCTTTTGAAGAATAATATGGTGCTCTTCTTTCTTCCGCACGCCGGAGGCTCTGCAAAGAGCTACAGCTCATTCAAACGCTTTCTGCCTAAAGAACTGACTGTCGTTCCTATGGAGCTCTCAGGACGCTTTACACGCTCCTCTGAACCTATGCTTACAGATGTGCAGTCCTGCGTGGCTGACCTCATACAGAAACATGGTGAGCTTATGCAGGACGGTCAGTTTGCTGTATTTGGTCACAGTATGGGAACAGTTCTCACTACAGAGCTTATTCGTCAGCTGAAAGAAAAGGGTATGGGTATGCCGTGTCATATATTCCTTTCGGGAAAGAATCCGCCGGATGAAGATGTGCATTGCTTCGAGAATGCCGCTAATGCGTCCGATGATGAGATAGTCGAGTTTTTTGCTGCTAATTCACTGGCATCAAGTCCTATCACTAAGGACGAGGAGCTTACTAAGATACTCAACAGAACTCTTTGTACCGATGTTCGTATGGCTGAAAATTACAAGGCTTCTCCGGATGATGTACGGTTTGACTGCGATATTACGGTCATTTACGGTACTGAGGACGTACTCATGCAGTCAGTAGATATGAGCAGCTGGAAACGCTTTACGAACGGCAATTGCGACGTTATCCCTATGAGCGGCGGTCACTTCTATTTCAATCAGCATAAAGAAGAAATTTGTGATATAATAAAGGATAAACTTGGCATATAAAAAATCATCCCCTTCCGAATGGAAGGGGATAATTTTTTATACGGCAATATTATGTCGGGCAAGCCGAGATATGCGATGAGAAACGTCCGTAAAACCTCGCTTCGCCGGTTTATAAATAATTACTTTTTCTTACCGCCAAGTGACTTAACGATATATTTACCGCAAAGCTGACGGCTCTTACCAACGTTGAATACGTGCTCATGGAAAGTATTCGTGATAGTCTCACGGTACTGCTCCTTATTTGCGAGCATCTCAGCGATAACATCATTAACTGTATCTATCTTATCCGGCTCAACTTCACGTCCTATGACGCTTCTGAGAGTGATATTGATAGGCTTGGTCTTTATCTTCTCCCACTCAGTATTCATTACCTTCATCGGAGTATTTATAAACAGCACAGGACGCTTTGTAACAAAAGCAAACTCCCAGCTTATATCAGACCAGTCTGTAATGAGTATATCCGACTCCATAACAGGATTATTTGAGGAGAAATCGGTCTGTATCTCGATATTTGAGCTTCCTGCGAACTTCTCTTTCATTACCTCAAACTTTTCAGGCTGGTGTCTTACCTGCTGAGGATGCGGACGGACGATTATATCATAATCGGTCTTAGCAAGAGCCTCAAGGAGTCCGTCAATACAAGAATCGATGATATTATCCGGCTGCCATGAAGGAGCAATAAGTATCTTAGGTACTTTATTTTCCGGATGCTCTGTACTCTCATACTTTTCTATCATCTCATCTATAAGAGGATAACCTGTCTCAACAAGACGCTTCTTAGGAGTTTTATAAAGCTCCTCGGAGTCTCTCAGCTCGTTAACGCAGTCAACACCGACTGCAAATACTGTATCGTACCAGTCAAGAGCTCCCTTTCTGAGAGTAAGTGCGGTACTTCCCATACCGTGGAAAGCGTAGACATATTCTATATCCTTTCTTACTCTTGAACGCTTCAGGTGATACTTTTCAAGGTCAGGTACGGTAGTTACGCACATATCGCAGTCAAGCTTCATGAAAAGCGGTATGAGATGCTTGTCAGAGCCTATGTAATAAGGCTTTATCTGAGGTCTCGGGTCTTTGAATATGATGTCCTCAGGGTCACTTGTAACGTAGTGGATGTCTATATCAGAATGTTCGCAGATATAGTCTATCATGCCGGCATAGTACTTATAGAAGCCGCTCTGCTCTGAGTAGAACATGAGCTGCATCTTCTCAACTGAGAAGAACTTCTTGTAATCTTCCTTTTCACGGGCACTGTGTATCTTGTGCTCTTTTTCCTTCTCTATACGCTGTTCCTGCATCTTCTTGAGGTAATCATAGTCGATGTACTTCTTCGGAGGCATACAGAGGTTTGTAAGGTACATCATCGGGATAGCGAAAAGATTTCCAAATATCCAGTAAAGACCTACACCTGTTGGTACGAGAAAAGCAAAGTATGTCGAGAATGCTACCATGAAAATAGTAGTGAGGACCTTATTGGCGTTTCCCTGAGCCATTTGCAGAATGTTTATCTTATTCTGCACCCAGCAGAGCAGCCATGCACTCAGACCGGAAAATACCGGAATGAGAAGAAGTCTGTCCATGCTCTTTATTGAAGGAGTAAGGCTGAGGTCTATTCCGAGGAAATGAGTATCTAAATTACAAATGTCCTTGATGATATTATCTCCGGCAATACCTGAATCCGGACGTAAACCGTCCTTTATCTGTCTGATTATCTCTGTCTGATAGACGCTGTCGTCAGTTTTGGAACTTCCCACAACGTTTACGAGCCAGTCACGGAGATTGTCGATAACGCTTGCATCTATCTGCAAAACATATGAAAGCGGACGATAGATAACGTAAACAAGTCCGAGTACGAGCGGTATCTGTATGAGAAGCGGTACTGTACCGAGTATCGGGTGGTACTTATATCTCTTATACAGAGCCAGTCTCTCATCAGCAAGCTTGTCTTTATCGTCTATATATTTGATTTTGAGTGCGTTTTCCTCCGGCATGAGCCTTACCATATTTATCGAGTTCTTCTGTGTAAGCAGGCTGAGCGGAAAGAGGATGAACTTAGTGAACAATGTGAATACGATTATACTCAGACCGTAATTATGTATCACATTGTAGATGATACCCATGAACCAGCCGAGTATATTACCTAATACTGACATATTTCAGACGCTCCTGTTTTATCACTTCTCGTCGTCATCATCAGCAAGAAGGTCATCTGCTGTGACAACGTCCTTCTTACCGTCATGAAGAGCATTTATCTCTGCTGCATCGAGAGCCGGAGTTTCGTCTTCCTTCTTTTTCTTGAAAACACGTTTGATCTTGCTCCAGAAGATACCGATAACAGTACCAAGAGCGATAGCCACACCTGCACCTATCTGGATAATGTAGCTTGTTGTTGCCGGATCAATGTACATTGCTGCTGTTGAAGTAAACATAAAAATCATATCCTTTCTTTATATAAGAGAACCTCTTTTATTCATGTTCTGGCTGAGGTTCCCAGTTTGCGAAATCTCTTGCATCGCCTGTAATTTTATACAGGGTCTTGTAGATGACCTTGCCGTATCCGCCCCATTCATAGGTCTGGAGCCAGCGGTCAGGGTGAAGTCCACCCTCTATAACATCATTGAATGAAGTACCGAAGTCCTTATGGTCGATACCTGCGTACTCTATAACACTTGCCGGGAAGAAATCGAGTGAAAGTTCAGCCTTGTCGTCGAGTTTAAGTTTACCGCTCTCTGCATTTGCAGGCTTTACAAGAAGAGCAGTAACTATAGGACTATCCAGTCCCTCCTTGCCCTCACGCTCTACTTCATCCGGAGCTCTTCCGTGATCACCAAGAACTATGATAGTTGTATTATCATAGATACCGAGTTTTTTGAGCTGGTCGAAGTAATAGAAAAGTATCTCGAAATCGCCTCTTGTGGTCACCCAGCGGTCAACGTCAGCAGAATCGTCATACAAAGCTGCAAGTCTTTCATCGGTATCGTGAGCACCGTTGAGGTGGACATAGGTGAAAGTCTTTTTAGGCGAATCAGCATTGAATTCGTGACTTTTTATGTAATCGTAGTATTTAAGGTCAGACTCTGCTCCAATAGCCATTGGCATCATGTCCGGAAATTCCTTATTGTACTTTATGAAATCAGCTGACAGATTTGAACCAAATCCTGTGACGAGGTCGCCCTTCCACATATATGGAGAAAGCTTAGCAAGTGAAAGCTGAGTCATTGAAGGGATGATACCGCCCTCACCTAAGTAGTTGAATTTTACATCCTCAGGGTCACAGTGGCTTATATTTATGCACTGATCTTCAAGATGAGCGACACTGCTGTAGGTAGTGAGGTTATCGATGAGAAGATTTACATTATAGTCATTCTCGGTGAGTACTTTCGGAACAGTGTCTCCGTCCCATGACTTATTTACGTATTCTGTCCACTCTTCTCCCTTATAGAAGGAGTTTGTGAGCATCTGAGGTACAGACGGGAAAGTACTTGTATTATGTGAAACATTATTCTGATAGAAAGTGAAGCCGTCGAATTTTTCCTTTACATCGGGATATTCCTTGATAACTCTGTCCATCCAGAAACTGTCGAGCCTGTCGGTGAGGAATACAACCACATTTTCGTCCTTTGAAAGCGACATTCCCTGTTCATAGGAGAGATAGGAAGTATACATTTTCTTATACTTTCCGAAATCAGTTGTAAGTATTGAAGAGCCTATTCCCGCAGCCTGCATGAAGAATATAAGTCCGCAAAGGTAAGGCACACCCTTATCGTGAAGCAGAAGCAGGAACTTGTTCTTCTTTGCAAACCATGAAACTATACTCAGTATCAACGGCACAAGAGCTATGAACGATAACAGTACAAGGTTAAATATTACTGATGACTTATTATCCTTATAGCTTGCATCGTCACCGGTTACAGCGGTCATTTTGCTGTTGAGCAAAAGTGACTGTACATATCCGGCAAGAAGTATGCCGAAAATTATTCTCGAAATAAAGATATAAGCCTTTCGGTGTATCAGCAGGAAAAGATTCATCAGCAGAATAAGTACTGCTGAAAAAGCGAGTGAAGTCAGCAGCATAGGTACTGCAACATGACCAAAGCTGACTACAAAGTCTCTTTGATTACCGAGGAATATATCTATCGGTGAAAAGAAGAAAATGGTGAAACTGAAAGTAATGCTGAGAAGAATTATCGTCAGTTCATTTTTCTTATTGAACCGTGAATCCTTTTTAGTCTGAATATCTGTAGTTTTTCCGGAACTTCCGGTTTTTTTCTCTTTTTTATCCATTTTGACCCTCATAAAAAAATTGTTATATGCCTATAATCATGCAATTTACATTGTACCACAGCGTTAATATAATGTCAAGAAACAGGCGTATAAATAAGCATTTCCAACAAATTTAAAAGGCTGCATAAAGAAAAAAACAGCAGAAAAAGCTTGTCATTCACACAGCCGTCACAAACGTCCGGAAGAGTTTATAATTAAATAATATTTTCTATTAATATAAAATTAAGAAAATGTTGCCCGACTATTAACCCAGTTTTTGCAGATATATGGTATTATTATTGTATATAATAGTATATTTGTATGTTTTATGCTTTTTATTGACTTATTTTAGTGACAAGTGTATAATATTATTATATTAGAGATGAGCAAAACGAAGTTGGCAGACGATAAAAGCAATGAAAGTGCGAAGATGCCGCTATCCCCAAGAGAAAATAGGTATAGCAAAGCTTACCTAAGCCTGCAAGAAGGCAAAAGTCTGTTGAAAGTATAAAAAAT
>JAFRXL010000001.1 GCA_017441505.1 Ruminococcus sp.
ACACTTCCTTTTGCAGGACTTGATAGCAATTTATCTGCTCCTGCAATAAAATTATTTAGTCGTGGCAGTGATGGTTATAATACAAAGACTTACAATAGCAGATATTCTGATGGTTGTGAATATTATGTTCCAGAATCACTTGAATCTATCACTATTACTGGCGGCAAAACGATTCCTGATAATGCTTTCTATGGTATGAAATCTTTAACTACTGTTATTCTCCCTGATACTATTACCGAAATAGGAGAAAATGCTTTCAATGGCTGCTCAGGTCTTGATAGGGTATATATAAACAACAGTGAAGATAACTGGAACAAAATAAACATTAATGATAATGGCAATGGAATATTAAATAATGTAAAGAAATACTTCATATCAAAGCAACCATCAGATTTAACCGCAGCAATTGGCAGTAAGGTTGAATATAGTGTAGAAGCAACAGGTGAAGGACTTACATATCAGTGGCAGTATTCTTACGATAACGGAAAAACATGGAAGAATTCAACTGCACAATCCGGAAAAACAGCAACTCTAAAATTCATTTTAAATGGAAATGTGAATAGCAGACTTTATCGTTGTGTGATAAACAATGAATATATAACAAAAGCAGTTAAACTTACAGTTGTTTCTTCTATGGAAATAATCAAACAGCCAGAAGATGTAATCGCAAACAAAGGAGATAAAGTATCCTTTAGTGTAGAAGCAACAGGTGACGAACTTACATATCAGTGGCAGTATTCCTACGACAATGGAGAAACATGGAAGAATACAACAGTCGGATCAGGTAAGAGTGCAACTATGGGGATTATATTAAACGGCAGTTTAACAAATCGACTTTATCGTTGTGTAATCACAGATAAGTATGGCTTTACTGTGGAGTCTGAGCCTGCAATGCTTACAATAGTTCCTGCTATAGAGATAACAAGTCAGCCAACAGACGTAATTGCAAACAAAGGTGATAACGTATCATTTAGTGTAGAAGCAACAGGTGACGAACTTACATATCAGTGGCAGTATTCTTACGACAATGGAACAACTTGGAAGAATACAACAGCTGAAGCAGGTAAGAATGCAACTATGGGTATCATATTAAACGGCAGTTTGAAAGATCGACTTTATCGTTGTGTAGTTACAGATAAGTATGGATTTACTAAGGAATCTGATACAGCAAAACTTACAATAGTACCTGCTATAGAGATAATAAGTCAGCCAGAAGATGTAACCGCAAACAAAGGTGATAAAGTATACTTTAGTGTAGAAGCAACAGGTGACGAACTTACATATCAGTGGCAGTATTCCTACGACAATGGAACAACTTGGAAGGATACAACAGCTGAATCAGGTAAGAACGCAACTATGGGTATTATATTAAACGGCAGTTTAAAAGATCGACTTTATCGTTGTGTAGTTACAGATAAGTATGGCTTTACTAAGGAATCTGAGCCCGCAATGCTTACAATAGTTCCTGTTATATAGATAACAGAGCAGTCTGAAAATATAACAATAAAAGTGTAACATCAGATATTGCAAAAGTTGATATAATAGGTGTTGACTGAAAACACAATTGATCTGACAATTTATATCAGTCCATAACAAACTGGCTTCGTACTTGATACGGAGCCAGTAAAGTTATATATCAGCATAGTTAGAACATTTAGATAATTACAATAGTGATAATTTGTAATTATATACAATTTCATAAAAACGATGTTGAAATCGTGCAAATTATATGATATAATAAATTATC
The DNA here is from genome assembly GCA_017441505.1 of Ruminococcus sp. GTDB lineage: Bacteria > Bacillota > Clostridia > Oscillospirales > Ruminococcaceae > Ruminococcus. Next base: position 1,748 of record JAFRXL010000001.1, read on the forward strand.
ATGATATATATGAGGGTACAATATGTATTGTTCAAGCTGTGGAAAAAATATTCCGGATGGTTCTGTGATATGTCCTGAATGCGGTAAAAGTACTGTTGCTCAGAGCTATATCGGGAATTCATTTAACGACTCATCTGTAAAAGATAAAATAGGAAATGCTGCAAATGTTATGAAAAGAGTTCCTACAAGGCTTATAGCAAAAATAGCTTTACTTGCTGCTATAATATGCTTTGCTTTTCCGTTTGTATCAATATCCTGTGACGCAAGTGGATATATGAATTCATTTAAAGATACTGATGAAGATTACAGTATGAAGGTCACGTATAAAGGCTATAATTTCATTTTTCCTTCAACCATTGATGAAGACAATACTGAACTAAGCAGTGGATTTGATAAGTCAAATAAAGCTGATGATGACGAAGATGAAGACAGTGGGGTTGAATCAAGCTCATCTAAAAAGAGCAGCGGCAAAAATGCAAAGGACGAAAAAACTAATGGCTGGCTTATTGCAGTAGTTATATGTTGTGCAGTCGGCTGTGTGGTATTGTTTATAAAGAGTCAGGTATGGCTGCCGCTCGTGTCAGCAGCACTTAGTCTTGCCGGAATAATATGTCTGCTGATCTTCAAGTCCAACTTCGTTGAAAGGTATGTCGAGGGGGACAGTAAAGATTCCGGTATCAGTATTGAGAATTTCCTCGATATTGATTATCGGTACGGATTTGTACTATGCATGACGTTTATGATAATCGGACTTGTATTGTGTCTGATTACATTCCTTATCGATAAATTCAAAGATGATGATGAATATGGCTACTATTAATTAATGGGATAACAAAAAAGTCTCCTATGTTTCGGCATAGGAGACAATTTTTTATTCTATAAATGTATCGGCGACCGTCATACAGACTGCTGCAAAGTAACTTTTTTCTCTGAGTTTTTCTGCACATACCTCAGCAGCATCAGTCGAGCTGAACAGTCCGAACACAGCGGAACCGCTGCCGGTCATAACAGCTTTTAAAGCACCGCTATTTACCATTACAGATTTTATGTCGTCAACTTCTTCAAGCTGAACAGCCTGTTCAAAAAGGTTGCCGAAATAATTGTGAGCATCCTCCGGAGTTGTTTTCAGAGCATTTACAAGCTCATGTGCAGGTGGGTGTAAAGGTGAAGTGAGAGCGTCTATATTTGCGTAGGCTTCGGCAGTAGAAACTCCTTCAGTACCTTTTGCTATAACGAGTACTCGTCCCGAATAATCTGGGAGCGGACTTATTTTTTCTCCGATACCCTCTACATAAGCTGTACCGCCTGTGAAGAAGAACGGCACATCAGCTCCGAGTTTTTTTCCCATTGCAGCAAGCTCGGAAGTTCCGATTTTATTACCGGTAAGCGAGTTCATACAGTAAAGCACAGCTGCGGCATCGGTACTGCCGCCGCCCATTCCTGCCTGAGAGGGGATGCCTTTAACGATATGTATGTCACATCCTCCGGAATAGCCTGTAGTCTCGGAAAAAAGTTTTGCAGCTTTGAAGGCTATATTTCTTTCATCGCAGGGGATAGGGTCGGCTTTGGCAAAATCAGCCGGAAGCTCACAGGTGATGTTTATGCCGGAGCTATTCAGTGTGACCTCGACTTCATCGTAAAGTCCGACAGTCTGAAACACGCTTTCAATGGTGTGGTAGCCATTTTCGAGTTTGCCTGTGACATCAAGAGCCAGATTTATCTTAGCGGGAGTTTTGATCTTCATTTTTTCTCAGCCTCTAATTTCTTCAGGAACTTCTCTATGCGGTGCATAGCTTCCATGAGATGCTTCAATGAATAAGCGTAGGAGATACGCATATAGCCCTCACCGCTGTCACCGAATGCACTTCCGGGAACAGCAGCAACTTTCTCCTCGTAAAGAAGTCTTTCGCAGAATTCCTCACTTGTAAGGCCGGTGCTCTTTATACATGGGAACACATAGAATGCACCCTCAGGGTCAAAGCAGGTAAGTCCGAGTCGGTTGAATTCGCTGACGAGATAACGTCTGCGGACGTTGTACTCGTCGACCATTTTTGCGACTTCTGTATCACAGGAAGTAAGAGCCTCTACAGCAGCATTCTGGCTTATGTAAGGACTGCACATGATGCCATACTGATGTATCTTTGCGATTTGAGTTATTATAGGCTCCGGAGCGGTAACATAGCCAAGTCTCCAACCGGTCATAGCGTAAGCTTTTGAGAATCCGTTTACGTATATAGTACGTTCTCTCATGTCGTCCAGTTCTATAATAGAAAAATGCTTTCTTCCGTAAGTAAGTTCTGAATAAATTTCGTCCGAAAGTACTATTATATTGGTACCACGGAGATACTCTGCGATAGGTTCAAGGTCTTCACGGGTCATGATAGCACCTGTAGGATTATTAGGGAACGGCATTATTATCATTTTAGTACGTTCTGTGACCTTGTCTCTGAAATCTTCAAGAGTAAGCTTGAAATTGTTCTCGATCCTTGTGGGGACTGATACCGGAACTCCGCCTGCAAGCTCAACGAGCGGAGCGTAGCATACGAAGCAAGGCTCAACTACAAGGACTTCATCACCGGGATCGATGATACCTCTTAAAGCGAGGTCTATAGCCTCAGAGCCGCCGACTGTCACTATCATTTCCTTATCTGCATCGTATCTTACACCGTGCTTTTTATATATTTTGTCGGAAATAGCATTTCTCAGCGGAGCAAGTCCCTTGTTCGGACCATAGACGATGTGCTTTCTTTCAAGCACGTTTATAGCAGCTTTTCTAATTACCCAAGGTGTGCTGAAATCAGGCTCGCCAACGCCGAGACTGATAACATCCTCCATAGTTCCGGCAATATCGAAGAATTTTCTTATTCCGGAAGGTTTTATATTCTTTATTTTATTGGAAAGAACTTTTTCGTAGTCTATCACGTTTAACAGAGTCCCCTTTCGTCAGGCTCTTCACCGTCGATGAAAATGCCTTTTTCCTTGTACTTTTTGAGAATGAAATGAGTTGAAGTTGAGAGTATGCCGTCAATAGTAGCAAGACGCTCTGAAACGAAGAATGCAACGTCTTTAAGGTTATTGCCCTTTACCTCAACAGCAAGGTCGTATGCACCTGACGACATAAGGCTGACGCTTTCAACCTCGTCATACATCATTATAGTTTTAGCAATATCATCGAATCCGCAGTCTCTCTGCGGAGTAACTTTCAGCTCTATAGTAGCGTAAACGGTGGACTTATCGTACTTGTCCTCGTCGAGGATAACGCTGTATCCACGAATAACGCCTTCGTTTTCGAGCTTCTTTATCTCAGCCGCCGCTTCATCCGCACTTATGCCGAGCATCTCTCCGAGTGCGACATTTGAGATGCGGGCATTCTGCTGTAATATGCTTATGATCTTGTTTTTCATAATATCAAATCCTTTCGTTAGTTATCAGTCTATATCGATAAAATAAGGTTTTCTCTTTTTGAAGTAGCACAGACTTTTGAAACCGGCAGCCTTTGCCATTTCAGATCCCTCTGCGATGCCTTTGCCGAGGTCCTCTATGGTATGAGCATCCGAGCCTATTGACAGTAATTCTCCGCCAAGCTCCTTATAGAGCTTAACGTACTTCATTGACGGGAATGTATCTCCGTAATTCTGTCTCAGACCTGATGTATTTATCTCAATGCCCTTGCCGCTGTTTATGAGCAGACGGAAGGACTCTGCGATGATCTCGTCATATCTGCTTATGTCGACATCTATGCCGAAACCGCCTTTTATGTATCTCAGGAAGTAGGTGAGATGCGAGAGAATGTCGAATTTTCCCCATTTGCAGAGCTTATATATCTCCTCGAAATATCTGCGGCAGAGGTCATAGATACCTTCTTCTGTGTAGGTATTGTAGTCAAGGAAGCAGAAATCGTCCATATCCGGCAGCTGATGTACTGAGCCAAGTATGAAGTCGAGGCGTTTGTCACCGGCGACACGTTCGGCGACCTCAAGTTCCTGAGTAGCCTGACCAAGTTCAGTACCGCATATAAGGTTGAGTTTGCCCTCGTATTTCTCTTTAAGCTCTGTGACGGCGGATACGGAGTTCTCGAAATCAGCTCCGAAGTCGAAATACGGGTAAATATCCGTATTAGTGTAGTGCTCTTTGGAGTACCAACGGTTGCATTCACAATGATCGGTTATGGCATATGCCGCCAGTCCGATCTCACGGGCACGTTCGATCATGCCTGTTATATCGGCTTCTGAGTCGACAGAAAACTGAGTATGAGTATGGCAGTCTATAAGATTCATATTCCACGACCTTTCATAAGGCAATACCGCACAAAGCACACCTTGCGGTTTTGTACTGAATCTGCTTGCACATTTTCCGTCATCTTGCACAGAACTTCCTTGACATACAGCAGTATGCCTGCGGAAGTTCTATACAATCTGACGAAAAATCTGACTGTGCATCTTCAGCACAATCTTTGTGCGGTATTGCCATAAATCAAACGTATTATATTATTATACCATATTGACCATGGATTTTCCACTGTTTTCACAAAATAATTCTGTAAAATAATAAAATTAAATATAGGGCTTTATTTTTTGATAATAATATGTTATAATTGTATCAATGATGCGGATGCTTTCCGCTGAACAATTAAACGGAGGTAATCAATATGAGAGCAGTTGTTACTGTTATAGGTAAAGACACCGTTGGCATACTTCATAAAGTAAGCGGTATCTGTGCTGAATACAATGTTAATGTAATAGAGGTAACTCAGAGCGTTTTACAGGATATGTTCGCTATGATAATGCTGGTGGATGTTTCTGCTATAAAGGGTGATTTCTCAGAATTGGTAGATAGAATGTCCGCTCTCGGAACTGAACTCGGACTCTCTATCCACACAATGCACGAGGATATTTTCAACTCTATGCACAGCATATGAGTCATTTAAGATATTACCGAAAGGAAGTCACTGATGCTGAACGTTTATAATATACTCGAAACTATCAGGATGATTCAGGATGAATGTCTTGATATAAGAACTATCACAATGGGTATCTCACTTCTCGATTGTATCGATACCGATATAGATAAGGCTTGTGAGAAGGTATATAACAAGATAGTTTCCAAGGCTGGAAATCTTGTTGCTGTAGGACAGCAGATCGAGAAAGAATATGGTATCCCGATAGTAAACAAGAGAATTTCCGTTACACCTATCGCTATGCTTGCAGCTGCCTGCCCGAACGGCGAAGTTGTAAAATTTGCAAAAGCACTCCAGAAAGCGGCTGATACCTGCGGAGTAAACTTCATAGGCGGATATTCAGCTCTTGTACACAAAGGATTCTCTGCCGGAGATATGGCTCTTATCAAGTCTATTCCAGAGGCTCTGGATGTTACTCAGAATATATGCTCATCTGTAAATATCGGTTCTACAAAGTCCGGTATAAATATGGATGCAGTAAAGATAATGGGGCAGATAGTCAAGGAGTCAGCAGAAAGAACAGCAGACAGGGACTGTATCGGACCTGCTAAGCTCGTTGTTTTCTGCAATGCTGTTGAGGATAACCCGTTCATGGCAGGAGCTTTCCACGGTGTGGGCGAGCCTGATTGTGAGATACACGTTGGTGTTTCCGGTCCGGGAGTTGTCCGTGCCGCACTTACAAAATACCCTGACGCTTCTATAAATGAAATTGCTGACGTTATAAAGAAGACTGCATTCAAGATAACACGTATGGGTCAGCTTGTCGGAGCAAGAGCTTCTGAGCTTCTTGGAGTACCTTTCGGTATAGTTGACCTCTCACTCGCTCCAACTCCGGCTATCGGAGACAGTGTTGCTCATATCCTTGAGGAAATGGGACTTGAAATGTGCGGTACTCACGGTACTACAGCTTGTCTCGCAATGCTCAATGACGCTGTAAAGAAGGGCGGAGTAATGGCTTCTTCAACAGTCGGCGGACTTTCAGGTGCTTTTATCCCTGTTTCTGAGGACGCAGGTATGATAGATGCAGCTGTTGCAGGAGTGCTCAGCCTTGAAAAACTCGAAGCTATGACCGCTGTATGCTCAGTTGGTCTTGATATGATAGTTGTCCCGGGAGATATAACTCCGGAGACTATTTCTGCAATTATCGCAGATGAAGCAGCTATAGGCATGGTCAACTCAAAGACCACAGCTGTACGTCTTATCCCTGCTATCGGCAGAAAAGAGGGAGAAACTCTCGAATTCGGCGGACTTCTCGGAAGCGGTCCTGTTATGCCTATCAGAGAGAAATCGCCTGCTAAATTCATCAACCGTGGAGGACGTATCCCGGCTCCGATGCAGAGCCTTAAAAACTAAGGTCAATATGCAGAAAGTATCTGCATAAATATATTATCTTCTAAAACGGAGGGATTTTTTATGGCAAAAGACAAATCACAAGAGATCAAACCGATCGAAAAAACCGCATTTCTCGCAGAGCTCATTGCTGCCGCTGTTGTGACACTTCTGGCACTTCTCGACTTAGCAGGTATATTCTCGGATAAAGTCGATGCAATGTACATAATCAATCCTGCGATGGCGGTCATGCTTGCCGGACAGAGCATACGTGACTGGAAAAAGCATAAGCTTTATTCACTTGCTTTTATGGTAGTTGCAATATTGCTTATAGTAATAACTGTCAAGAAGATATTTGCATAAAATCATTAAAGGGCGGAGTTTCTCCGCCCTATCTCTTATAAAAGGTGAATAATATGAAGATCATCCCTGCGACTATAAATGACTTGTCTGCAATCAAAAAAATTACTCACGATACTATCAAAGCGGTCTATCCGGCTTACTATCCAAAGGGAGCTGTAGATTTCTTTCTTGAACATCATTGCGATGCCAATATCAGAAATGACATTTCAGAGGGTATAGTCTATCTGCTTTTTGATGATGCTGAAACTGCGGCAGGTACTGTGACAGTGCGTCATAATGATATTGGACGCTTATTTGTGCTGCCGGAATATCAGGGCAGAGGATACGGAAGTAAACTGCTGAGCTTTGCTGAAAAGCTCATTGCAGAGAATTATGAGGAAGCTGTGCTGGATTCGTCATTTCCGGCTAAGGGGATATATCTCAAAAAAGGCTATATATTCACTGAATATAACAAAATCGAAACACATAACGGCGATTTTTTATGTTTCGACTCTATGGCAAAGAAACTGAGGTGAATATATGGAGATAAATAATATCCCGAAGCTTTTTGGCATTGATGATGTGCAGTCGGTAGAGGAGATCAATAACGGTCATATAAATCGTACCTATCTTTGCCATTGCAGTGATAAATACTATATCATGCAAGCCATTAACAGCGAAGTTTTTAGTTCTCCGGAGCGTGTGATGAATAACGTCGGGAAGATAGTATCTGCTTTTGAGATGCTTGAAGATGAGCGTATAGCGGTTCCCGAGTACCTTCATTGCGGTGAAAAGCTGTTTGCTGCTGCGAACGGTCAGACGTGGAGAATGTACAGATACATACCGGAGAAAGTTTCTCCGCTGACAAACTCTGCCTACAGTACGGGACTTGCTTATGGCACTTTTATACGTGCTGTGAACGCAAAGGGCGTGAAACTGAATCCTACTATAACCGATTTCCACGACCTCGGCAGATATTTTTCAACTCTGACCTATCTCGCAGGAAATTCCGGACTTAAAAAGATCGACAGTACTGTAATTACAAAACTGGGTAACCTCAAGGACACTCTTGAACAGGTCTTTACTGCCGATTTTAAGCGGAGAAATGTGCATAATGATGCTAAAACGGACAATGTCATAATTGGTGAGAGAATAACTATCATCGACCTTGATACCGCAATGCCGGGATATGCTGCAATTGATTTTGGCGACCTTATCCGCTCGGTCTGCAAGGGGAAAGCTCCGGATATGAACGTTATACGTGACGCTGCGAGAGGTTTTGCTGCTGGTCTGTGGGGAGTGCTCAGCTCTGACGAGACTGATTCGCTGTACTACGGTATACTCTATGTGACAGGGGAGCTTGCGATACGCTACCTTATTGACTATATCAGCGAGAATGGCTATTTTAAGGGGAAAACTCCGGCACAGTGTCTCGGACGTGCAAACGAGCTCCTTGAACAGCTTGGGATGTTCATTCAGTACGGCGAGGATATTATAAATATCATTTATTCGGCTTTTGAGAAAAAATAAAATCGACCTTCTGTGAGAAAAAATCACAGAAGGTCTTTTTTATAATATTACTTCTTTTTAAGCTTGATTATCTTATAGACGAATAATTCGATAGAGATAAGACCAACGACCGCAGCTCCGGCGATAATAGCTATCATACCGAGGTTGCTGTCCTCATCATCATCGTCATCATCGGTGTCCTTATTTTTCTTTGTAGTTTTTACCTCATCTTCGTCATCGGACTTGGTTTTAGTGCTTTTGCGGATAGACTCTTTAGTCTCGTCCTCATTTTCCTCAGTTATCTCCTCGGTTTCTTCGGCAGGCTGTAGGTCTGCAAAAGCACTCTTATCAGTAGTACTTGTTACACCTATCTGTATACCGCCGTTTTCCTGAGCGGTAAATGCTGAGAGCCATGCGAGTGAAGCATTCCAGTTGATAGTACACTCGTTTACAGACCAAGCTTCAATGTGGTCCATATAGCACTTCTGCGGAGCTATCTCGCCTTTCTTCCAGCCTGAGCCTTTTACCCAAGGGTCCTGCATACCGGAATTCGGTCCGCCGGACATTACTCCCGCAGGAGCTTCAGGGAATGTTTCATCTACCTGATGTGACCAGTAGCGGTGGTGAGGATTCTCGACAGCATGATAGCCGTAGCCTGTAACATAGGAGTACTCATTTGCATTTCTTCCGAGGAGGTAGTCCATGCCGCCTATAGCACCGTCGAGGTAAGCATCATCGTCTGAGAGAAGATAAGCATAAGCGAGCACGACAGCATTGTCAGCTGCAAGTGAATTCGAGCCCCATATATAGCCCTTATCGCTGTCGTTGTAGCTGAGCTGGCTTTGACCGTAAGGCACACCGTATCCCTGTTCATCTTCGATTTCTATGAAGTGGTCTCCGGCAGAGATGATATTCTCTTTTAATTTCTTATAGTCAGAGTCGGGGACTTGTTTTTCGTCGAGAGAAAGGCTCATAGTACCAAGAGCAGCAGTATTTCCCCAGTCGAAGCTTCCCACAGTATCAACGCTCTCGCCGCCGCCGAGTGAAGTCGGGAGTTCAAGGAAGAAGTCGGAATCTTTCATGTCCTCATAATAGCTGTCGTCGCCGGTAGTGAGGAAGAGCTCGCAGGCAGCCCAGTAGAATTCATCATCTACGTTGTCATCGCCGTAAGCACCGCCGCCTGTTGAGCTGTCGAGCGGAGCGTAAACGTCAGGATTCTTTTTAGCTGCTTCATAGGCTTCTATTGCAGCATCGAGGCACTTGTCTGCGAAGTCCTCGTCGTACTTATGCCAGAGTCTGGAAGCCTGAGCTGCACAGGCAGCAAGATTGAGAGTAGCAGCTGTTGACGGCGGCTTGACTATTCTACGCATCTTGTCATCAGCCGGAGCAATAGCAAGACCGGTCCATTTTTCGTCATGAGCTTTGTGGTAAGCCATTCCCTTGTATTCGCCGTCTTCGACTATCATTTTGAGCATCCATTCCATTTCCCAGCGGGCTTCGTCAAGGAGGTCGGGAGCTTTATTGTTGTTTTCAGGTATGAGCATTGTTCCGTCAGCATAGACATCATCAAAGCCGTATTTAAGTGCAGTTTCGTACTGGTTTTGGAGCATCCAGAGTGAGAATCCGCCGTTTACGACGTATTTTCCGTGATCTCCTGCATCGTACCAGCCGCCGGTAACGTCAATGGACTTTCCGGTGCTGTCAGTTTTTTCCCAGTCGGACATTATTTCAGCGGAATCGTTAGGGTGTCCGGCAGCTCTTGCGAGTTTTGAAGTGTCGCCGGAAGATATGTATTTGCTTTCTATTTCTATTCCGCTGCGGTTCTGATAGAAATAATTTAGCGAATTATAGAGAATACCGGAGTAAAGCTCGTTGTCGCCGATAGTGAATTCGTAGCTTCTGTCGCCGTCTTCGGTCTCGATATAGAAAGTGCCCTTGTCGTTAAAATCGGTGAAGTCGATGATATGAACTTCGTCCTCGGAGTCCTTATCCTCGCCGAAAGGTTTGGAAGTACCGGAATAGACCTTGTCGCCGTCCTCGTTGATGATGTCGAAGTCGATACCGGAGCTGCTGTCGCTCACGAGAGTAGCTCTTTTAGCTCTGTTTTCAAAATATCCGACCTGATTTATCATGATAGGGGAGCGTTTCCACTTCGGAGCAGCTTTATAGTCATTTTCATCGCTTGTGAGGTCTTTCAGCGACATATTGTCGAAAGTTATCTCAGTACCTGCCGGGAAGCATCCGCCGGGAGTATACTGACCGTCACCGCCGAGGTGGAAAGCCCACTCAGCAACATCAATAGATTGTGAAGCGGTGAAAGTGTGAGTTACCTTTTTTGTCTCGTTGGCATTTATCGGTATAGGTTCCCATGTTGAGCCGAGGTCAGGACCGTTGTCGTCCATTTCATTATGCCAGACTTCATTATTTTCGGCGTCGCCGATCTTTGTGTAGTACTTACCGCTCTGTGTCGGAGTTATCTCGTAGGACACCTCATATTTATGACCGGAAACGATTTTCAGACCTCTGTGGCGGAACTGACAGTCCCATCTGTCCTCACCGCCGGCAGAAGCTCCGCCTGGTTTAACGATTTTTACCTTGTATTTTCCGTCAGTAAGCTCGAACTCCATTTCAGCCGGAGCTGATTCAACGATATGCCACGGAAGTCCGACACCTTCATCAAAGTTGGTCTGACCAAGCTGCTGACCGGCATCAGCTTTCAGAGGGATAAGCTGAGCACCTGCCGGAACAATGATGCTTGCAGTAAGAGTCAAAGCTGCCATTGCAGACAGACTTTTATTTCTGAGCTGCCTAAATTTACTCATAAAAAAATACCTCCTGTATAAGCTTCATTAATATTTACCATATTATACTTTAATACTTTTTTGGGACTATGTAAATAGAATACACGGAAATTTTACATTTGTATAAAATTAAACTCTGTTTTAAACTATATTTCCTAACAGCTAAGGCAGATTTTTCGGCAGTTTTTCATATGAAAAAACAGGGAAGCATTACGCTTCCCCGTCATAAGATCACTTATTTGCTTTGCAGGCGATATTTCTGTCTTCGAGAGCGATGTTAACGTTTCTGCAAAGGTCGATAGCTCCCGGATTATTGCCTACTACAGCAGATTCGAGCTGTCCGAAGAGCTCAGCGAGCTTGAATTCCTGTTCAGCAATAGCAGTACTGCTTACCGGATCGCTGTATGAGATGTTTTCAGCGAGCTTTTTTATCTCCTGAGCGAGCATAGGGTCAGATGTACGTGTAGTGAGAGCCTCAGCTCTGAGTGCGAGAGACTTCATAAGTCTTGTGTCAGCGTTTTTCACTGTCTCCATATTTGAGATAGCTTCTCTTGCCATTTTAGCAGTAATTCCGAGCACAAGAGCACCTGCAAGTACTAATATGCAGAGCAAAATGGTAAACTGTGGCGGAGCACTGTCGCCAATACTAAAAATAACCAAGCTGAGTATAGTCTGGATTATCATGTAGAGTATTCCGACTCTGGAGATAGGGTAGCCGAGTACCTGACTTTTCAGCGGAGTTTCAGGCGGATAAGCAAGCTTGAATACCGGTATCTGGAGCAATATCGCAAGCATTCCTGCTGCATAAGCTACTATGAAATTGAAGCCGTGTTCAAATGGTGCGAGAAAAGCGATCGCAGTAAAAGCAAATGCCAGTACAACGAGTATAGCAACAACATGAGGTCTAACCTTTTTCATGATCATTCTCCCTTCTTCTTTCCGCAGTTACGGCAGAAATTGCCTGTGTTTCCTTTTTCACCGCAGGAACAATCCCATGTATAGTTGGAATCAGGCTTTTTAGCTCCGCAGTTAGTGCAGAAATTTCCGATTATTCCCTTGTTTCCGCATGAGCAGTCCCATGCAGTCTGAGCAGCAGGTCTTTTAGCTCCGCAGATATTGCAGAAGTTTCCGATGATACCTCTGTTTCCGCAGCTGCAATCCCAGCTTCCTGCTGTATCCGGACGCTTGTTTCCGCATATATTGCAGAATCCTCCGGAATAGACTGTATTTCCGCATGAGCATACCCAGCCGCCGGCAGGAAGTCCGCTTGGAGCGTTCATATTGAGCATCGGGTCCATAGCATTTTTAGTCATGCCCATAACTCCGCCCATAGCACCGAGAGCAACTCCGAGACCGGCAATATCGCCTACAGAGCCTCCGCCTGAGCCGCCCATATTCTGAACAGCTCCCAGACCGACTTCACGGGCAGTCTGCTCACGGTAGGTGAAGCCCTTCATTCTCATTTCCTCAGCCTCAGCCGCTGCCTTTACAACGAGAGCGTCCGCTTCTCCCTTAGCACCGATGACTTTGAGCTGTGCAGCAGTCTCAGCTTCAACAGCCTGTCTTTCACGGGCTTTTTCAGCCTCAGCTTTGAGTATCTCTTCCTGACGTACTTTCAGGTAGAGGTCAGCACGCTGCTGTTTTAATCTTCTGTAATTAGGGTCGTCGTCCGGAGTGATGATAGTCTCGACAAAGAACTCTGGCATAATAAGGCCGTATTCTTTGATATTATCGTTAAGAACGGTGCAGAGACTTCCGGAAATAGTATCAAGATGCTCGTCTATTTCGAGGATATTAATGCCGTTGTCCTTGATGATACGTGCGAGACTGCTTTTGACTTTGGTGATTATCATAGCTTTGAATTTAGCTATAGTAGGTTTAAGACCAAAGTTTCCGTCAACAACGTCTGCCTGAGTGAACTCGCTTGCAGTACCAACGAGCTTTATGAGGAGCTTTCTTGCATTGTTCACACGCAGATTGAACTGTCCGCAAGCACCTATTTCAATGGGAAGTCCGGATTCAGGCTCAATAAATCTCACCTTTGAATCTGTTCCCCATTTGATACCCATCTGTACTGTCTTGTTTATGTAGTAAACTTCGCAGTGGAACGGAGTATCGGCATTTGTCGGGAGCTTATATGCTTTATTGATTATCGGAAGGTTCTGGGTCTCAAGAGTATGTCTGCCGGGACCGAACAGGTCAAGAGCCTGACCGTCACGGAAGAATACAGCTTCCTGAGATTCATGTACTATAAGCTGTGAACCAAGGTTGAAGTTCTGTATCGGGTGTTTGTACACAAGGGTCTGGTTATCGCCCTCGTACACAATAACGCTGGCAAGACCGTGATCTGGTGTCTTAGGTTCATCCTTATGGGTATTGAACATATATATTTCCTCCTTTATAAGTTGTTGCTATTTTCACCGTAGTAGTATTTATGAGCTATGCTTCCGAATCTGTAGGCTGCTATCATTGCACCGACGTGCAGAGCAATGACCATTAGCAGCAATATAGCGTTATATCCTGCCTGATTCATAAAGAATGTTGTCAATACAGCGATAAGCACAGCTATAGGTCTGAAAGCGAACAGCGAGTTTTTTGACAAACTGCCGTCATGTCGCATCTGCATATATATCATAGAGAAGCAGAACAGCGGTGAAGCTATGAGAGTTTTTAATCTGTAATTTTCAGCCATTACCATTTCGTGCTCCCAAGCTATTGAGTAGCATTTGAAGACAGTCATCACAGAAAAAATTGCTATCAAAACAAATACGATAGTGAAAGATAACCTGCTTTTGCTCTTTGATTTTTCAGCAGCCTGATTCTGTCGGCTGCGTTCTATCGCCTCAGCTTCCATACGAAGTCTTTCTTCTTCCTCAGCGGCGATCCTCTCCGCAGTGAGCTGTTTTTGCAGTTTTTCCTCACATTCTATGCCTTTTCTTAATGAGTCCTTATAATTATCGAGCCAGCGGAAGTACTCCACAGCTTTTTTGTTGTCACCGCTTTCCATTGCGGCACAGGCTTTCTGATAGTGGCTTTCAAGCATACTGACTGCCTTTTCACGGAGTATCTCAGCTTCCGGCATATCCTTTACTTCATCAAGGAGTTTAAGTCCGGCTAATATATCCTTGCCTTTTCTGGTAGGATCTATCATTCGCTCTGCGTCCATTATAGAATTCTGCCTTAGCTCATCCCGCTTGCGTTCGGCAGCAGTAATGAGTGCGGCAGCGTTTCCGAAATTACCGAGTTCCTTCAAGTCGCTGATCAGCTTTTCTGCATCCGATGGGAAATAGCAGTTGTCTATGGACTCAGCCGCACGGTTAAGTCTGCACTGTATATCCAGCTCTTCAAGAGCTTTTTTCTCGGAGCTGTCCGCAAATCTCAGAGCTTTCTGGAAGTTATCATATTTACTGATCTTGATATTTAATGCAGATAGTTCCTTTACGGAAGATTTTTTCAGTGAAGCTAAAAGTTTTCCGAGATAAGCTTTCGAGTTCCTCGGGTCGGCATCGAGAGCCTTTTCGCAGTAAACATCTGCATTTTTCCAATCTCTGTCTTCGAGAAAGAGGTAAGCTCTGTCGAGCAGAGAATCCGGATTTGCTGCTGATACAACAGAGTTGTTATGACCTCCGCCTATCAGCTTTTCAACGCCTCTTACGAGGTCCTGCACAGCACCCATTTTTGAAAGGTCCTGAGCCTGAAAAGAGATGAGCTCTTCCGGAAGATCATAAGGATTCATGTCCTTGTAGCAGGGGATGATGTATTTATGCTGTCCCTGAGACATAAGGCTCAGGAAGCGGCTCCATTCATTTTTTACCCATACCGATGTGAACTGGTCCGGTTTGTTGCCTACAACGAGCATGACCTCTGCACTCTGCAAAGCAGCAAAGATGTAAGGTTCGTATTCCTGACCGAGTTTATCTTCGAGTGTTATTCGTGAGAAAAAGACTTTATAGCCTCTTTCTGTAAGTTCTTCATATATCTCCTGAGCTTCAACGCTGGCGGCAGTACGCTCGCCGTACGACTCAGTTTCCTTGTAGCATATGAATATGTCGAAAGGCGACTCCTGACCGGATATTGAGAGTATGCGTTTCTGCACCTTGTCTATGTAGGCTGCCTCATGTCTGTACAGAGACTGGGCAGCACCGTCAGAATACTTTAGTGCGAGCAGAAAAGAGCTGTCCTCCAGTATCGAACGGAACTGAGTACGGTGACAGGTCGGGAGCATCTTTCCGGAGCGTGGGTCACGGACGTATTCTATACCGTAGTTGCACAGGCAGAGTCCCCAGTGAGCTTCAGCTTCCTGAGGAGCTTCCGACAATATATCTTCATATACTGCAGCCGCACGGTCGAAGTCGCTGCTGCGGCGGTAATAGTTAGCACGGTCGAAAAGACGATTCCGGGTTTCATTATCAAGTTTAGGCAAAGTCTGCTCTGTACCGCAGTAGCTGCATCGGCAAACGGTCATATTCTCGCCGATCTCCAGAGCACCTCCGCACATTTTACATTTATATACAGCCATTTTTACCTCCACAGCTGTGTTTTAAGCTAAAAATCCCATGATAAGCACTATGAAGAAAAGGATCATTGAAAAACCTGCACCGCTTGATGAATCGCTTCCTGCAAAAATAAGCATCAGGATGAAGCAGAGAAAAGCAATTAAGAAGAGTTTCTTTTTTCGTTTCTTCTTCTTTATTGCACGTTCTTCTTCTTTGTGCTGTTCAAGAGCGGAAGAAGCGACACGATATTCATAGTCTAATTGCTGTTTTTCTATCTGACCTATTGCATTTCTAACCATGATTATGATACCATCGTTGATATGGGCTATTTCTGTATGCTCGCTGCCTTTTGAGAAAATAAGAGCATTTTTCATGTTGTTTCCGAGGATATAACCCATGCGGGTCGTAAACAGCTCGTTATCATCTATATGAGTACCAAACCCCTGTATGTACTTATTGGCGAAGAAATCGATATTTTTTTCAGAGTATATCTCGCTCGGCTGGGAGCAGCTGTATTCTGCAAGGAATTTAGCCAAATAAGCCTGAGCACATTCGGGGTCGTTATCAAGGATAGTTTCGCAGTATTCCTCAGCACTTTCAAAGTCGTGGTCGCTGAGGAAAATATTTATCCTTTTAAGCATTTTATCCTCGTCAAAGGAAGACACCCTTCGTTTGGGGACTGCAATGCGTTCGCTGATATTATTGTCAGCGGATACAAGCTTTTTGATACCTCTTATAACGTCGTTCATGAAGCCGATTTTTGACATATCCTGAGCCTGCAAATGTGAAAATTCCTCAGGAAGGTCATAGGCGTCCATATCCCTGTAGCATGGTATGAGGAGCTTGTTTCTGTCAGCTTTTATTATTTTAAGGTATCTGCTCCACTCATTTTTCACCCACGGAGCGTTGAAATATTCCGGCTGAGTTCCTATAACGAGCATCACCTTTGCAGTCTGGAGTGCGGCGAATATGTAAGGTTCGTACTCTTTTCCAAGCTTATCTTCAAGGGTTATAGCCGCATAGAAGGTCTTGAAGCCCTCTTGGGTCAGCTGATAGTATATGTCATTGGCGATGACACTATCCTTAGTGCGTTTGCCGTTTTCATCCTTTTCCTTGTAGCAGATGAAAACATCGAAAGGCTCTTCCGAGCGGACTATATTGATTATCTCTTTCTGCAAGCGGTCTATTTCAGCGGCTTCGTATTCGTAAAGCTCACGGGACTGCGGCTCTGCATATTGCAAGGCAGATGCGTAGTCGACATCGGTCAGCACTGATTCAAGCAGTGTTCTGTGACAGGTAGGTACCTTATTTCCGGTCGCAGGGTCATCGACGTATTCTATGCCGAATTTACAGAGCACCATACCCCAGTAAGCCTCAGGGTCATCGGGAGTTTTCTCGACTATACTTTCGTATACCTCCAGAGCTTTATCAAAATCGCTTTTTATTCTCAGAGCATTTGCACGGTTAAAGAGATTTGCGATTATATCATCTCTTGTATGGGGAAGGGTCTGGAGAGTTCCACAATATTCACACTGACATACATTTTTTCCGGCAGCGGCGTTCAGTGTACCTCCGCACATTTTGCATTTGAAAACAGACATATTGTACCTCTTTCCCGTTTGTTTTTTAAGATTTATACTATTATACCATAATCGTACATAATTTTCAATATTTTTTATCGTTTTTAGAAAAAAATATGCTCCCTGTAAAGGAATACAGGGAGCGTTTTTCATCGATCAGCAAGTTGCTGCAACGGCAGCTGCACAGGCTGTGGCATCCTGAATGCATCTGTACAGGATAAGTTCCTTAGCTGCTATGGCAGCAAGCCTGTCGCTTATCTTAGCAGTTTTAGTATTGCTCTGCGGAGCGTAAGCTGCGGCAACAAGCATAGCTGCGTGCATTAAGCGTTCTTTTTTGCTAAAACCTAATATACCCCTATATCCCTTTTGTTCAGCAAGATAATCATCTGCTTCTGAAATATCCTTAACAGTCGTCTGAATGTCATTCCCCAATGCTGACAGAGCTGCAAGGACAGTTAGTTCACGGTTTTTGCCGTATTTTTTACCGGAGTCTTTGAGTTCTTGGGCAAGTGCGTTGAAAGAAGAGCATTTCTCCGTGACTTCTCCCTCAGCAAGTGTGAGTATATGAGATATTGTCTGAACAGTGTCTCCGTCACTGAAGCCCTTGAACTGCTTGAAGATATTTTCCATTTCGTCGATCAGTTCATCATCCGATCTCTCCGACATAGCAAGCAGAACACAGTACACTATATCCTCCGAAGAAGTGAGGAAGAAGTGTTTCTTTTTCATCCTGTCATAGATAATTTTAGCACGTTCAGCTATCTCCGCACTGCGTCCGGAATCGCCGTACTCTGTTATGAGAGCTGCGGCACTCACAGCAAATTCCGAACTATGGAAATACTTTTTCAGTATTGCGTAGTTTTCTTGTGTATTATCGAGAAATTCCTGAGGATTTCCGGAAACAGTCATAAGGCAGGTGACAGGTCCTTCCATTACACCTCGCATTGATGAGAAAGCTCCGTTTTGCGAACGCAGCAGCTTTCTGTTGGCTTTCAGCTCATCTTCGTTTATTTCTGCTTTGCGTGATGCCATGATGTATGCACATATTATATATACGGTACTGTAATCAAGACCAAAGATGCCTTTTGTTTTTTCCTGAGCAGCGATAAAATCATCGCATATATTTGTGAGTTCACTATTCATTGTATTCACTTCCGTTTCAGTAAATATTCATATACGGGCAGCTCCCCGAAACCGGGGAGCCTTATATCAGTTCTGATTGTCTTTTTCTACGATGCCTTTAAGTCCTGCTGCGAGACCTGCAAGACCCTGTATTTCGCTTGGGATAATGATCTTGGTAGCTTTTCCGTCAGCAGCCTTTGCAAAGGATTCGAGTGATTTGAGCTGGATGACTTTCTCGTTAGGATTAGCACTGTTGAGCTTTACGATACTGTTTGCAACAGCCTGCTGTACCATTTCAATAGCCTGAGCTTCACCGGTAGCTTCAAGTATCTTCTGCTCTCTTACAGCGTCAGCCTTGAGGATAAGAGCCTGCTTTTCAGCCTCAGCTTCGAGGATCTGAGCTTCTTTCTTAGCCTGAGCACGGAGTATCTGAGACTCCTTTTCACCCTCTGCAACGAGGATCTGAGACTTCTTGTCACCCTCAGCCTGAAGGATCTTCTCACGTCTTTCACGCTCAGCCTTCATCTGCTTCTCCATAGCGTCCTGTATCTCACGAGGAGGGAGGATGTTCTTGAGCTCTACTCGCTCTACCTTGATACCCCAGCGGTCTGTAGCCATATCAAGAATAGATGTTATTTTGGAGTTTATAACGTCTCTTGAAGTGAGAGTAGCATCGAGTTCGAGTTCACCGATTATGTTACGGAGTGTTGTAGCTGAAAGATTCTCGATAGCCTGAAGAGGTCTTTCAACGCCGTAAGTGTATTGCTTTGCATCAGTGATCTTATAGAATACGACGGTATCGATCTGCATTGTAACGTTATCTTTAGTGATAACCGGCTGAGGTTTAAAGTCAACGACTTTTTCTTTAAGTGAGACTTTGCTTGCTATACGCTCGATAAACGGGCAAAGGTAGTGGATACCGGTCTGCCATTCGCATCTGAACGAACCGAAACGCTCAATAACGTATACCTGAGCCTGAGGAACGATCCTGAAACCTCTGATGAATATAAATAATAACAATAAAATAAGTCCTAAAAGAATAAGTTCTGCTGCTTCCATGGTATTTACCTCCTGAAATATAGAAAAATATTAGTTGTTTTTAGTTTCGTTTTTCAGTGAAACTATGAGTTTTGCACCTTGTACATCCTTGACTGTGACAATGCTTCCTTCCGGAATAATGTCATTTTCTTTTTCCGGAACAGCTCTCCAATCGACCCCGCTGAGAGTTACTCTTCCTGTGCCTTTGTCAACGTTTATCTCCTCTATGACCTTAGCTGTCTTGCCAATATCCAGACCTGCATTGGTCGGGATGAAACCGGCTTTGCGGTATTTTTTGACAAGAGGAAGTGTTATCAGAAGAAAAGCTCCGGATGAGAGAATGAACACTCCGAGCTGTGCGGCAAGACCGAGGCTGAACATTGCGGACAATATCAATGTAACTATCGCACCTACTGCGAACCAGATCGAGACAAACTGAACCGTTGCGATCTCTGCGATCACGAAGATAACAAAAGCTACTGCCCAGATAATAACTTCCATAAAGGATCCCCCTTTCTGAATTTATATTGCAGAATTTCCTATATCATGTAAAAATTCCACGCTAATATTATATCATTTATTTGTGGATATTTCAAGTATCCGCCAACAGCTTTCATCATTTTTACACAATTTCTTTCGGATCATATTGCGGTAAGAATAATAGTCTGTTGTTTTTTATATACTGATGTCATCGGTAATGTCATAATGAGCATCGATAGCGTTCATACAGGCAGGGATGTTCTTTTCAAATATACCTGTTACGATCTGTTCGTGTATGCCGATGAGCTGCTGTGAGATCTCATTGTCTGCCGCCATAGAGCAGTAATCCATCCATTTGCGATACGTCTCCGAAACAGCTTCGAGCAATGTTATCCAAAGGCGGTTTTTTGTTGCATAGATCATTGCATAATGCAATTCCTTATCGGCATCGATGTATTCAGAGGATGAAGCAGCCTCCTCCATTTTTTTAAGTGCATCAGTTATTTTCTGCTTATTATCCGGAGATATACCCCGCTGTATCAGAAAATGACATATAGACTTATCCATAGTTCTTCTGAACGAAGAAACTTCTTCACGGGTTATCTTGTTGATGAGCAGCATGAGGTTCACCGCTTTGGAGATAGAGTCCTTGATGTTGTCTGTGAGGTAGTTGCCTGACCCCTGACGGCATTCAACAAGACCGAGAGCTTCAAGGCTCCTTATAGCTTCACGTACAAAATTACGGCTCACTCCGAGTTTAGCGGAGATCTCACGCTCTGTCGGAAGACGGTCGCCTATTTGTACCATACCGCTTTCGATGAGTTCAAAAATGTAGTTTAAGGTCTTCTGAAATTCTAAATTTTCCATATCCATCCGCTCCTTTCACTGTACAGGTGGTACATTAATAATTATATTATACCACACTGATATTAGTAAAGTCAATCGGAATAAGTGAGAAAAAAGCGATGCATAAGAGAGTGCAAAATGTCGAAAAAACTATTGACAATACAATTTATGAGTGATATAATTGATATGCAATATCTATTAATCCGATAGGTAATGGTGAGATATAAAGTATGATATTAAATGCAGGAGGGATAATATATGCCTAAACTTTCGGGCAGAACAGCAACTTTCACAGATTCTGTCATCAGAAGGATGACAAGAGTTTCAAATAAATACGGTGCAGTAAACCTTTCTCAGGGCTTTCCGGATTTTGAGCCGCCAAAGGAGATACTCGACCGTCTTGCACAGGTGACTAAAGAGGACTACCACCAGTATTCCATTACATGGGGAGCTCAGAATTTCCGTGAGGCTCTTGCACGCAAGCATGAACATTTTTCCGGTCAGAAGCTCGACCCTAATTCTGAAATAGTCGTTACCTGCGGCAGTACAGAAGCTATGATGGCAGCTATGATGAGCGTAGCTGACCCCGGCGACAAGGTCATTGTGTTCTCTCCGTTTTACGAGAACTATGGTGCTGATACCATTCTTTCCGGAGCTGAGCCGATATATGTTCCGCTGATACCTCCGGAGTTCAAATTTGATGCAGATGTGCTCGAAGCAGCATTCAAACAGCATCCGAAGGCAATAATTGTCTGCAACCCTTCAAATCCGTGCGGAAAGGTGTTCACACGTGACGAGCTGCTCATTATTGCTCAGCTCGCAGAAAAATACGACACTTTTGTTATCACTGACGAAGTATATGAGCATATCCTGTATGCACCTCATGTACATACATATTTTTCAACTCTTCCTAACATGAAAGAGAGGACTATCCTCTGTAATTCACTTTCCAAGACATACTCCATAACAGGCTGGAGACTCGGTTATGTTGCCGCTGCTCCGGAGGTTATCGACACTGTCAAGAAAGTACACGATTTTCTTACAGTAGGAGCTGCTGCACCGTTGCAGGAAGCTGCTGTTACCGGACTTAATTTCGGTGACGACTACTATAAGTGGCTTCAGGATAAGTATACCCATAAGCGTGACCTTTTCCTCAAAGGTCTGGACGATATAGGTATAGCTCATACAGTTCCTGAGGGAGCTTACTATATACTCCTCGATATATCTGAATTCGGCTTTGAGAGCGACCTTGAATTCTGCGAGCTCCTTGCAGAAAAAGTCGGCGTAGGAGCAGTGCCGGGTTCAAGCTTCTTCAAAGAGCCGGAAAATCGCTATATACGCTTCCATTTTGCTAAAAAGGACGAAACACTTAATGCAGCACTTGAGAGACTGAATGACATAAGAAAGAAGATGCCGTACAGAAAGTAATGTACAGAGTGCATGAAAGAAAGTCCGGTGCAGTATATTCCGGAAGAAAGAGGTAATAAATGACTTTACAGCAATTACATTACGTCATAACTATCTCAGAGACAGGTTCAATGAACAAGGCTGCCGAGCAGCTTTATATCGCTCAGCCTTCCCTGACAAGTGCGGTCAGGGAGCTTGAAAAGGAAATAGGAGTAGTTATATTCAACCGCAGCGGAAAGGGAGTTTCCCTTACCAATGACGGTGCTGAGTTCATAACATACGCAAGACAGGTCTATCAGCAGTATGAGACCTTGCAGGATAAGTATCTGGGAGGAAAGGTAAAGAAAAAGTTCGGTGTATCCGCACAGCACTACTCCTTTGCAGTAAAAGCGTTTGTTGAAATGGTACAGCAGTTCGGAACTTCCGGTTACGAGTTCGCAATACGTGAAACGAGAACAGCTGAAGTTATTGAGGACGTAAGCACCCTACGCAGCGAGATAGGAGTGCTTTATCTCAGCGATTTCAACAGGAATATGATGACCCGCCTTTTCAGTACGAACGGACTTGAATTCCATAAACTCATAGAATGCGGCGTTTATGCTTATCTGTGGAAAGGTCATCCGCTTGCCGACCAGAAGTCTATACCTTTTTCAGCACTCGAAGAGTATCCGTGCCTCACTTTTGAACAGGGAGATAAAAGTTCACTCTATTTTGCAGAGGAGATATTCAGCACCCACGATATAAAGCGTGTTATCAAAGCCTGTGACCGTTCAACTATGCTGAATCTCATGAAAGGACTTCACGGCTATACTTTCTGTTCCGGAATAATCTGCGGAAGTCTGAACGGCTCGGACTATACTGCCGTACCTCTTGCCGATGATGACAGTATCATGGAGATCGGCTATATTACCAAGAAAAACATCATCCTCAGCGAAATGGGAGAAGTCTATATAAACGAGCTTGAAAAATATCTTGACCTGAAAAAATGAGCCGCCGCATAAATTGACAATTCCTCAATACAGTTGTATAATACATATAGGCAACACCGCACAAATCCCGCCTGTCGGCTTTGCACTGAATCTACTGGCATATTTCTCGTCATCTTGCACAGAAATCCCTTGACATACATCAGTATGCCTGCGGAATTTCTATACAATCTGACGAAAAATATGACTGCGTATCTTCAGCACAAGCTTTGTGCGGTGTTGCCTATAGTTTTTGTAAAGAGGGGATGTCTGTGAGCGGTAAGAGAACGATTTTTTTCTGGAGCGGCAAATTGCTCATTTTACTGAGTATCCTGAGTTTGTTTATGTCCTTTGCCAAAGCTGATATAAAGATAATTTCCGGTCATTCAAAGAACTTCACCGGAGTCTATCTTATAGCTGGCATCAAGGACGATGCCGACTGCGGCGAATATACCGACGAAACCATATATAAGGGTGCTGAGACAGCTTCGGCTGTTATAACTGCTGCACTTATCCTTGCAGCTGCCGGACTTCTGCTTCCGGTTTTCAGCTGGATACCCTCTCTGCTTGCGGCTGGTACAATAGCTGCGTTCGGAGTGCTTTGCCGGTATGCCAACGATGAACTCAGCAAGATATACACCCGTAAAGCTATCAACCTGCGGCCTGATTCCGGAGCTTATATCTTTATGGCACTCGCTCTGCTTTCGGCTGCTCTGACCATTGCTGACATTATAATACGTAAAAGACGAAAGTCCGAAAAAGTCTCTGCATGATGCGGAGACTTTTTTATGTGTTTATATTGATTTATTGACTGAAGTGTGCTATTATAATAATAGGAAAGAATCCCAAAAATCAGGAGCCGGAGTCTGAAAATATTCCGTCATATGTACGGAGTACAAAAAATCCTGTCCTGTTTTGTAAATTATATAATAATATAAGCTGTATCATGCAAATACTTGAAAAATAAAGAATTTCATGCTATAATTAAATATTACAGGAAATTAAGTGAATGCGAGGGCTGCGATTTGAAAGACAATACGGCTGTTATAAATGAGATCAGACAGATATTCGGAGATAGTGAAAAATATGCGTATGTACGCAGTTTCGGATGTCAGCTCAATGTCTCAGACGGCGAAAAAATAAAGGGACTGCTCCGGAAAATGGGGTATTCATTTACGGACGACGAGAATAAGGCTGACCTTATCATACTAAATACCTGTGCAGTGCGTGAATCGGCTGAGGACAGAGTTTTCGGCATTGTCGGAAGTATGAAAAAACTCAAAGAGACAAAACCTTCACTGATTATCGGTATTGCAGGCTGCATGACCGCTCAGGAGCATATTGCGGAAAAGATAAAAAAATCGTATCCGCAGGTTGATCTGGTACTTGGTACGTCCGCTATAAGTGCTTTGCCGTCACTGCTGCTGGAAAGTATGAAAGGCAAGAAGTTCTCGGCTGACATCTCTGAGTATGACGATTTCTCAGAAGCGGTCGAACAGGTGCGTGAGAGCACTTTCAAGGCTTCTGTCCCGATAATGTTCGGATGCAACAATTTCTGTACCTACTGTATTGTGCCGTATGTCCGTGGAAGAGAGCGGAGCAGAGACCCTGAGGACATTATCAAGGAAGTCAGGGAGCTTGTATCTTCCGGCTACAAAGAGATAATGCTGCTCGGACAGAACGTGAACTCCTACGGAAAAGACCTCAAAGACGGCATGAGCTTTCCGCAGCTTCTCAGAGAGCTCGACAAAATAGAAGGTGAGTTTATCATCCGTTTCATGTCGTCGCATCCTAAGGATGCTTCCCGTGAACTGATAGATGCTATTTTTGAATGTGAAAAGGTCGCAAAGCATCTTCATCTTCCGGTACAGAGCGGCAGCAGCGATGTGCTGAAAAGAATGAACCGCAATTATACTGTCGAAAAATACCTTGAGACAGTTGATTATATATACAGCAAAGCCCCCGATTTCTCGCTGACTACCGATCTTATAGTCGGTTTTCCGGATGAGAGCGATGAGGACTTCAATGCTACGCTTGAACTTATAAAAAAAGTCAGGTATGATAACATCTACTCGTTTATATACTCCAAGCGTTCCGGCACTAAAGCTGCGGCAATGCCTGATGCAATATCAGACGAGACAAAGAGTAAGCGAATGAGGACTTTGCTTGAAACTCAGCGAGAAGTATCCTCGGAGCATTACAAACGCTTCATCGGAAGGACTATGCGTGTTCTGGTTGACGATCATGCAAAGAAGCGTGAGGGATACCTAACCGGTAAGAGCAATGAGTTCATCATAGTTGAATTCGAGGGAGATGCCTCACTTATAGGTCAGTTCGTGGATGTTAAGATAACAGACGCTATGAACTGGGCTGTTGCAGGACATATCATAAAATAATATATATAATAATTTTCAGGAGAAGTGATGGATATGAAGAAGATTATGCCTATCATATGCCTTATGGCAGTACTTGTAGGCTGCGGAAAGGTCGATAGAGCAAGCGAGTCCGAATCCGGACCGGTCATAACAGGAGGCACGATAGCTTCTACAGAGGGAGAAACCGATGAGGAGATCGAGCCGACTTCAAGTTCAAAAGCACAGTCAGATAAGTATAAACCGGAAGACAAAGCTCATAAGGATGAGCGTGAGCCGGTAACTACAAAGAAAACAGCCGGACGAAGGATAAGCCACAGCGTTCCGACTCAGACTTCCATCCCTAAACCGGTAAAACCGCCGGCAAGAACAAGGACAGAACAGCCGGAAACAAATCAGGAACCTGTAGAAAACCCGAATAATAATACTCCGGTGCCGGAGAAGCCTACAGAGCCTGTAAAATTGTCTGAACAGGTGATATACAGAGGAGTGCTCAACAGCCTCATCGGCAGCGGTGAGCTTCCGGAGATAGGTTCTGTTAAGGACAGCTCCGGTGAGTACGATATAAAGGGAAATGAATTCAGCGTATCAGATATAGACGGCGACGGCAAGCCTGAGCTTATCTCACGTATAATCGCAGCTGCTCCTGAGAGCAGAATGACTGTGATATACGGAGTGAATGGAAACGGAAGTCTGTATAAAAAGCTGAGCTGCTCTGCTGATGTTACATTCTACAGCAATGGTATAGTCAAGGCTGAGTATGAGAGTCAGAGCCGTCCGGGCGGCGACTTCAAAGCTTTCGAGCTCTATCAGCCGGACGGTGCAGGAAAATACAAGAAGATAGGTACAGTTGAAGCTCTTGACAAGGCTGAGGTTGAAAGATATGCACAGGAAGCTGCGGACGCAGGTCTTGAAGCTCCTTTCACATATCCTGAGGAAGCTGATACAAGCGGTTCCGGAAAGGTATACTACATGATGCCTGACGGTGTTACGGAAGTACTTCCGCTCGACTATACAGAGTATGAGAGCTGGGTATCTCAGTATACAAGCGGCGGTACTGTAGACCCTGGATTTGTAAAGGTCAACAGTGATAATATAAATAAACTTAGATAATATCAGGAGATAATGATGAAAAAGCTCATAGCATTAATGTGTTTTACAGCTTTGCTTTGCGGATGCAGCAATTCAAAGAGCAGCAGCGAAGAGAGCTCTTCTGAAGCTAAAGATATTGCTCCGGTAACTGAAGCTGCTTCGGCAGTTTCAGATGATGAGTATGAAAAGAATGCCGCTGATGAAAGCTGGCGTGAAGTATACAAGGAAAATATTCTTAGTCTCAAAGAGAGTCCGGAATATAAAGAAAATATCTATTTTTCGGTATATGATATAAATAACGACGGCTGTCCGGAGCTTATCGTGAATACCAAAAACGATAATGACATGAAGAGCCAGATCTTTCAGTGTGAAGACGGCAAACTTGTGAATGCTGCGGAATATGACACTTCTTTATGGTGCGTGAACGAAAACGGTGTCTTGCTGCGGTTTGGCTATGACGAAGCTGCCGATGAGAATTATACGGACTATATCTCGTCCGGAAATAATTACAATACGATACTTTCTGCACGCAACGCATTCAAATTGGTCGACAACAAAGAAGAGTACACTTACTTTATCGACGGCGAAGAAGTTGATGAGGATGAATATAACTCCAAGACCGGCAGTCTTGGTGAGGGATTCACTAAGGAGCTCGGATTTGATTTCGCCCTTAATGATAAGGAGATAAATGCAGTATTTGATAAAAACGGCGGCTATGAAAAAGCCTATGCTGCTTATCTTTCAAGCGTACAGGACAAAGGCTTCGAGGAAGGTATCGCTTTTTCATTACTGGATATAAATGACGATGATGTTCCGGAACTTTTCATAAGTGACGGTGTGTCGCCTTTCTCAAGCGTTATACTGCTGACCTATGACGACGGTCTGAGAGCTATCGGCAAATTCGGAAGCTACGGCAGGATAAGCTTTGATAAGAATACCAAAGTGATCCATACAAGCAATAAGAGCATGGGATATACTTCCGGAGCCTGCATCACTCTTACTAAACGCAATAAATTGCAGCTTGACCTCAATTATATGGAGAATTCCGGTGCTGCTGAGTCTGACGGCAGCGAGGATGAGGTGTTCTATAAAATGAACGGTGTCAATATCAGCAAGGACGATTACTACGACACTATCGATAAGTACACGACCAATGAGCAGTATTCTCTCGGACGTGATAATGATCTCAGCGATGCAAGCGTAAAAGCTCTTGAAGAGGGCAAGTATAAGAACCCTGAGCTGTTTGATCCTGAAACAGTGACCGAACCGGCTCAGTCATATGATTATAGTCAATTACAAGAGTAATTTGATGTTCACTACAAAATTGATTTTAAGGAGTAACCTACAATGGATATTATAGAAATGACAAGAGAGCTCGGAAAGGCTCTCCAGAACGATGACAGATTTATCGCTTACAACCTCGCAAAGCAGGCAAATGACAACGACAAGGAGCTCAACGATGATATTGAAAAGTTCAGCAAGCTCCGCCAGGACCTCACAACTGCTATGAGTGCTGAGGATAAGGATACAGACCTCATCAAGCAGCTCGATGAGGATATAAAGTCGACTTATCAGAAGATAATGAGCAATAAGAACATGATAGTTTTCCAGTCTGCTCAGACTGCTCTTGAAAACCTCGTTACAAATATCAACCAGATAATCTCTATGTGTGCTAACGGTGAGGACCCTGAGACTTGTCAGCCTCCTACAGGCGGATGCTCGGGAAGCTGTGCTACCTGCGGCGGATGCGGCTGATATAAAGGAGATATAAAATGCCGGGCATTGCCTGCCTCGGCTTGACCGACAAATATTTTGTCATATAAAATTTTCAACTCACGAAAGGAGTATCGAGTACATGGAGATCGACAGAAGTAAAATATCTCCCATGATGCAGCAATACCTTGAAGTTAAGGATAAATATAAGGACTGTGTCCTGTTTTTCCGGTTGGGAGACTTTTACGAAATGTTCTTTGACGATGCAGTTGTAGTGTCAAAGGCACTTGAACTTACCCTCACGGGCAGAGACTGCGGACTTGAAGAGCGTGCTCCCATGTGCGGAGTACCCTATCATGCAGCTGATATGTACATCAAGCGGCTTATCGACCTCGGATTCAAGGTTGCAGTATGTGAGCAGCTCACTGACCCTGCGGAGACAAAGGGCATAGTAGTAAGGGACGTTATACGTGTAGTAACTCCCGGAACGCTCACAGAGACAAGTATGCTCGATGACGGCAGAAACAACTATATTTGCAGCATTTTCTATGACGAGAACGAAAAGACCTGCGGAGTTGCTTCGGCGGATATATCAACAGGTGAGGCAGCACTGAGCTTCTATGAGGGCAAGGACATGGAGTCCGGCATAATCAACGAGCTTTCACGCTGTCAGCCGGCGGAGATAATTTTCCCTGAGAGCTTCCTCGCTCTGAAAAATGTTGCTGATTTTATAAAGATAAGACTTAAATGTGCAGTCACACTCAGGGATGCGGTGTGCTTTTCACCGTCAGAAAAGAGAGCGGCGACTGCAAACGTGTTCGGAGCTTCTTCAATGGCTGAACTCGGTATCAGCGAGGACGGTGCAGACTGTGCGGCAGTATGCGGTCTTTTCGACTATATAAACGATACCCAGAAGACCTCCGTTTCACGCTTCACTTCGATAGATATACTCAACGGCGAAGCCTATATGGGGCTTGACCTCAATGCAAGACGCAATCTTGAACTCACCGAGACTTTACGCAGCAAAGAGAAAAAAGGCTCGCTGCTGTGGGTGCTCGACTCCACAAAGACTTCAATGGGAAGAAGACTTCTCAAAAACTGGATAGAACAGCCGCTCAAAAGTCCGGCAAGGATAATAGAGCGACTTGATGCCGTTGAAGCACTCACAAGGAAAAGCGTTGTGCTCGGCGATATGGAGGAGCTCCTCGACAGAGTGTATGACCTTGAAAGACTTATGACAAAGGTCATGTACAAGAGTGCGAATCCCCGTGATCTGAGGTCGCTTTCTGCAACAGCGATGCAGCTCCCTGCACTTAAAGCGGAGCTTGAAAAGCTATCCGGCTCAAAGCTGCTCGCAAAGTATAACAGCGAAATATCTACACTTGACGAGATAGTCCGTCTTGTGGAGAATGCAATAATAGAAGAACCGCCGGTATCCGTAAAGGACGGCGGAGTTATCAAAGACGGCTTCAATGAAGAGCTTGACGGTCTGCGTCATATAATGAACAACGGCAAGAGCATCATTGACGAGATAGAACAGCGTGAAAAGGAAGCTACCGGCATAAAGAACCTGAAAATAGGCTTCAACAGAGTTTTCGGCTACTATCTTGAAGTCACACGCTCCTATTATGACCTCATTCCGGAAGGCTGGATTCGTAAACAGACTCTTGCAAACGCTGAGCGATTTATAACTGAGGAACTGAAAAATGCCGAGAACGCTATCCTCGGTGCTAAGGACAAAGCCCTCGCACTTGAAGCTGATATTTTCTCGGAGGTAAGAGACTTCCTTGCGACTAAGCTTGAAGCGGTACAGAAAACAGCTTCGGCAGTCGCAGCAGTTGACGTGCTCTGCTCATTTGCAGATGTGGCACTGAAAAATCAGTACGTAAAGCCTGACATCACCATAGACGGTGCTGTTGATATAAAAGCCGGCAGACATCCTGTTGTTGAGCTTATGCTTCAGGACGAGATGTTCGTACCGAATGATGTTTACATCGATACAAAGTCGGACAGGATGTCCATAATAACAGGACCTAATATGTCCGGTAAATCCACATATATGAGACAAACTGCACTTATAGTCCTCATGGCACAGGTCGGAAGCTTTGTTCCGGCTGACTCCGCAAGAATATCAGTCGTGGATAAGATATTCACCCGTGTCGGAGCTTCCGATGACCTTACTGCCGGACAGTCCACATTTATGGTGGAGATGAGTGAAGTTTCGGATATACTCAAAAATGCAACTCCCAACAGTCTTGTCATACTCGATGAGGTCGGAAGAGGTACTTCCACTTTCGACGGAGTAAGCATCGCCCGTGCAGTCGCAGAGCATATCTGCAATTCAAAAAAGCTCGGATGCAAGACCTTGTTTGCTACTCACTATCATGAGCTTATCGGACTTGAAAATGAGCTTGAAGGTGTAAAAAACTACAGTATCGCCGTTAACAAGCACGGCGGAACTATAAGATTTCTGAGAAAGATAGTCCGTGGCGGAGTTGACGAGAGCTACGGAGTAGATGTTGCTAAGCTTGCCGGACTTCCGGCAAAGGTAGTCAGCCGAGCAAGGGAGCTTTTAGAGGAAATGGAAAAAGCTCACAAGTCGGGCAGCAGTGTGCCTGTAAAGGAAGAGTCCGGACAGATGAGCTTCGGAGCAGTAAGCCGTGAGGATGCACTTGATATGCTCGAAAAGACCAATATTGACGAGCTTTCTGATGCTGAGTGCAGAGAATTATTAAAAGATATGCTGAAAGCGATACATAATGTCTGAATCATATATGGAAACGGAGGAATAACAGATGCAGTATTTTTGTACCAAAGATGAATTGCACGGAACTGATTGTCATGAATTTTTTAAAGGAGAGTGGGATCAGCGGTTCTGGAATGATGAGTCTATTTATATATATGACGACGTTTTCAGAGATACCGGTCTGAGACATACGCTCAGTCTTTCACTTCCGGATTATTCCCCGTATGACCCTACAGAGATCTATCCCGATGACTGGGATACTATAAAAAAGAAAGCGGGTCCCGATGCGACCGGAGCTTTAGCTGAGGCTGACGAATGGGTCAGGGAAGCTTTTAAAGAACACGGTATGTTTACTATACTCGGTATCTGATATTATAGAAAGGAGAAAAGCCAATGCCGCAGATAAATCTGCTGAGCAAGGAAGTTTCGGAGCTTATAGCCGCAGGCGAAGTTATCGAGCGTCCTTCCTCGGTCATAAAAGAGCTTGTTGAGAATTCTATTGATGCCGGAGCAAGACACATAGTTGTCGAGCTAAAAAACGGCGGAAGCACCTATATGCGTGTCACAGATGACGGATGCGGTATGGCTTTTGATGATGTACCAAAGGCTTTTCTTCGTCATGCTACCAGCAAGATAAATCTTAAAGAGGACCTCGACAATATCCTTACTCTCGGTTTCCGTGGAGAAGCTCTTGCTTCTGTATCGGCTGTATCAAGAGTGGAGCTTATGACAAAGCAGAAGGGGGAGGTCTACGGTACTCTTTATAATATAGAAGGCAGTGAGGAGAAGTCTCACGAAAAGGGCGGCTGTCCGGACGGCACGACCATTATTATCCGTGACCTTTTCTACAACGTCCCTGCAAGACAGAAGTTCATGAAAAAGGACGTTACCGAAGCTAATGCGGTAAGTCAGATACTTCAGAAGATAACGATGTCTCACCCCGGTATAGCGTTCAAGTTCATACGTGATAACCGTGTGGAGTTCAACTCCAGCGGTGACGGCGAACTATTCTCGGCAGTATATGCTGTGTACGGACGTGATTTCGCCCGTGACCTCATACCTGTTGAGTACGACTATAACGGAGTAAAAGTCAGCGGATTTACTGTGAAGCCGCTCTATTCTAAGAACAACAGGGCATTTCAGAATTTCTTTGTGAACGGACGATATGTCCGCACGAGACTTTGCTCGGTAGCACTTGAAAATGCCTATACAAATATGATAATGACGGGAAAATTCCCTGCCTGCGTGCTTATGCTGGAGCTCTCTCCGGCTGCAATGGACGTAAATATACATCCGACAAAGGCGGAAGTCCGTTTCACAGATGAAAAGACCGTTTCTGATGCTGTTTATTATGCGGTAAAGAACGCTCTTATGAACGACGGACTTATTTACGAATTCGAGCTCAAGCCACGTCCGGACTGGAACAAGCCTGTTCCGGAGCAGGAAGAGATAAAACAGCAGGAGTTCATGTTCACTCCGGTGAAGGACATCGCAGAGACTGAGCGAAAACTCGCTCAGCAGGAACAGGAGTCCGGAATTGCTCCTATATCGGAGATAAAGACAGAACCGGTGACAGCTCCGCCGGTACATCATGAAGTCGACGAAAGACCGATAACTGTGGATGTTCCGCCTTCAAGAGCCTTTGACAGACCGGAAACTCCTGTAAAAGAGGAAAAGCCGATTGCAGCAGAAGAGACTGTTGAAACAGCGGAGACAGTCAAAGCGGAAGTTCAGGATAAGCCTGTGCCGGAGGAGAAACCTGCCGCAGTTGAGGGATTCAGGTATCTGAACAGCAATTCCTTTGTGCAAAAGGAGCTCCCTGAGGAGAAGCCGTCTGAACCGGTTTCGGTGTGGACTGAGAAGCCGAAGATAAAGGTCATCGGAGAAGCTTTCGGGGTGTACATAATAGCCGAGATCGATGATAAGAATATGGTAATGATAGATAAACACGCAGCTCATGAGCGGATAATATTCGAGAGACTGAAAAGCCGCAACTGCCGTCAGTACAGTCAGATGCTGATGCAGGGGGTCAAGGTGCTGCTCACAGCAGACGAGTTCAGTGCTCTTGAAGCTAATCAGGAACTTCTGGGAGACCTCGGATTTGAATTTGATTTTTCCCAGCGTCCATGCGTTGTGGCAACAGCAGTGCCAACGTTCATTATGGAGCTTGATATGGAGGAGATCATTTCAGAACTTGCGGAGAATTTCCGCATGAATCTGCACGATCCTCAGTCTCATGCTCTTGATGATATATTACATACTGTCGCTTGTAAATCTGCAATAAGGGGGAATGATAGAAATGATATCAGAGAATTGCAGTCATTGGCAGAACAGGTGTACTATGACGAGAGGATAAGGCATTGTCCTCACGGCAGACCGGTGATGTTCACCATGACGAAGTCAAATATTGAGCATCAGTTCGGAAGAACATAAGCAACTTAATTTATTCTGGAGGACATATATGCACATTCATTTAAGTGATAAGGTAAAATTTGTAATAGTGACATTTGTGATAGCTTTTATCGTGGTAATGAGTTTGTTTATATGGAAACCGCACATCGTAAAAAGCAAAAACAAGTATCTGAGAACATTTTTTGTGTTCGCAATCGCATTTATTCCGGGAGTTCTGGCGGCATCAGTGTGTGCCAAGACCATAACGACCGTATGGGATAAATTTTTTACCTCCGAAGTAGAAGAGATAGTTATTGAGGAGGAAACAGAAGAAAAGGAGAACGATAAAATAATTTGATATAAGCGAGGGATCGGGAAATGCATTATTTAGCTTTAATGACTCTTTATAATGACAGGTATGACAACATCTGGGACGCTTTACGTGCGGGAGATAATTCACTGAAAGCGATCATGCTCATCTGTCTGGTGACTGTATTGCTTATAATCAGTGCTGTCAGTGTATCAAGCCAAAAGAGTCAGGACGAAAAAGAGGAAATTGAGACAGTTATGGCAGGTGTGAATACTGTCAATGACGAGGACAGCAGAAATAATGAACAAATGGGGCATATCTGAAACGATCAGATCTTAGAATGAATGTTTTAGCATTTATCACAGTAATATAAAGGAGGCTGGAGATAATAATGGCGGAACAAAAGAATAAACCCAGAGTGCTCGCTGTTGTAGGACCTACAGCCTCCGGCAAAACAGGTCTTGGAGTTGAGCTTGCAAAGCTCTATGGCGGAGAAGTTATCTCCGCCGACTCCATGCAGATATACAAAGGGATGGATATTGCCTCGGCAAAACCTACAGTTGCAGAGATGCAGGGCATACCGCATCATCTTATCGATTTTCTCGATAGAGGTGTGACCTTCAGTGCGGCAGATTATGTAAAACTTGCAAATGAAAAGATCAAGGATGTACTCAGCAGAGGAAAAATGCCTGTCATAGTGGGCGGAACCGGTCTTTATGTAGACTCCCTGCTGGAAAATGTCAAGTTTTCAGAAGGCGGCAGCGATGAAGCTTACCGTGAAAAACTCAGGAAATATGCAGAAGAGAAGGGGAATGAAGCTCTTCATCAGATGCTTGCTGATGCTGATCCGGAAGCCGCTGCTGCCATACATCCGAATAACCTTGTGCGAGTTATAAGAGCACTGGAAGTGTGCCATGTTACAGGAAGAAAGTTCAGCGAATTAAAGGCTGAGAGCCGCAGTATAGAAAGTCCTTACGACAGCCTTATACTGGGACTTAATTATGAGGACAGAAGCGTCCTTTACGACCGCATCGACCGGCGTGTGGACATAATGGTGGAAAACGGACTTATCGATGAAGCAAGAGAGCTTTGGAACGAGAGCGGAATGGCTACAGCAGCCAATGCGATCGGCTTCAAAGAGTTTATTCCGTATTTCAGCGGAGAAGCTTCTCTTGAAGACTGTATAAGCAAAGTCAAGCAGGAAACTCGTCATTATGCTAAAAGACAGTTGACGTGGTTTAGGAAAAATCAACGGATTCAGTGGATTATTTTAGCTGAATTTGATAAATTGTATGAAATTTTAGAAAAATCTAAAAAATGTATAGCAAATTATTGGAAGATATGATATAATGTATTGTGTGTATTTCCGCATAAGTGCAGAAATGTTGGACATAAGTAATTTCAGATAGGAGAAGATGTATGAACAAGACGATCAATCTTCAGGACGTTTTCCTGAATCAATGCAGAAAAGACAGAATAATGGTCACAATAATCCTTACAAATGGTTTCCAGTTCAAGGGAATGGTAAGAGGATTCGACAGCTATGTTGCTATATTTGACTGCGAAGGAAAACAGCAGTTAGTATATAAACACGCTATCTCAACAATAATACCTGCAAGAGCAGTGTCTATACTCGACGCATCAGAAAAAAGCGAATAAGGTGATCTGAATGCACTTTACTAAATCGGAAGGCAGTGCCATGGTCAAGATACTGCGGAATATGGTGCTTGTCCTATTCCTTGTGGTAGCTGTCAGCATTGTTTATAACTTCCGCAACAGGGAAAGTGATACTGTAAGTGCTCTGATCTCGGAAGCTACCGCTTCGGTCGAGTTCAAGGGCGTTTTCATAAGGGATGAAACACCTGTATCTGCAAAAGGCAGCGGAGTTCTGAATTATAAGATCTCCGACGGCGGCAAGATCGGTAAGGGTACTATCATCGCTCAGGTCTATAGCAGCGAAGAGCAGATAAGTATAAACCGTGAGATAGACAAGCTCAATAAGGAGCTTGAAGTCCTTAAAAAGATACAGAATCCGGGAACTCAGGAATCTGTACAGCCAGGAAGCCTTTCAGGTTCTATAGAGGAGAATTACAGGGATTTCATACTGTGCCGTGACAGGCAGGATCACAGCGGTATAGATGTCGCTAAGGAGAATCTGCTCGTCCAGATGAGTACCTACCAGATAATTACCGGAGAGGTCAAGGATTTCAGCGAGGAGATAGCCTCAATAAATAGTCAGCTCGATGAGCTCCGCCGCAGGTCTTCTGCTCCGGTAGACAAGGTCGTATCCGATACCTCTGCCTACTTTGTCAGCTATTGCGACGGCTATGAGGACAAGCTCAGCAGTAAGACCCTCGATAAGCTTACTATCGCTCAGATAAATGAGATAACAGATAATAAGGATGTCAGCGGCAGTAAAGTCGGAAAGCTCATAGACGGCTACTGCTGGTATCTCGCAGGTGTTGTTGATAACAGCAGAAAAGAATACCATATTGGTGCGAATGTAAAAATAAAGATAGCTTCTTCTGCCGATGTGTTCGATGCTACTATATATGATGTCCGTGATGAAGGAGATGCTTCAAACAGCATCATTATCCTTTCCTGCGATCAGTTCAGCTATGACCTCGTTCAGCACAGAACTGAAAAGGTAGAGCTTATACGTGGAGATTTCCGTGGACTTAAAGTTCCGAGAGAAGCTATAAGATTCATCGATTACAGCGATCTTCCCGACAGCGTCAAGGAAACAGGAAAAGAGAACGATGAGGATAGGTCCTATAAGGGCGTGTATATACGCAAGGGCGAACAGATAGAATTCAAGAAGATCGACGTTATCTATGAGGGCAGCGATTACGTTCTCTCTAAGATATATGAAGATGATAAAAGCTATCTTGCACTGTATGACGATATTTTGTTGGAAGGTGTTGATAACGGTGAGTGACGGATTCAGCTATATTGACGAGAATCTTCGCCGTATCAGGGACAATGTCTCTGAAGCTATGGATAAATACAGAAATGCCGGAGATATAGTACGCATCATGGCGGTAACAAAAACGGTTCCGCCGGAAGCTGTAAATCATGCTATCGGACTCGGCATCGATCTGCTTGGTGAAAACCGTGTGCAGGAATACCAGTCTAAAGCAGATAAATACGATAAAAGTGCAGAAGTGCAGTTTATCGGGCATTTACAGACAAATAAAGTAAAGTATATAATCGGTTCTGTCAGCATGATACAGTCGGTAGACAGCTTTAAGCTCGCTCAGGAGATAGACCGTATCTCAAAGAATAAAGACCTTGTTACGGACGTTCTCTGTGAGGTGAACATCGGCGGTGAGGACTCTAAAAGCGGAGTTAGTCCGGATGCTCTAAAAGAGCTTATGGATCAGATGTCAGAACTTGAAAATATAAAGTTAAGAGGTCTTATGACTATCCCTCCTCCGTGGGACAGCGATCTGTTCCTTGGAAGGATGCAGGAACTCTATAATAAATATGCAGACGAAAAGTCTTTCGATGTGCTGTCTATGGGTATGACCCATGATTACGCAGAGGCGGTAAAGTACGGCTCTACGCTTGTACGTATCGGAACAGGTCTTTTCGGTGCAAGAGATTACAGCAAATAACTCACAGCGGATGCTGATAACAGCACGGAATATCCCGCATTTGTTCCGGTGCATAAATAGCAGAAATATAAAAATATAAACAGTGCGGAGAATGGAGTAAAAAATGAAACTATTCGAGAATATCAAGGAGTTCTTCTTCGCTCCTGAAGAAGACGATTTCGATCAGGCTGATGTGCCTGTACGCCACACAAGCAGCGAACATCAAAGCTTCCGTCCTACAGACTCAGATGAAACTTCATCTTCTTCCGAAAGCTCTATCAGCAGCGGAAGCAGCAGAAGAAATAAGGTAGTTAATATCCAGACTACTGCTCAGCTTCAGGTAGTCCTCGTTAAGCCTTCTGCATTCACAGATGCAAAGCAGATCGCTGACCACCTCATCGCTAAGAAGACTGTCGTTCTTAACCTTGAAACTGCTTCTCCGGAGAATAAGAGAAGAATTATCGATTTCCTCGTTGGTGTGGCTTATGCAAACGGCGGAAGCCTCAAGCCTGTAGCTAATCTCACATATATCATTACTCCATACAACGTTGGCTTCATCGGTGAAGACCTCGTTGGCGAGCTTGAAAATAACGGCGTATTCATCTGATGAACGAGCCGGAGGATAAGCTCTTTTACGCAAGACTCAGCGATATGCTGAGCAGATGCGAAAGAGACTGCTGTGCTCAGTTCTCTTCATTTCTTGACGAGCGTCAGTGTGCTCTTGCCGAAGAGTGGTGCTCAAGGAACAGGGGAGAACTCTGCTCTGTGCTCTGGGGCGGGTATCCCGATGCAAGACGCAGGATGCTGGCGATATATCCGGAGTATTGTCAGGAATATATCCTCGATGAGTTCCCCATGCGGTGCGTGACCTTTTCGTTCCGCAAGGAGGATAAGCTCACTCATCGTGACCTTCTCGGCACTTTCATGGGAATGATGCTGAAAAGAGACACGATAGGCGATATTATCGTCGCAGAGGGAGCTGCACAGACTTTTGTTACCGATGTAGCGGCAAAAGTCATAACAGGTTCTGTTTCAAAAGTCGGAAGAGTGGGCGTTAAAGTCAGCGATGACCGCCCCTTTGAACTTGAACTGAAACAGGAGTTTGAGGATATAAAGGGTACTGTTGCTTCAATGCGGCTCGACTGCATAGTCAGTCTTGCAGCAAAGGTGAGCCGTGAAAATGCCGCAAGGCTGATCCGCTCTGAAAAGGTCGATATAAACCACTTTACCGCTTCATCCGTTTCGGCGGAGCTCCGTGAAGGAGATGTGCTCTCAATAAGAGGAAGCGGAAGATTTATTTTGTCTGGTATTGACGGCGAAACGAAAAAAGGCCGTATACACATTAATCTTCGTAAATATATTTAGAGGTGAATTGAAATGATAACTTCAAAAGACGTAAGAAATAAAAGATTTGAAAAGGCTGCTTTCGGTTATAAGCAGGAGGAAATTGATGAATTCTTCCAGCAGCTTGAGGCAGAGCTCGACGAAATGGAGAGAGAACGTGCTGAGGCTAACAATAAGATACAGGTTCTTGCTGATAAGGTAAGAGAGTATATGCGTGATGAGGACGCTCTCAAGGACGCTCTTCTCGGTGCTCAGAAGCAGGGACATCAGGTAATCAGCGAGGCTAACGAAAAGGCTGACCAGATCATCGCTGAGGCTCAGGCTAAGGCTGACGCTCTTGAGGATGAGGCTGTACGTCAGCACGCAGAGGCTATGGAGCGTAACCGTCAGGAGATCGCTAAGGAAAAAGAAGCTCTTATCGAAGCTCAGCAGCAGGTAGCTGATTTCAAGAAGAGCCTCTTCGATATGTATAAGAGCCACCTTGAACTTATTTCTTCTATGCCTGAAACATTTGACGATGTCGACGGTGCTGAGCCTCAGACAGCAGAGGAGATCGCTGCTGCTATCGCTTCAGAAGAAGAATAAACCGGAATCCTGCACTGGAAGGTGCGATATATAAGTTTAAATCGTTTGAAAGGAGGATCCCCTATAAGGTCGTTTACGGGGGATCATGGAAAAATGGCACAGGATTATAATAATACCTTAAATTTACCGAAAACCGAATTCCCTATGAGGGGAAATCTTCCTAAGAGAGAGCCTGAAACTCTTGAAAAATGGGAAAGTCAGCGTCTGTATTATAAGATGATCGAGAAGAATAAGGGCAAGACTCCTTATATCCTTCACGATGGACCGCCTTATGCTAACGGTGATATTCACCTTGGTCATGCTCTTAATAAGTCCCTCAAGGATTTTATCGTAAAGTATAAGAATATGAGCGGATTCTGTGCCCCATACGTTCCTGGCTGGGACACTCACGGACTTCCGATCGAGCTGAAAGCTATGAAGACTATCGGCGTCAAGGACGGTGCTATCTCGCCGACAGCCCTCAGAAAGCACTGCCGTGAGTATGCTATGACTCAGGTCGCAAACCAGATGAAAGGCTTCAAGAGGATCGGTTCTCTTGGAGATTACGACTATCCATACCTCACACTCCGTCCTGAATACGAAGCAAGACAGGTAGAGGTATTCGGAGAAATGGCTAAGAGAGGCTATATGTACAAGGGATTAAAGCCGGTTTACTGGTGCCCTGACTGTAATACTGCCCTCGCTGAGGCTGAGATAGAGTATTCAAACGATCCTTGCTACTCTATCTATGTTAAATTCAACGTTACTGATGACAAGGGTATCTTCACAGGTCTCGGTCTTGACCTCTCAAAGATATACTTCGTTATCTGGACTACTACAACTTGGACTATCCCGGGCAACCTTGCTATATGCCTTGGCCCTGAGTATAACTATACCCTCGTTCACGTTGGCGATGAGTACTACGTTATGGCTGAGGAGCTCGTGAAGACTACTATGGAGACTGCCGGTATCACTGAGTATACTACAGAGCATATCTTCACAGGTGCTGAACTTGAAGGCATGAAGACAAAGCATCCTCTCTATGACCGTCCGTCACCGATCATCGTCGGCGACCATGTAACTCTCGAAAGCGGTACAGGATGCGTTCATACAGCTCCTGGCTACGGTGTAGAGGACTTTGAGGTCTGCAAGAAATATGATGACATCGGCATCATCGTATGTGTTGACGCAAAGGGCCGTCAGACTGCTGAAGCCGGCGAAATTGAAGGTCTTGATACTGATGAGGCTAACAAGGCTATCGCTGCAAAGCTCACAGAGCTTGGAGCTATGCTCGCTACTCAGAAGATCGTTCACCAGTATCCACACTGCTGGAGATGCAACAGCCCTATCATCTACAGAGCTACAGAGCAGTGGTTCTGCTCAGTAAACGGATTCAAGGACGAAGCTGTAAAGGCTATAGAGAGCGTTAAGTGGATCCCTGAGTGGGGCGAGGACCGTATAAAAGGCATGGTCCGTGACAGAAGTGACTGGTGTATCTCTCGTCAGAGAACATGGGGCGTTCCGATACCTGTTATCTACTGTAAGGACTGCGGCAAGCCGATATTCAATGACGAGACTATCAAGGCTATCGCTGAACTTTTCCGCAAGGAAGGCTCAGACGCATGGTGGGAGAAGGATGCTTCCGAGTTCATCCCTTCAACTGTAAAATGCGACTGCGGATGCGGCGAGTTCACTAAAGAATACGACATCATGGACGTTTGGTTCGACAGCGGTGTTTCTCATGCTTCTGTTATGGAAGGCGAGGACTTCCCAAGCCTTACATGGCCGGCTGACCTCTATCTTGAAGGTGCTGACCAGTACAGAGGCTGGTTCCAGTCATCACTCCTTACTTCCGTTGTATTTAAGGGAACTGCTCCATACAAGGCTGTCTGCACTCACGGTTGGGTAGTTGACGGCGAGGGCAAGACAATGCACAAGTCCCTCGGAAACGGTATTGCTCCGGACGAGATCATAAATCAGTACGGTGCTGATATTCTCCGCCTTTGGGTAGCTTCTTCAGACTACCACAGCGATATAAGAATGTCCAAGCCGATACTCAGTCAGCTTTCTGACGCATATAAGAAAATAAGAAATACAGCTCGTTTCATTCTCGGTAACCTCGGAAACGGTGCAGGATTTGATCCTGATAAGGACAGCGTTTCTGATGATAAGTTCACAGAGCTTGATAAATGGGCTCTCATGAAGCTGGATGCTCTTATTGAAAAGGTGAACGAAGGCTACAATGCATTCGATTTCCACATCGCATTCCACGCTATACATAATTTCTGCGTTATAGATATGTCTAACTTCTATCTTGATATTATCAAGGACCGACTCTACTGCGAGAAGGAGGATTCAGAGCTCCGCCGTTCTGCACAGACCGCTATGTATCGCATACTCAGTGCTCTTGCAAGACTTGCAGCTCCTATCATCTCTTTCACAGCTGAGGAGATATGGCAGTTTATGCCTCATACTTCTGCTGACGATAAGGAGAGCGTATTCCTCAACCAGATGCCAGAGAAGTCCGGCATAGAGTTCAGCACAGAGTTCGTTGACAAGTGGAACTTCATCTATGACACAAGAATCGCTGTTAACAAGGTTCTTGAGGACGCAAGAAATGAAAAACTCATCGGTAAGTCACTTGAAGCTAAGATAATCATCAAGAGCTCAGATGCCGACTATGATAAGTTCACTGCACTTGCTGACCACCTCGCTGAGATACTCATTGTTTCAGGAGTTGAAGTTGAGAAGTCCGGAAGCGAAACTTCATTTGAAGTTGCAAAGGCTGACGGCGAGAAGTGCGAACGCTGCTGGTGCTACTCAAAGTATGTTGGAACAAATCACGATCATCCAACACTCTGCGAGAGATGTGCTATGGCTATTGAAGTATAAAATTATGAATATATTGCCTGCTGCTTAAAATGCGGCAGGCGTATTATTTGATTGAAAGGATATTGTTTTGGGAGCTATACTGATCGCTGTAATGATCGCTGCACTAATCGGTGTGGATCAGATCATAAAATACTGGGCAGTCCATACTCTTGAGCCGAAGGGGACTATGGAATTCATCCACTTCGGCAGCTTTAAGGTCTTTGACCTCACCTATCTTGAGAACCGTGGTGCTATATTCGGCAGTATGTCCGGACAGCGTTGGTTTCTGATAGGTTTCACCTGCATCGCTCTTATCTCTGGTATCATCGCACTCATATACCTGC
This sequence comes from Ruminococcus sp., assembly GCA_017441505.1. Lineage (GTDB taxonomy): Bacteria > Bacillota > Clostridia > Oscillospirales > Ruminococcaceae > Ruminococcus. The sequence goes on from JAFRXL010000001.1 coordinate 43,963, forward strand.
GGAAACGCTCTAAATTGCTGAATATCGCAATCACACTTTTCATAGCAGGAGGCATCGGCAACTTTATCGACCGTGTGCGTTATGGCTATGTAGTGGATATGTTTGAACTGAAACTGTTCAAATTTGCTATATTCAATTTTGCAGATATATGTGTTACGTTCGCTTTTGTGCTGCTCATCATCTACGGTATCTTCATCGATCCTAAGATAGAGGCTGAAAAGAAAAAGCTGGAAAAGGCGGAGTCAAATGAGTGAAAAACTTTGCCTGAATGTGCTTGATGCTGATATTGGATGCAGGATAGATAAATATATTTCGGATAATATTGCTGAACTGACACGTTCTGCTGTGCAGGGACTCCTCACTAAAGGCGGAGTACTCGTGAACGGTAGTGTGGTCAGCAAGAACTATAAGCTCAGAAGCGGTGACGTGATAGATGTCGAGATACCCGATCCTCAGCCTATGGACGCTGTGCCGGAGGATATTCCGCTTGATATAGTCTATGAGGACAGCGACTTGCTCGTGGTCAACAAGCCAAAGGGAATGGTAGTGCATCCGGCTCACGGAAACTATAACGGCACTCTCGTGAACGCACTTCTGCATCACTGCGGAGACAGTCTTTCGGGGATAAACGGAGTGATACGTCCTGGGATCGTCCACCGTATAGATAAGAATACGAGCGGACTGCTGATCGTTGCCAAGAACGATGCTGCTCATCTTCACCTCGCAGAGCAGATAAAAGCTCACAGCTTTACCCGTGAGTACGAGGCTGTTGCAGTCGGTTCGTTCAAGGAGCCGGCGGGAACTGTTGACGCTCCTATCGGCAGACATAAGGTCGACCGCAAGAAAATGTGCGTAACACAGGAGAATTCACGCAATGCGGTGACGCATTACGAAGTCCTCAGACAATTCGGCGGATACGCTCATGTCAGGCTCAGACTTGAGACCGGAAGAACTCATCAGATACGTGTTCATCTGGCTTATATCGGGCATCCCGTGCTCGGCGATGATGTCTATGGCAAGCCCTACAAGGGTCTTGACGGACAGTGTCTCCACGCACGAAAAATTGGTTTTATCCACCCGACTACAGGGAAATATATGGAGTTTTCAAGTGAACTTCCTGAGTATTTTCAGGCAGTCCTCAGAAAGCTCGAAAAAATGTAGGAGGTCAGCTTCTTGTTTGAAGATATTACTAAAGTCATCCTGCTCAGCGATATGGACGGCACTCTGCTTGATTCAAAAAAGAATATAACAGATGCCGACAGACAGGCTATCAGGCGATTTACAGAGCTTGGCGGTCACTTTACGATCGCTACCGGACGTACCGTGCAGTCCTTTGAACAGTACCTTGAGATTCTCGGACTGAAAGAACCGGTCATAATGTACAACGGAGCGGCTATACATGACTATTCTACTGGAAAAACTCTGTTTACACATCCCCTTCCGGCAGAGGCAAAGCCTATTGCTGAGGAAATACTCGAAATGATGCCGGAGATTGGCGGAGAAGTCCTGAGAATAGAGGGGACTTATGTGTTCCGCAACAATGATTATCAGAAATTACATACGAAGCTCTGTGGAATTGTCCCGGAGTATGTTGATATAGACAAAATAGAAGAGGGCGGCTGGCTGAAAGTACTATTCGCTATGTCTCCGGAAGATATGGACTTCATTCAGGTCATTGTGAGACAGAAGGACTACAGCAGTGTTGAGTTTGTCAAGTCCTCGGATATGTTTTATGAAATGCTTCCGAAAGGTGTGAGCAAGGGTTCAGCACTGGAGCAGTACCGTAAACTGCCGGGCTTTGAGGACTACACTTTCGTATCGGTCGGCGACTTTGATAATGATATAGAAATGATTCGCTGTGCTGACCTCGGAGCTTGCCCTGCAAACGCTGAGGACTGTGTAAAAGCTGAAGCTGATATGGTGCTCAGCAGGTCGAACGACGAGGGTGCTGTGGCTGAGCTTATAGAATATATCATCGGGAAGTGCGGTCTGTAAAAGGCTTAAAATAGCCATGCTACGGAAAGTAGCACAGATGTCAGCACATATACTCTTGATGTTCTGAACTGTGGATATTATACTGAGATCGGACGGAAAATTACCGTACCTGATCTTAGGAGGAATATATATGACATTTTCAGAAAAACTTAAAGAAGCAAGAAAAAATTCAGGATTATCACAGGAACAGCTCGCCGAAAAACTCTGCGTTTCAAGACAGGCTGTGACCAAGTGGGAGACAGGCAGGGGACTTCCTGATGTGGAAAATATCAAGGCTATTTCGCTGCTCCTCAACGTCAGCATCGACTATCTTCTGAGTGATGAAGAATGCGATGTTAAAGAAATGAGGGAAAAGATAGACCTTGAAAAATTTACAGCCGGAAACGGTGCAAGAAGTCTGAAGGATGCCTGCTGTTCAGATAAATATCCAAATGCAGAGCATATTTACGCTCTGATAAGAAAGAAGAAAAAGTCCGGAGCGGAGTGGATAGCCGATTTTATCATAGGTGCGGGAGCACTTGATGTTTTCGATTCTGCCGCCAACTACGGACAGGCTTATTATCTCGTTGAAGCAGGGGAAAAACAGTTTTTCGTCTGCGTTGACGACGAGTTTATAACTTCCTCAGCACTTTCCTCAAAGTACGAGGGAAAGTCATTCCAGAGAGGAAAATATATTTATAAGAAGCTTTATGACATAAAAGCATATCACGGCAAAAGCCGTTAAGATATTAAAACTGGAGGTTATTATGGACGCATCAATGAAAAAGGATTTGCAGAAGATCGCCTGCAAAGTAAGAATGGGCGTTATTGAAGGTACTTATAACGCTAAATCCGGTCATCCGGGTGGATCGCTCTCCATAAGCGATACATTGACATACCTTTACTTCAACAAGATGAATGTTGACCCAAAGGCTCCTGACGCTCAGGATAGAGACAGATTCGTACTCTCTAAGGGACATACTGCTCCGGCACTCTATTCAGTGCTGGCTCAGAAGGGATTTTTCTCTGTAGACGAGCTGAAGTCACTTCGTCACATAGGTGCTATGCTTCAGGGACATCCTTGTATCCATATACCTGGTGTAGATATGTCCAGCGGTTCACTTGGACAGGGTATATCAGCTGCCTGCGGAATGGCTCTTGCAGCAAAGCTCGACGGCAAGTCCTATAATGTATATACTGTTCTTGGTGACGGCGAGATAGAGGAAGGTCAGGTTTGGGAGGCTGCTATGTTTGCAGCTCATTATGGTCTTGGAAATCTTGTTGCTGTAGTTGATAATAACGGTCTCCAGATAGACGGTCCTATTTCAGAGGTTTGTTCTCCAGAGCCGATAACAGATAAGTTCGCAGCTTTCGGCTGGCACGTTATCACTATGGACGCTCATGACTTTGACAGCATCGAAGCTGCTTTTGATGAGGCTTCAAAGGTTAATGACAAGCCTGTAGCTATCATTCAGAAGTCCGTTAAGGGCAAGGGCGTTTCATTCATGGAAAATCAGGTAGGATGGCACGGTACAGCTCCTAACAAAGAGCAGTACGAGCAGGCTATGGCTGAGCTTGAAGCACAGTTAAAGGAATTGGAGGGCTGAGAAATGGCAGAAATTATCAAAAAGGCTACCAGAGAAAGCTACGGTGAAGCATTAAGAGATCTGGCAGAAGAATATAAGGATCTTGTAGTGCTCGATGCAGACCTTGCTGCTGCAACAAAGACAGGTATATTTAAGAAGGCGTATCCGGACAGATTCTTTGACTGCGGTATCGCTGAGGCTAACATGATGGGCGTTGCTGCCGGACTTGCAGCAAGCGGAAAGATACCTTTTGCAAGCACTTTTGCTATGTTCGCAGCCGGAAGAGCTTACGAGATAGTCCGCAATTCTATAGGTTACCCACACCTCAACGTTAAGATAGGTGCTACACACGCCGGTATCTCAGTTGGCGAGGACGGTGCTACTCACCAGTGCAATGAGGATATTGCCCTTATGAGAACTATCCCGGGTATGACTATCATCAATCCATGCGACGATGTTGAGGCTAAGGCTGCTGTAAAGGCTGCACTTGACTTCAATGGTCCTGTATATATGAGATTCGGCAGACTTGCTGTTCCGGTAATAAATGACGAGAAAACATATAAGTTTGAGCTCGGCAAGGGCGTTGTCATGAAGGACGGTAAGGACGTTACTATAGTTGCTACAGGTCTTATGGTAAATGAAGCTGTTGAAGCTGCTAAGACTCTCGAAGCAGAGGGAATCTCAGCAAGAGTTGTAAATATCCACACTATCAAGCCGCTCGATAAGGAGCTTATCTGCAAGTGTGCAAAGGAGACTGGTCTTATTGTTACTGCTGAGGAACACAGTGTTATAGGCGGACTTGGTGCTGCTGTAGCAGAGGCTGTAACAGAGTGTTGTCCTGTAAAGGTAGTAAAGATAGGTGTTAACGATGAGTTCGGTTATTCAGGTCCGGCTGTTGACCTCCTTAAAGAGTTTGGACTCTCTGCTGAAAATATAGTTAAGACAGTCAAAGAGGCTGTAAAGAATAAATAAGAGAAAAGCTTCGGTGGAGTACAGGGATGCTATTACTGTACTCCACCGTTTTTTATATAAAAACACTTGCATTAACTTCAGGAATATAGTATAATTGAATACAGAGTTATAGATTTTTATTATATTTGACAGGGAGAAATTAGAAATGATATATAACAATATTCTTGAAGCTATGGGTCATACTCCGATGATAAAGCTCAACCGTATGAACAAACCGGGTAATGCGGATGTGCTTGTAAAATTCGAGGGACTTAATGTCGGCGGTTCAATAAAGACACGTACTGCTTATAATATGATACGTCACGCTGAGAAAGAAGGTCTCATAAATAAGGACACGATAATTGTTGAGCCTACAAGCGGAAATCAGGGCATTGGACTTGCTCTTGTCGGAGCAGTAAGAGGCTACAAGACTATAATAATCATGCCTGATTCTGTTAGTGAGGAACGCAGAAAGCTGGTCAACCATTATGGTGCAGAGGTAAAGCTCATCCACGATGACGGCGACATCGGAAAGTGCATAGAGGAATGTCTGAATACAGCTCTCAGAATGGCTGAGGAGGACAAGAATGTCTTCGTACCTCAGCAGTTTGTTAATCCAAATAATACAAATGCCCACAAGTACCACACGGCTTTGGAGATACTGGAGCAGACAGCAGTAAAGATAGACGGTTTCTGTTCCGGTATAGGAACCGGCGGTACTATCACAGGTATTGGTGAGGCACTCAAAGCTCAGTATCCGGATATGGTGATATGGGCAGTAGAGCCTGAAAATGCAGCTATACTTGCCGGCGGTACTATAGGAACTCACCTTCAAATGGGAATCGGTGACGGTATAATACCGGATATTCTCAATAAAAATATCTACGATGATATTTACATTGTTACCGATGAAGAAGCTATCCAGACTGCTAAAGACCTCGCATCAAAAGAGGGAATAATGTGCGGTATATCGAGCGGCACGAACGTTGCAGCCGCTCTCAAACTTGCTGAAAAGCTTGGCGAGGGAAAGACGGTCGTAACTATACTTCCCGATACTGCCGAGAGATACTTCTCAACTCCGCTTTTTGACCTTTGATATGTAAAATCCCCGTGATTTCCTCACGGGGATTTTTTATTTTTTTTAAAATTTCCATATACAGCGTGGTACTCTTTTTCTCCGAGTTTAAAAGTCACTTTAAGCTTGTCATCTTCAAGTTCGACATAAGTGATATTTGCATTCCTTAGCTTCATTATGCCGGATAGCTGTATGAGCTGTTCTTTGCTGTACTCCGAAATATCATCCGAGCAGAACAACACACCGCCGGTCATAGCGTTCACCTCAGAAAGGCATTTTTTCTGTTTCGGAGTAAGTGAAGTATCATTATTGCGGAGAATGAACACATCAGGGTCATTGTAGAATGCTCTGCCGTTGAGCTGACGGCGGAACACTGAATTAAGTATGGAATTACGGGTGCTTATGCGTTCACGGTGCATAAGTCTCATATAGGACTTGTCGTTCCAGTCGAGACTTACATCGCAGCCGATACGGCAATAGTCCACTTTGCCGAAAGCAGAAGCAAGAGGGACTCCGCACCCCAGAATAAAGGCATCTCCGGCACATTCACGGAGAAAGTCCATTGCCTCAGCCATTATCTGTCCACGGGTTTTATTAAGTCTCGGCACGATACACTCAGCATAGAGAAAATCCAGTTTCAGCAGACGGAATCCCCAGCTGTTTACAATGGTGTCGAAAACATTGCGGAGATAGTTACGCACATCCTCGTTATAGATGTCAAGGATATAGAATCCGCCCCAGTTAGAGCCGCCTTTTATGTAATTGCCGTCTTCATCGGTAAGAAACCATTCCTTAAAATTGCGAAAAACATAGGAATTCTCCTCGCAGGCAAAAGGTGCGAGCCATATTCCGGGGATAATGCCGTTACTGCTTATACTCTCGGCAATAGACTTCATACCGTTCGGAAATTTATTTTCGTCCACGGCAAGCCAGTCACCGACAGCAGTCTGATAGCCGTCGTCTATCTGAAATACATCCGGTTTGAATTTTTGTGAGAGCATACCGGAAAGGTCGTTCTGGATAATACTTTCATTTATTTTCTGATAGTGACGGTACCAGCTTGTATAGCCGTAAACAGGCTTTGCATCGTCACGTATTTTTGTGCCGAGAAGCTGGAAATATCGGTCAAAGACTTCATTTTCTCTGCCGTCAGTTATCAGCATACGGAATCCGACATAGTCGCCGGAGAAAACGATTCCGGAGCAGTCTCTTGTAAGAGTTATCGTATTTTTATTCGTATCAGTGCTTATCTTAGTGAAAGCCGCATTTTCATTTAGTGAGCCGAGAAAGCAGAAGTACTTTCGGGTGCGGACATATCCATAGGACCAGCCGTGAAGCTGTCCCTCACCGCCGTAGTCGGTGAAGTCATAGTCACCGTAACGATCAAATGAGTACTTTTCAACAACCTTAGCCGGTATAATATCAAGTCCGTGCATCTTGCCGTTAAGCGGATATTCGATGCTGTCGGTCCACGACTGATAGCCATTCAGGAAGATCCTGTCCTGATCGGAATAATCGTGCTCAAAAACAGCACTGAGTGCAAGGATCTTTATCTCGTTCTGTGAAATTATATTTGCAGTGAAAACGTCCCCTAAAGTATCTATATGGATTTTCAGGGAATCTGAGATTACGGTGCTGGAGGTATCTATGCAGAAGGTCTCGCCGTCATATTCGTAAGAAAAGCTGACTTTTTTTAGTCTGAGCATTTCAGTTATCCTCCTTGGATGAGTTTATTTTACTTATGACATCTGTTTCGTTATATCTCAGGAATACCAGTCCGCCCATGAGACACAGCACAGCAGCGGCAACTGCGGTTAGTCTGTATCCGAGACCGGAGCTTCTTCCTATAGCCGCCATGCTTGTAAACAGCAGCATAGCGACGGACTGTCCCATTTTGAAAGCAAAGGTACGTGCAGCGTAGAACATTCCCTGTCTGTTTTCGCCGGTATCAGCTTTGTCAGCTTCGGAAATATCGGCAACTACAGCCTGCGGAAGTATGCCGAGTATAGCCATTGGCAGTGCAGCGAGCACTGCAATAATTACACCGTATGCCATACCGGGTATAGCAGGTATACCGGCAAATGAAGTTATAAGAAATGCGGCAGAAAAGAAGATGAATCCAAAAGCTACAAGCTTCTTCTTGCCCATTTTTTTTGAGAAGATATTTACTGCCGGATAAAAACAAACTGATACTACAGACATTATTATGAAAAGTACAGTAGATCTGCCCTCGTCCATATCCATAAGCTCTGTTACATAGAACAGCAGACCGGTCTGGAAAAGTGTAAGAGCTATCCAGTAGAGAATATCTGATGTGACAAATATCCGGAACTGCTTATTTCTGAAAGTTGAAGTGAGTGAGCTGAAAGCGGTTGCCTTACTTGGAGTAGTGTCGGCATACTGGTTTTCGTCTATGAGAAATGAGGGCACGAGCATACAAATAATAGCTATCACGCTAAGTATCACAATAGGTACACGATAACTGTTTGCGTAGCTGAGAGAAGGTCTTAGCATACCTGCGATCATAGGGATAGTATATGCAAGAGCAGTACCCACGAAATAGGTCATAGAGATAAAAGTCGAGAGATTTATCCTTGCTTCCTGAGAGCGTCCGAGCTCGGGTATGAGTGCATTATAGGGCGTGCAATAGCAGGTCATGCAGAAATAAAACAGCATTGCACATACGAAAAGAGCAGCAGCATTCACCGGACTTGTACTATTCACAGGTGATATGAACAGCAGAATAGTAATTACTCCGAAAGGAATGGCAGAATATCTCATAAAGGGGATACGTCTGCCGAGCTTATGCCTGAGACTGTCGGACTTTCCGGCGATCATGGGGTCAGTAACAGCGTCGAAAATACGTCCGACAGCTGCTATCAGACCAATCATAGTTATACCGAGAAATTTTGAAGCAGTCACGAACTGAGTAAGTCCTGCATCAAGAGTATCCTGAGAGGGCTGATAGAAAAAGACCAGCAGGTTCGTGACTATGCCCGAAAGAGTAGACCAGCCGAGCTGACCTATAGCAAATATCCATAATATCTTATTTGAAGCTGATCTCTTTTCCATAGGATTACTCCTTTCTGATATAGGCAACAGCGGCATCTATCAGCATTTCAAGCTCTTTTTCAGCCGCAGAAAAATCGTCTGACGGGAGGAGTTCGCCCTGTATGAGCTTTTTGCTTAGCTCCATAAGGGCATGAGCGTGTGATAAATAGAAAAGACGGAAATCTATGTCATCTCTTATAGTACCGTCTGATAATCCGGTGATATAGGCCTTTTCCACAACAGGATAGAAGTCTATCACAGAGTGATCGTACTCTCTGAGGGCTGTCTTGGGGACTTTTTCACGAGCAATAAGCAGATCAAATTCAGCAAGGAGCTTCATAAATCTTGGGTGAGCCTGATAGAGGACTACGAACATTCTCATAAGGTCTTTCAGCTGTTTAAGTCCGGACTGTTTAAGGAATATATCGGACTCGAAAATACCACTGAACATACTTTTCAGGTCGTTCCACATATATGTCATAGCAGCGATGGCTATACCGGTCTTTGTACCGAAGTATCGATAAAGGGTAGCAACTCCGATGCCGGATTCATTGGCGATGTCGGTCATTTTGACCTCATCGATACCCTGTTCGAGAAATAGTTTTGCACTTACCTCGATAGCCTTATCGAAGCGTTTGTTTTTGTTATTTTCCTGATAATTGTAATTTTCCACTTGACAAACCTCCTTTTTTGTGATAGACTATAAATCAAATGCTACTGATAGTAAGTCTATCATATTTTTTCTCTGTTGTCAAGTATTTGGAGGTGTTTTTGTGGAAAAGTCCAAAAAAGTATTCGGAAATGAGCTCCCTTTGAGTGTATATCATAAAGCAGTCCGGAACAAAGAGAAGTTCATGAGAAAATACGGGGATGATTCGGATAAAATATATCATCTCGACACTGTTCCCGCACCGGCTATCGGTAATCTTCTTGGCGTAAAAAATATAATAATATCAGATAAGAGCGGTATCTGTTTCAATGAAAAAAGCATAGTTATCGGCAACATCCGCATGGGATTCGGACATTACCGCATCTCTATGGCAATAGCTTCTGCGGCTCATGCTATGGGGTATGACCCATATTGGTTTGATCTTCATTCTTTCAAGGAAACTGTCGGCGGAAAGGTCATAGGCGAACAAAACAGATTGTACTCCATGGGATCAAAGCTCTCGCAGAAGAGCAAACTTTTCAACAAGGCTGTGTGGGAACCGCTGAACAGTGAGGGATTCCGCAAGCTGTCGTATAACTCCGCTGACCAGAAAACTGCCGAGCTTATGACTGCTGTTTTCAAGGAGATACCTAAAAATATACCCTATATCGCAACTCATGTATGGCCTGCACAGGCTGCTGTACACGCCGGACTTACTAATGTTGTTAATGTTATTCCGGATAACTGGCCAATGGCTCTGCATCTTTCAGAGGGAGCAGTGCATACTGTCCAGACTCCTTCTGCTTATCTCGGTTACAGAGCTCTCAGAGGAATGGACAAGAAACGTCCGCTCAGACCAATGCCGGAAAGTGATATAGCTTATACCGGCCACTATGTCGACCATGAGCTTGTCAGCAATATCGATGAGGACTGCCGCAGAAGAAAGGAACGTGTTAAAAACAAAGCTCCTAAACGCTGGCTGATGACAGTTGGCGGAGCAGGTGCTCAGAAGAATACTTTCATGACGATCATAAAACGTCTGCTCCCTCAGATAAAACGTGGCAGAGCAGTGCTTTTGATAAACGTCGGGGACCATGCGGCTGTCTGGCATGAACTCGTGAAAGAAATACCTCAGATGAAACAGTTCCTAACCGAACATTTTGACGATTTCAGTGAGACTGCAAGCTTCTGTGCAAAGGCATATGACGGGAAAATTTCCGGTATACACGCATTTTGTCACAGTGACATTTTTGCCGCAGTATACTCCACCAACCTTCTGATGAGAATATCCGATGTGCTGATAACCAAGCCGAGTGAGCTTTCATTTTATCCGGTGCCGAAGCTGATGATAAAGCGTGTAGGCGGACATGAAGCGTGGGGAGCAGTACGTGCTGCGGAGATAGGTGACGGTACTTATGAGTGCACCACACCGGCAGAGACAGCTGCAATGCTGTCGCTGATACAGCATAACGGGGATATTATCGTTAAGATGTGCGATAATATCATGCGTGCAAGAGATGCAGGAGTTTATGACGGGGCTTATAAAGTTGTTGAGCTTGCAGTGAAAAATAAATAACTTAAAACTCTGCTGAAATTGCTATTAAGTATCAGCAGAGTTTTTTATTTTAAAAACTGTCACACCTAAGAGCAGAATTACGATTGAAGTAAACAGAAGCGAAAGGAGGTTGGATAATGACTTGGAGCGAATTGAGCTCGCTTATGAAAAAATCACCTGAGATAGGACAAAAAGCTGTTTACGATGAATACTATAACTATGTTTTTACTATAGTTTTCAATAGATTGAGAAGCTGTGCATCAAATGAGGATATGGAAGAATGTGTCAGTGACATATTTGCTGACCTGTTTATTGAATTCGATTCCGACTTTGAGTATGTCGGTGACCTCAAAGCATACATCAATACTGTTGCCAAAAACAAGACTACAGATATGTACAGGCATATCAATGCTAAAAAGAATAGTCGCATCGTATCATCGGATATAGAACTTGAAAAACTTCCTTCGGATATGGATATTACTGATAAAATAGAGAATAAAGAGTTTCAGCGTATGGTTTATGATATTATACAGAAATTGGGCGAGCCTGATTCTTCAATAATTATCCTTAAATACTATTATGGAAGAACTTCATCGGAAATAGGAAAAAAACTTTCGATCTCACCTGCTTCGGTAAGGAAACGTGCTGAAAGAGCACTGAAACGTCTGAAAAAGTTGTTGTCAGACAGCAATATAAAACTTTAGGAGGTATTTTTTCATGAGCGAAAATATGAAAAGAGAACTAAAGATACTTGAAAATGCAGAAGATGATATATTGTCGGATATGTCATCAAAATATTCTCCGCTTGGTGACAAAGAGGCAAGCAGAATATTTTCAATGGCTCGAAGTAAGTATAAAGTCCGAAAAAGCGGAAGTGATCTGATTTCTGAGTATGATATAACGGAAGTTGATATTTATACAAAAAATAGCCGATATAAGTCCGTAAGAAATGCAGCAGCTGTTCTTATTCTTATAGCAGGACTTACCGGTAGTATGACATTTATCAGAGCAATGAAAAAGTCGTCGCCTGATTTTAAAGATACTGATATTGCCGAAAATTCATCCGCTCAAATCGTTACTGCTAATGAAAAAACGCCGGAAATATCTCAGCCGGCAGCAACTACGACCATTTCAAAAAGAACGCTTGAAAAAGCAGTCGTTCCGGAATCAGCGACAAAAGAAGATATTTTCTACATGATGCTGAATACTATCTTCTATTTTGACAAAGTTTCGGGAACAGTTATGTTCAATACTGATGATCCAAACGCAGTAAATGTGGACGATTTCCAGTGTTCACTTTCAGATAAGCTGTCTTACTCCGATTTTACTCAGTGCTATATTACAGATAAAAATAATATAGGCTTTGACTCTTTATCAGCTCCGTTTTTTGAGAATATCCGCTGCTGCAATGGCAATGACGAAATAGAGGTTTCTCCACAAAGTAAGGAATACCGATATAAAGAGGGGTGGGCAATAACTATCGATGACGTTATAAAAATTCCTGACGAAAGCCGGATCTCAACTGCTGATGACGGGATGAATAGATACAATATGCTTACAAATCCTACTAATGTTCTTAGTGCAAGTATGTGCATACAGCCGCAGGAGATAACTTTTGGTTTCCTTAGCGATTTTGATTTATGGAATATAGAAGAAATAACTACTTTTAACGACAGAACCTGCTACGTAATAAACGGCAGAGCAAGTGCGGAATATGGTGCAAGTCTTAATGTTGCGGATTTTAAATTATTGGTCGACGCTCAGACAGGTGTGATCTTACAATACGAAGGTTACGCTTCTAATGGTAATATCAGTAATTTTATGTATACTAAAGACCTGCAATTTGAAGATAAGGCGAAAAAGGTCAGAGTATTTGATAAAAATGATTTTCCGGACTATGCTGAAAAAGATGAACTTGAATATTGATATGGAGTCAGCGTGATTTTCGGTATAATGGCATTGTCTTGACTTAATTTCTTATATAGTTTATAATAATATCGGGCTTATTTAAAAGTCCGATATTTTGTTTTATGGAGAGAAAAATGGTAAGAGAAATAATCAAAGATACAGAATTCCTGAAGAAAAAATCAGAACCTGCTTCAAGAGAGGATATGCAGCTCATAAAAGACATCGCCGATACCCTCGAAGCTAACCGTGAACGCTGTGTAGGACTTGCAGCAAATATGATAGGTGAGAGCAAAACAGTCCTTGCGGCTATGATAGGCGGAAAAGTGCTTGTAATGGTGAATCCGGTGATAACAGAGCATTCCTCAAAGTACTATGAGACTGAGGAGGGCTGCCTTTCACTTACCGGAGTGCGTCCCACAAAGAGATACAAGATAATCACTGTTGAATACCGTGACAGGAGCTTTAAGAAGAAAAAGGCTATATTCAGAGACTTTGAAGCTCAGATAATCCAGCATGAGATAGACCATTTTGAAGGGATACTTATCTGATGAAGAATACAATAAACCGTATAGGCGGATTCATAAAAGCTCAGCCGGTGCTTGCAATATCGTTTGCAGCAGCAGTTATTACAATGTTTATCATACCTCCGGACAGCTCATACCCGGGATACATAAACCGTGCGGTCCTTATAGAGCTGTTTGCACTTATGATAGCTGTTGCCGGATTCAGAAGCATAGGAGTTTTTGACAAAGCTACCGGATATATCCTGAAAAAGACCGGAACTGTGCGTAAGCTCGGCATGGTCATGGTGCTGATATGCTTTTTCAGCTCCATGCTCGTGACTAATGATGTTGCACTGCTGACTTTTGTTCCGCTGACATTACTGATATACCGCAGCATACCTGATGAAAAGAGCAGGATACTCACTATAGTACTTGAAACTGTAGCGGCGAATATGGGAAGTATGCTTACTCCTGTGGGAAATCCGCAGAATCTTTATCTGTATGATGAATTCGGACTTTCTGCAATGACCTTTGTCAAGACTATGCTTCCTGCCGGAGCTGTCGGACTTATCTGTATAATGCTTATGACATTTCTGCTTCCGGCGACGGAGTGTGAAGCTCCGGAGAAGAGTGCAGATAGCGTATCATCGGCAAAGGCTGCGGCTTACGGAGTAATGTTTGTGCTTTGCCTGCTGACCGTATTCCGCATTCTTCCGGACTATATATGTCTTTTAGCAGCAGTGCTAACGGCAGTAATATTTGACCGCAAATTGCTGCTTAAAGCAGACTACGCTCTGCTTGCGACATTTATTTGCTTTTTTGTATTCGTCGGAAACATTGCACGTATAGATTCGGTCAACGACTTCTTTTCACACGCTGTTGACGGACGTGAACTTCTTATAGGAGTCGGACTTTCACAGGTCATAAGCAATGTTCCGGCAGCAGTTATGCTCGCAGGCTTTACTGATAATGGTACGAAGCTTCTTCTTGGAGTTGATATTGGCGGACTTGGTACACTCATAGCTTCACTTGCAAGTCTTATATCCTTCCAGTTCTACCGCAAAGCAGAAAAAGCTCAGACAGGAAGATATATTTTAGTATTCACAGCAGTGAACCTCGTCATACTTGCAGTACTCATAGTACTTGAACTGATGCTCGGAAATATCTGAAAGATAAGGAGATAAAATAATGAAAAATAATAAACAGATAGCAGCGGCAGCAGCATTTCTGCTCGTAATTATAATGATCGTAATAAATGCAGCAATTAAATCCGGCTCAGACAAAGACGAGAGCTCCTCGTCTGTAACGACAACTGAAGCCGGCTATGCAGAAGTTACCGATGCAGAGACAGAGTACGATGAAATAACCGAGGAAAAGCAGATAAAGACTACTTCCGCAGCAAAGTCGGGTAAGAAGAAAAAGACTGCCGCTACCACAGTGAAGAAGACAAAAGCTTCAAAGACCAAAAAAGCCAAGACTACTACAGTTACTACAACAGTTACACCTACAGAAGCACCGTGGAATGAGGGATATGTTGAGTATCACTTCCGTACACAGAAACAGCTCAATCAGCACTTTGAAAAGCATGGCGGAGAATTCAAAGATGACTTTGGCTATAAGACAGCTGAGGAGTATGAAAAGGGTGCAAGTGACGTAATAAATGACCCGTCTGCACTTTATAAAACAGAATCCGAGGACGGCGACGGAGTGTATTACTTAGAGGCGACTAACGAGTTTGTAATACTCTCAACAGACGGCTATATCCGCACATATTTCCGTCCGAATGGAGGAAAAAAATATTTTGACCGACAATAATGGGAGGTATATTTATGGATCGCACTAAATTAACAGCAGCATTACTCGCAGCATCTATTTTGGCATCAGGCTGTTCATCGAAGTCCGAGAGCAGCTCTGAAACAGAATCAGTCAAACCACTCACTATCAGTGACCTGAAAGACCTCAATGACGGAGGATCACCGGAAATAGAGTATGATCCCGTTTCGGGCGGAGTAAGGCTTATAGAAGGAAAGGTCAGCACAGTAAAGGTAGGGGACGAAGATGACGCAGCCGAGGCCTTAGAGGAACTTGCTGAAATAATCGGCATATCTGCTCCGGAAAATGAATTAAGATTCAGAATCAGGAATTCCGGCAAGGATGAGTTCACCTATTGCTTTGACCAGTATTACAAGGACGTTCATACATTTGGAACGGTCGCAATTAGTGTTGATAAAGACGGTAATGTGACCCGTCTGCTTAACAGGTATGTGCCGGACATAGACATAGATGTTACGCCGAATATTACCGGTGAACAGGCAGTCGATATTGCTAAAAGCAAATATGAAGCCGGAATAGACGGTGAACCGGAGTTAACAATAATACGTGTCGGAAAAAACTTTTCGTTAGAATGGGATATTCATCTGACTGATATATTTTATCCTGATGAGGTCTATATAAATGCTAAAAACGGAAACATCGACAGTGAGACCGGTCCTATACCGGACTGAGGAGAAAATATGAATCCAAGATTACCATATCTGCGTAATAAGACTTCACGGCTGACCCAGTCGCCGGGAGTCTATATAATGCGTAACAGCGAGAACGATATAATATATATCGGAAAAGCAAAGAATCTGCATAACCGTGTGAGCAGTTATTTCCGTGAGAATCCCGATCATCTTCCGAAAGTTGCGGCAATGGTCTCTAATGTTTACGACTACGATTTCATTGTCACCGACAGTGAGTACGAGGCACTTGTGCTTGAATGCAGTCTCATAAAGCAGCACAAACCGAAGTACAATATACTGCTGAAGGACGATAAGGGTTACCACTATATCCGAATATCCGATGGGGAGTATCCGAGGATAACTACTGAGAAGAACACAAAGCAGTCCGGAAAGTACCTCGGACCATATACAAGCGGCTCGGTGACTAAGGAGGCTGTGAATGAGGTGAACCGTGTGTTCATGCTCCCGACTTGCCATAAGAAGTTCCCGCAGGATTTCGGCAAGGGCAGACCTTGCCTGAATTACCATATCAAGACTTGCATGGGACTTTGCCGTGGAAAGATAAGCAGTAAGGTCTACAAGGACACCATTGAGCAGGCTATAGACTTCATAAAAAGCGGAAGTGCACAGTCGGTCGAGCGTATGGAAGCAGAAATGAATGCAGCTGCTGAGGAACTCGATTTTGAGAAAGCAGCTCTTCTGCGTGACCGTATAGCCGCAGTAAAAAAGGCAGCCGAGAAGCAGAAGATAATCAACAGCGGAGTCGATTCTGCGGATGTTATAGGCATAGCCGAGTATTATGCCGGTATATACATTTCGGTGCTTATGTACCGTGAGGACAGACTGTACGACAAGGCGGTTTTCGGCTTCGACAAAGCTGAATCCGGAGAAGATATACTCGGAAGCTTCATGATGCAGTTTTACTATGGCAGGAACGATATTCCTAAAACTGTCATAATAGACCACGAGCCTGAGGACATAGGACTGCTTAATGAGCTTATGGAGAAACAGTCCGGACATAAGGTCACACTTCATGTACCTCAGCGTGGAAGACAGCTTGAACTGCTAAGACTTGCAAAGAATAACAGTGCAGAGTATGCTGCACTTAAAAATGACCGCACCGGAAAAGAGGTCATAGCACTGGAACAGCTTGCCAAAAGTCTCGGACTTGCAAAGCCTCCGAAGTATATCGAAGCGTATGATATATCGAATCTCTCATCTGAATCAATGGTAGCGGGAATGGTCGTGTTTGAGGACGGCAGACCGCTTAAAAGAGCCTATAAACGTTTTACTATCAAGGAACAGGAGCAGCAGAACGATTACGGCTCTATGCAGGAGGTCATTCGCAGAAGACTAATGCATATCATCACCGGAGAGGGCGATGAGTATTTCACAAGAACTCCGGACCTGATACTCCTTGACGGCGGCAAGGGACACGTTCATGCGATACAGCCCGTACTGCGTGAGCTCGGACTTGATATACCGCTTTTTGGTATGGTCAAGGACGATAAGCACCGTACCCGTGCTATTGCGGCAGGCGGAAAAGAGATACAGATAAACAGTCTTAGGGCTGTATTTGATCTTGTTACAAGGATACAGGATGAAGTACACCGTTACTCGGTCAGCTTTATGCATTCGAGACACAAGAAAAAGACCTACAGCTCCGAGCTTCTTACAGTTAAGGGCATCGGAGAGAAAAAGGCTGAGAAGATACTTATTAAATATAAGACAAAAGAGAATCTCAAACAGGCATCTCCGGAGGAGCTTGCTGTTACTGCCGGAGTTAATAATGAAATTGCTATGGAGCTCTGGAAGGTCATACAGGAAATGTGATATATAAAACAGTCAGTTGTTAGGCTGCTCTCCTTAGCGGAAAAATGGTTACCGAGCCTGAAATTACAGTCTCGTAAATATAACCTGTGATCCGCCAGAGGGGCTTCACCTCTGCTGACCGTTTTTTTGTGAAAAATTGAGGCATAATTGCACAAAATTTGACTTGACAAATTGGCTATATTGTGGTATGATTCATGTGCAGTCCAAATCAAATGTTTTACACAATGTAGATTTTTGTTGCGGTATTTATTTTTTTGACCACTAATTGTACTGCTCGTTATATAATTGGCTGCTTATACGAATATTCATCTACAGACAGAAGGAGAAAAACATGATATTATCTTTTTCTTCCTGCACTGAAAGGGGGACAAAGTAATGGTTAGACCTCGCACAAACCGTTTGTCAGCGGTCCTTACAGCAGCTTCTGTATGCAGCTTTGCAGCAGCAGGCTTCATGCTAAGACCTATGGATACAAAGGGTATCAGCGTGCACAACGATTACCTCGTCCTTGCAGTTCAGGATAACAATGGGGACACAGATTTCGGAGGATTTACTCTGCGTAAGAACAGCAATAATGAGTCCGAAACACTTACTTACTCCCAGTACTGCACTTCTTTTGCAGAAGTGAGCATAAACGGTACTGTGAAGCTTTTCAGCGAGGGAAAAAACGTAAAGAAACCGACAGTTGAAAGCGACGGTTCAGTAGTTACAGTTCAGGATTTTGACGGAGTTGAGATCACGCAGAAACTTTCATTCTCAACCGGAAATACCGAAAATTACGATATGCTCCGAATAGAGTATATAACAGAGAATAAGTCCGGTGTGGACGTTCTCGTATCTGTACGCTCAATAATCGACCCGACTATAGCTGATTCTGAAAACGACCCTATAGTTGCCGGTGATACTGCCTACAAAACCGAAACAAGCTTCACAGGAAGCAGCATCCCTGAGGACTGGAAAGTTAAAAATGCTGAGGGAGCTATCGTTGCTTACGGTATCACATCCGACGGAAGTACAGCTCCGGATTGTTTTGACATTGCCGACTGGTCGAACCTTTTCAACGACCGCTTCGACTACGCTCCTGACGGAGATATAAACGATAACGCTGTAGCTCTTACATGGTCTGAAAAGACGCTCAAGGACGGCGACAGCCTTACTTACGGTACAAAGTACGGTCTTTACAGTGAAAAGGCTGGCACAGGCAGCAACGAGACTGTTAAAAACTCACCTAAGACCGGAGATAAGGGTGCTTTTGCATTTGCCGGTTTAGGAGCAGCTTCTATGACTGCTGCTATACTTTTCAGAAAGAGGAGGTCAGAAGATAATGAATAAGTTTTTCACAAGAATAGCTGCTTCTGCACTTGCTCTTACTACCACAGCTGCATATATGCCTTTATCTGCATTTAAAGCCTATGCAGAGGAGACTTCAGCTCTTGATTTTGATACAAGTCAGATAGCATTGTATGCAAAGAAAAGTGTAAAGCTCAACGAAAAGAGCGTTAATGTCAAGGGCGGAGTATACTCAGGAAGCAAGCCGGAATTTACCGGAGCAGATGATAAATTTTCTGTAAGCGGACAGAACGCTTTCCGTGACGGCGGTGTTGACTGCGAGCTTCCGGATTTTGTCGGACTTATAAATTCAGCTGAGGAATACGATTTCGAGTTTGACGGCGATAAGGAGATTTTTGATTCAGCAGCAGACCTTACTCTCTGCTCGTCATATACATCCGGAAACCTCGTTATAGACCATGCAAAGCTCGAAGGAAGCGGAAGAATAAGTGCTTCCGGAGACATAAAAATGAGTATTGCCGGCGGCGATCAGCTTTCACAGGCATTCATAATGTCAGAAGAAGGCGACATCACTATCGATGCCGGAAACCTTGACTATACCGGAGTTATCTATGCTCCTAACGGAAAGGTCAAGATCAATGCAAAGAATATCGATCTTGTCGGAGCTATCTATGCTGACAGCATCGAGATAAACGGTACTTCTGTAAATATCGAGTACAGAGATTTCTTCAAGATAAACTGTAAAGCCCACACAGTGCCTAAGGTGTTCATAAACAAGAAGGATACCCTTAAACTTGAAGGTACAGTATCACATCAGGAAGCTGATACATTATATAAAGTGCCTGCATCACAGGCTGACAGAGTTACTATCACAGGCGAAGATACTCTTACACCTGAACTCAGCTTTACAAAGTCCGGCGAGTATGATATTACTCTTACTGCACAGCTTGGCAATAAGCAGTCATCAGATACGGTAAAGGTAGTAGTTACAGACGGTCCTGTTGTAAACTATACATCTACCGCTGATTTCAGTTCAGGAAATCTTTCAGCTGCTAACGGAGCTAAAGACGAGCTCAAACTCGCCGATGCAAGAAACACCGGAGCAGGCAGGACTAAGAAATATTCACCTGACTCAGAAAGCGGTATCAACGTTACTGCAAAACAGAGCAAGAACGCTATAAGATCATCGGGAGATAAACTCGACCTCGACTTCTCACTTGAAGGTTATGGTCAGCTTGTTACCGGCAACGGAAATGACCTTGTACTCTGTATCGATAACTCCGGAAGCGTTTGGGACATGATCCCTACCATAAAGGCTGCTGCACTTCAGATAATCGAGTCAATGGGACCAAACGACCGTCTTGGTATCACATCCCTTGACAGATTGAATACACCTCTTACAAGCGATAAGGAAGCTCTTATCGCAGCCATAGAGCGTTATAATCTCGGCGGCGGAAGCGATTACGGCAACGGACTTCGCATCGTTAACAACGAGATCTTCGATGAAGAGAGCGAAGGACGCAATAAGTACATATTCCTGCTTGCAGACGGTGAAAACGGCTATGATTACCGTAACGATGATGAGATCGCTATGGAACAGGCTGCTATATTCAAGGAGAACGGAACAAAGGTATATTCCTTTGAGATAAATCCTTTCTCATATGACTTCACTGATACAAGTACTATGCAGGATGTTGCTATCGAGACAAACGGTGCATATAAGCTTTGTCCTGATGCGGACGCTATCAAAAAGTTCATGCTCAATATGGCAGATACCATTTATAACCTCGCAGCAAGAAACGTTACATTTACAACCACAGTCACAAATGCTGACTGGCTGAAAAATGCAAAGATGAAGAAAGCTCCGGACTCCACTGTAAAGAATCCGGACGGCTCAGTAACTCTTTCATGGAACTACAGCAGCTTTGAGATAGGTGCAGCTGACGATATTGGTATTAGCCTTAATACAGGACTTATCAAGGATAAGGGCTATGTACAGGTGACCAAAGATACAAAGCTCATATCCTATGATGCTAACGGCGAAGGCAATGTGCTTTATCTTGATGATATTATTGTAGGAAGCGATGATTACGCTGATAACGGTCACTGGACCAGCAAGACTTTTGACAGCGGCGTTGAAAATTGTCCTTGGTCATATGTAAACTGGAATGCTGACTATGTCGGTGATTCAGCAATGGATATATACCTCAGCACAAGTAATGACGGCGTTAACTTCTCTGAGCCTCAGAGAGTGACAAACGGCGAGGAGCTTGCTCTTAAAGGCAGATATATCCGTACTGAGATAAGCATGAAGGCTTCATCTGACGGAGATACTCCAGTGCTTTACGACCTCACTATCTATTCCGATGAGACAGAAGCTTCTGACATTCATCAGGGTGCAGATGTGTCCATAAAGGGTGCAAGAACAGTACCAGCCGGCTCACCGGTATCACTCTGGCTCGATATAAACGGCAGATATGACAATGTTACGGATGTAAAGTGGAACGTTGGCAGTGCGGTTGACCTCAGTGACGGCAAAGAACCTCTCCTCAGAACAGTTTCTTTCGACAAGGAAGGCGAGTACACTGTTTCTGCCGAGGTAACATCTGGCGGTATCAAGACATCTGTTGCAATACAGGTGACAGTGCTTCCAAAGACTGCACTCTGGCAGGAAGTAGAAAAAGAAGAGTTCAAGGCAGTAAAGATGACTCTTAGTGATGTTCCGGCTTATGCAACACAGTATCAGGAACCTCTTACATTCAATATCAATTTTGAGAATCCTGAACAGGTTTCATGGGTAAGAGCACTCTATACCAATCCGAAAGTATGGGGCGAGGGCGTTTACCGTATAGCTTACATCAACGAGGTCGAAGATAACCTTGTATCTGTACCGCTCCCTTACAATAATCTTACTGATACTACTATAGTAGTTGATGCTTTCGACTGGTACGGCAATAAGACCACCGAGAAGCGTGTAATAAAAATGGACAGAGAAGCTCCGAGAGTTACAGTAGGAGCTGATAAGAGCAGCGTATATCCGGGAAAGGATGTCCTCATTACTGTTACAGTAAGTGATAATGACGAGGTCGCTAAACTTGTCCTTACCTGCAACGGTGAAGAAGTAAAGCTGGACGAAGAGAACAAGTATGTGTTCCACACAAACGAGTCCGGCGACTATGTATTTGAAGCAACTGCAACAGATAAAGCAGGGAATGTGACTAAGAGCTCACGTTCTGTAAAGGTTTATGCTGATAATAACGGACCTAATTTATCTATTAGCGGAAACGGCAGAATAATTATCGGAAACAGTGCTGATTATAAGATAACTTCATATGATAATGAGACTTTTGTGGATACACTGAAACTCACACTTCAGAAGGACGAAGAAGAGCCGGAGACTGTACTCTCACTTGACAGCAAGGACGGAGTTATAGAAAGGGAAAACCTCTATAAGTTTACTCCGGAAGCTACCGGTAATTATGTTCTTACAGCAACTGCTAAGGACAGAGAAGGCAATGAAAAGACTTACTCTCAGAAAATAACAGTTGTTTCTGATACAAGTGCTCCTTCTATAAGCATAAAGCTCAGCAGAACAGAGGTCCTTGCTGGTGAAGCTTCTGATGTAACAGTAACAGTCACCGACGATGTTGCTGTAGCAGATGTGAAATTCTTCATCGATGACAGGGAAACAAAGCTTTCAG
Organism: Ruminococcus sp.; assembly: GCA_017441505.1. GTDB lineage: Bacteria > Bacillota > Clostridia > Oscillospirales > Ruminococcaceae > Ruminococcus. The sequence continues at coordinate 66,543 of JAFRXL010000001.1, forward strand.
AGGACAACACTTTCCACTATGTATCAGACGGCGAAAACGTTGATAAGAACGGAAACAAGTATATCACTTTCAAGGTCGTTGCAACAGATACAAGCGGAAATGAAAGAACATCAACATCAAGACTTCTTGTTCGCACAGAAGATACAACAGCTCCGAGTGTAAGCATCAGTTCAAGCAACAGATATGAATATAACAACGCAAATGCTTACATGACCGTAACTGCAAGCGATAATATCGGTATTGATACTGTTGAAGTAAAGGTCAACGGAGAGACAGTAACTTTAGATGAGAACGGAAGATACTATTTCGATACAACACTTCTTACAGAATATACAATAAGTGCCACAGCAACTGATACTTCAGGAAATCAGAAGACAGCAGAAAAGACAGTATCTGTCGTTGATACTACAAAGCCTGCTGTAAGCTTCAAGGCTGACAAGAATTCATACGCAACACTTGACAGTCCCGTAATAACAGTAGATGTAACAGATAACTATAAGCTCGAAACAGTTACAGCAGATATTGACGGTACACCTATCGATACAAATAACGGTTCTTTCACTTATACTATACCGGAAGCAGCTGCCGGCAAGTACGTCATAAATGTAAAGGCAGAGGACAGCTCCGGAAATGTAAGGGAAAGCAGCTATACAGTAACAGTACGTGATACAGTCGCTCCTGAGCTCACAGCTTCTGCGGACAAGGAGAAGTACAAGAAGAGCGAAAAGCCTGTTATCAAGTGCGAGTATTCAGATAATGTTGGGGTAACTAAGGTGACAGCCGATATGAACGGCAAGTCCCTTGAATTTGATATAGAAAACGGACAGGTAATAATGCCTGACGAGATCGAAGCCGGCGATAAGACTGTAACTATCAAAGCTTATGACGCAGCAGGAAATGCATCAGAACCGGCAGTTGTAAACTTCTATATATCCGCTACTGACGATACAGAGTGTCCGGTTATCGAAGAGATAACAGCAGCTCCTGAGATCATCAGAGTTGGCAATGAAGTTACAGTAAAGATAAAGGCTACTGACGACAGCGGCGAAGTAAAGCTCACAGTAACTAAGGACGGCACAGTTCTTGAAGAAAACGCTGAGAGCGGTACTTATACTTTCACTCCGGATAAAGTTGGCGATGTAAAGCTCAGCGTAAGAGCGGAAGATCCTTCCGGAAACTATACTGAAACAGAAGTTGAACTCAAAGTTTACAGAAATACTGAGAACCGCAAGATAGTTGTTGATTCACCTGTGTTTGCAAAGCCGGGCGAAGAGATAACAGTAACACTTTCATCCGCTGACGGCGTTCCGTTTGATGCTACAGAGCTTTGGATGGGTGAACAGAATCTCAGTGCTTCACTTACAAAGGATGCTGACGGTAAGTCAAGCATGACATTCACACTCGATAAGAACGGTAAGTATGGATTCAAGGCAGTTGGTAAGGATAACGACGGTTATTCGGATGAAAAACTCTTCGATATTCAGATAACAAGCACTTATGAGGACGAGATAAAGTCTGCTGAAATGCAGGAGTCGATGAAACAGACTTCCGAAACTCAGCTCAATGACGAGCTCAAGGAGCTTGCAAAGACATTCGAGTCACCTGCCGATGCATACGAATATGTATACAACAATATCAACTTTGAGGCATACACCAATTCAAGAAGAGGTGCTCTCGGAGCATACGAGCTGAAGCGTGGTAACGACTACGATCAGGCAAGTCTCCTCATAGGACTTCTCCGTGAAATGGGATACCCTGCAAAGTATACAACAGGAAACGCAGCACTCAGCAGCGATCAGGTCAAGGCACTTATGTCTATGGACAGCTTTGAGACTGCTACAAGAGTACTTGCAAGCAACGGCAAGAATGCTGCAAAGGTCACAAGGACAGACGGCTCACAGTATGTAAAGCTTGAAGAAACTTTCGTACAGGTATATGTACCTGCAAGCGAGATAGGTGAGACAGATGAAAAACTTAAAGACCTCGGTGTCTGGGTACCGCTTGATCCTTCTATAAAGGATACTACACTTGTTTGTGACGAGATCGAACCGGCAGCCGAAACAACTGTCGATATAACTAAGGACAGAGAGCTTTATGCCGGCACTCAATTCGGCGATATTCTCGACACCGTAGAGAAACACGCTGACAGTCTTGCTGAGAAATCCGGCGACAGCACAATATCAGATATGTTCAAGGGTGCTGTAACTTTAAGCGATGAACCAACTTATATCTATTCAAGAAATATAGTTCAGAAGGAATTCAACAGACTTCCTGCAAATCTCAGCTATCAGTTCACAGATGCTGAAATGAAGGCATTCAATGCTATCCCTGACAATAAGACCGACCGTATACAGTTCTATGTAAGCGGACTCGGCGGAAAGAATCTTGGTGTATACAAGATAAGCGATATTTACAATAAGCGTGTAACACTCAGATTCGAGGGCAACGACGGTGATAATACTATCTTTGAAATGGATCGTGGTCAGATCGAGAAAAATACATTCCTGCCTGCACTCTATGTAGACGGTGAGATCGCTGCACAGTACTCTCTCAGAGAGCATTCATCTGATCTTGAAGATATGTTTGAGCCGGAAGATGAGTACTACTTCTTCGGAAAGAAGGCTTGGAGACTCGGCGAACACTGCAAGCTCACAACAAGCATCGTAACAAACGGACACAGTACTTCATGGCAGGATGATATAACTATCGGAAGTACATATTCAATGGTAATCGATGTAGGCGGTATCACAAAGTCGCAGTACAACGATTCACTGAATGATGCTGCTGAAAACAACGGCGTTGATGCGAGCGATCCTTCAGAACCTGTAGTAAAGGCAGATACAGGCACTGATATGACAAACTACTACGATGAGGACAAGATAGGTTCACTTCTTAACTTTATGGGAACTTATTACTTCCTCAAGTGTGATGCGTATGACAACACATCTGCAAGCTTCTCTAATCTTGAAGTAGGAAATGATACAAAGGTTCTTATGACAAGCTATAAGATAAATTCAAGAGAAGAAACAACAATGGGTCATGTAATTGACGTTATTCCGGGAAGATTCGAGATCGATGTTTCCTATAACTCCGGAACTTGCTTCAGCAGATGCGATGATGTCGAAGCAAGAAACCAGTATATGTACAACGCTGCATATATGGAGTCTTATTATGAAGGCTGGATCTGGGAGGCATTCTTCGCAAGTGAGGGAGCTTCTACAGTTGCTGTATTGAATAAAGCACTTCAGGACGGTTCCGAGCTCGTATGCATCAATAAGGATAATATCGAAACAGAGATTGCTAAGGTTTCACTTGAATCTGATGAGGAAAAAGAGATAAGAGACTCAGTTTCTCAGGGATTGTCCGTAATCATACCGGCAAAGCGTGTTGAGATAAAGGACTGGTCCGGTACAGGATATATAATCGCTGATATGGAAGAGTATAACCACTTTGTATTCAAGCTTTCAGGCGGAACAAACGGTGGTTCTGATACAGAGGATATTGACCTTATCGGTGAAACTCTGGCTGAGGTATACAGTCATCTTGATACCGACAAGGTATTCACAGGATTGTTTACAGCTACACAGACCGTTTACTACATACTCCTTGAGATATCACTGTATAAGGAAATAGCTCCGGCTATAAGCGAGCTTGCAGCAGCAAGCGGCGGCGGTCCTGCAATGGTACTTATAGGTGGATTAAGTCTTTTAGATGCTACAAAACATCTTGTGGACATCATGAATTACAGAGTTGAGATGCTTGAGATATTCTATGAGTATTGCGTAGGCGATGAGGAAGGTGCACAGGAACATTCATGCGTTGACCTCACAGTACTTCTCATAAAGATGCTGAAAGACCTTTATGAGACACTGACAGGCGGCGATGACGGTGGAGACCCTTCAGTCTATGATGCTCTTAAAGAATACATAACATCGGTTGTCGAAGCGTATGATTCTGATGATGAAGACGACGGCGGACACGATGGATTCAATGATCTCATTGAGGACATATTTGAAGCCGGTGAAGGCTGATAATTGAATTCTGGCTGCACTTTTTAGTGCAGCCAATTTTTATGCTGAAAACAGGATTGCAGAACGGGAAATACCATGTTATAATAAATTCTGGAAAATTTTTTTGAAAAAAGTGAAATCTATCTGAAAAAAAGTTGTGTTAATAGATAGAGGACCTCAATGAAAGGAGGTTGAGCCTTTGGATGACGCGTCAATTATCGAAATGCTCTGGAAAAGAGATGAGCAAGCTATAACCGAAATGAAGAATAGTTATGAAAGATTATGCTTTCATGTAGCAGGAAATATCCTGGTACAGGCGGAAGACAGCGAAGAATGTGTAAATTCAGCGTATCTTGATGTCTGGAACTCAATACCGCCAAACAGACCGAATAATCTTAAAACGTATCTGTGCAAACTGGTGAAGAACTGTGCATTGAACAAGATCAAATACAACAAAGCCGAAAAAAGAGCTTCAGATTTTAAAGTATCATTAGACGAATTATCAGAATGTGTACCGGACGGCAGCAATATAGAAGAACGCATGGATGCCCAGCAGCTTGGCAGACTTATAAGCGATTTTCTAAGGACTCAGCCGGAAAAGTACAGAAAGGTTTTTGTGAGACGATACTGGTTTTCAGATTCAGTTGCAGAGATAGCAGATTTTTATGGAATGAACGAAAAAACTGTAGCAACGTATCTGTTCAGAGTACGCAAAAAGCTTAAAGTTTTTTTGGAGAAAGCGGGGTACAGTATATGAGTGACTACAAACTTTATGAAGGTATAAACAATATAGATGACGATCTCATAGAAGAAGCTGACCGCAAAGTAACTCCGATCATCCGTAAATATTATTCATTTGCCGCAGCAGCAGCAGTTGTGGTATTAGCATTTGGTGCAGCCGGATGGGGATTATTCCATAAGGGTAATGAGCTTCTTGATAAAGATAAACATGATGTAAATGTCATATCTGAGGAAGTCACAACAACGTCTGTTACCGGAACTGATATTATCTGCACTACTGCTTCTGGAGGACATAATTCCATAGTAACTACGGTTGCAATTTCCGGTGAAAAGCAAACTACAGTCTCTGAGACAGCCGCAGATGCAAATGGTAATACAAAAGGTTCGGAAAAAACTCCGAAGGTCACAACGTATACTGTGACCAAAAAGAGGGACAGTAAAACAACTCGTTCTGTAGTAAACAATGCTGTTACAACGACCCATGCTAAGGCAGGGGGGAATGTTACAACAGCTTTGACAACGATGCCGGCTCCTGTCGTAACTACGGACGTGACTACACAACCACAGTACAGCGAACTTGATATGCAGGTCGCTGAAAATGAAAGGAGTATTTTTATGAAAAAGTATTTAGCTTCATTAGCCGCAGCCGCAACACTTGCAAACTATGTTCCAACAGGTCTGGTTCAGGCAGACTATCAGCCAGTTCCGCTTGATCCATATCTTGCAAGATTTATTGATGATATCGAAAGCGGTAATATAATTACTGATATAAACAACGACGGTAAATTTGATCGCAATGATCTTGTTCCGCTTCATTCATATCTTTTAAATAATAATCTTGTAAGCGATGAAGAAAAGGCATTAGCTGCTGAACGTGGCGATCTAAATGTTGACTTTAGAGTTAATATGGTAGATTATGTTGTTCTTGTAAAGTATTATATGTACAAGTATGGAATCAATCCGGATGATTTCGATATGTATAATTACAAGGATAAAGATGGCAATGTTACTCTTGACAGCTATTATTTTGTTGACGGGCTTCAGGAATTAGCAGTTGAAAACGGAATGATATATCAGTATGAATCCGATTTTATAACTAATGGCAACGCAGATGTTGACTTCAACAGCGACGGCAAGTTCGATGTATTCGATATTCTTGAATATGCCCTGTATTATACTGAGAGCGTTAAGAATCCGTTTAATGATGCAGAAGCAAAGTCATTATCTGCAATTTCAGATTCTTCATGGGAAAAGTCAAAAGCATACCGTGAGACTTTCTTCTTTGACAATGACAGCGTAAATAATCTCATTAATCATTATTTATACACTAATGAATTTGATGCTCAGGTGACAGATTTCAATTATTATAAAGACTATATTGATGAGCTCCTTAAAAAGTTTGATTCAAATAATAATAAAGATGCAATAACCAAAAATATCTATAATAACACAATAGTTTTTGCGTCAGATCTGGAATGTGCTGCTGTTAAACTTGAACTTATGGCTCCGATAGATCGTAAATCTAAGGTAGCTATAATGGCAGATGAAGATTTTAATGATAATCTTGCAGTATACTACAAAGAATATAAACAAAAAGTTCTTAACGGAACGATCGCTCCTCCGGATGTAAATGCTGACGGATACTGTGATACAGATGATGATGATGCAATAATGCAGTATTGTAATGAAGCAATGCATAACGGTTCAGAAGGCAGATCAGAGCTCGGTGTAGATACATTCATGTATATTGATACAAAATTTGATCTTAACGGAAATGGGATCAGCGGTGACGGATACGACCTTCAGATGGCAAGTGACCTTATCCGTGAATATACAGAAGATTTTGCCGGCTATGATCCGAGTGTTGATCTCAACGCACTTCTTGCTGCATACAATGCAAAGAATGGTGTAAGTGATGCTCAAAAGACAGAGCTCTCAGAAGTAGAGCACATAAAGTTCCTTGAGTCTTTCAGCAGCGAGCCTATCAAGCGTTCAGGCGATGCTAACAACAGCGGTTCAGTAAATATGGCAGACGCAGTTACAATACTTTGTTCATGCTGTAATCCTGATGAATACGCTCTTACTGAGTGGGGCGAATTCAACGCTGACGTTAACAACACAGGCGACGGCGTAACTCCCGGTGATGCAGCAACTATCCAGCGTAGACTTGTAGGCATCGAGAAATAAGCAATTCTCCGAATACTCATAAATACAGAAAAGCACCGTATCTCCCGACACGGTGCTTTTCGCATTATATAAAATACCGGCATTTCAAAGTGAAGTGCCGGCAAAATTTTATTTATCTTTATCACGGATAATGAAATAGCATAATTTGCGGATAAAGTATACAGCGAAGAAAGCAATAATAAGTGAAATCACCTTTGCAATGGAGTATCTTGTGTTTTCACTTATGCTTGAACTGAGACTTCTGACTATTATCCATACCAAAGCGTTCTGCAATAAGATACTCGCTATGCTTGTTGAGAGAAAGACTGTGAAAGTTTTCTTGCTTGTTGAAGCTTTGAAAACAGATTTGTTCACCAGAATATAGTGAATGATCGTTCCTAAGACAATACTTATGGTATTGGCAATAAGGATGGGCAGATTAGTATTGGCTACGAGAAAAATTCCCGAAACGGACTCGAAAGTAGCTATAAACAGCGAAGTTACGAGATAAATAATAAAGCCTTTGTGCTTTTTTAAAGCGTTATTTTCCATTAAAAACCATCCTTTTAATTACATGATACTCAATTATTATATCATAAAAGCACTTGTATTGCAAGAGAATGTGTTAATATATTCAAAAAGTACACCAAATATACAGAAAATGAACTATGTATGCGAAATGTCCACTAATTATGCATAAAGTGGGTTGAAACTGTGAATTTCTTCTGATATTATGTTAATTAACAGAATATATATAAATATAGAAGGAGGATCATAAATGAAAAAAGAAATATCAGCTGTTGCAGCGGCTTTAATAGCTGCGTCATGCCTGACGTTCGCTCCGGCTGCACCAAAGGAGAGCCATGCGGAAAATCCCATTGTTCAGTCATCTTTCACTCCTGATCCGGCACCTGTTGTATTCGGGGATGAACTCTATGTTTTCACAGGCTGTGACCGTGACGGCGATAATGATTTCTACAAGATGACCGGTTGGCAGTGCTTTTCAACTAAAGATATGAAGAACTGGACTGACCACGGCAGAATACTTGAAGATACGTCGTTTTCATGGTGCGGACAGAACGATGCTTGGGCTTCACAGTGTATCGAACGCAATGGTAAGTACTATTTCTATTTCACAACAACAAATAAGACCGGAGGCGGCAGAGCAATAGGTGTTGCTGTTGCAGACAGTCCGGAAGGTCCTTACAAGGACGTTCTCGGCAAACCTCTTTGTGGTCCGAACTGGAACTACATCGACCCGACTGTTATGATAGACGATGACGGTCAGGCATGGCTGATGTTCGGAAATCCGACCTGCTACTATGGCAAGCTGAAAGATGATATGGTAACACTTGACGGTCAGATCAAGGAGTTCAACATGACAGAGCAGGCGTTTGGTCCGAATTCTGATCCTGATAGAAAGTCTGCTTACGGTGAAGGTCCGTGGATATACAAGCACGGTGGCTTGTATTATTTAGTATACGCTGCTTTCGTAGGCTCGGATACAGGCGAGAGCATGGCATATGCAACAGGTCCGTCAGTTACAGGTCCGTGGACATACCGTGGTCAGATACAGAAAGGCTCTAACTGCTTTACTATACACGGCGGTATTGTCGATTACAAAGATCATTCATATTACTTCTATCATATGAACGGTATTCCGGGCGGCGGAGTATTCAACAGAAGTGCTGCCTGTGAGGAGTTCACATACAACTCAGACGGCACGATACCTTCTATTCCGTCGACAAAAAGCGGTCCTGACCAGATAGAGACTCTCGACCCTTTCCAGAGAGTTGAAGCAGAGACTATTTGCTGGAGTCAGGGCATAAAGACCGAAAAATGCAGTTCCGGCGGTATAAATATCGCTAATATCGAAAACGGTGACTATGTAAAAGTCAGCGGTGTAGATTTTGGCGACGGAGCTGATACGTTTACAGCAAGTGTGGCATCAGCGACAGACGGCGGTACTATCGAACTGCATATCGATGATGTTAAAGGACCTGTTATCGGTACTTGTAAAGTCGGTTCTACGGGAGGCTGGCAGGATTGGCAGGAAGTTACCAGCGATGTTCTTGTAGACGGTGTGCATGACCTTTATTTCGTATTCAGAGGAGAAAGCGGCTATCTGCTTAATGTGGACTGGTGGAAGTTCGACGGTGCAGGCAGTGCGAGTTCACAGCAGCCTGCCCCTGATCCGGAGGAGTATATTTTCCACAACACATTTGAGCGTGGTGCAGAAAGCTGGACAGGAAGGGGAGCAGCAGAAGTTGCTCTGAACTCAGATAATGCTTTTGCAGGAAAAAGATCATTGTACGTAAGCGGCAGAACAGCTTCGTGGAACGGTGTTACTAAGCAGCTTGGAAGTCAGTTCAAAGCAGGTGAGGAGTATAGCTTCAGCGTTAACGCTATGTATAACGAGGGCAATAATGATGTCGAAAAATTCTACCTCACAATGCAGTACGATGACGCAAACGGCGATCCGCATTATGATAAAATAGCAAGAGCAAATCCTATGAAAGGCGAATGGGTACAGCTTGCAAATGAAAATTTCAAGATACCTGAGGGTGCTGAGAATATTCATATCTATGTTGAGACCGAAAATACCAAGACGAGCTTCTATATTGACGAAGCTGTGGTCGCTGAGGCTGGTACTAAGATAGAGGGTGCAAATGGTAAGCAGCTCATAAGAGGTGACCTTGATTTTGACGGCGTTATCGACAGCTTTGACGTTCTTCTTTCTAAGAGAGGAATAGTGAAAGGATTCAAGGACAGCAGTGCTGAGATAGCTGCTGATGTTGACAAAAGCGGAAAATTTGAGCTGAATGATGTTGTGCTCCTACAGCAGTATATCCTCGGAAAAATAAAGGGATTCCCTGATAATACTCCTGAGCCTGATCCTGTAAAAAAGAGCGATTTTACTTATAATTCAGCACTCCAGTTCAGCGAAGCTCCAAGCGGTTATCTTGATCCATGCTCGCAGGCTGGAAAGATAGTCAAGGAGACCTATAATGGCATAAATGGTACTAATTCGCTCAACGTGTACCTTCCATACGGATACGATTCCAGCAAGAAATACAATATATTCTACCTCATGCACGGAGGCGGTGAAAATGAGAATACCATTTTCAGCAGCGATGTTAAGCTGAATAATATCCTCGACCACATGATAATGAACGGCGAGCTTGAACCGCTCATCGTTGTAACTCCGACATTCAACAAGTGTGAAGCCGGTACATTCTATAACGAGTTCAGACAGAGTGTAGTTCCGTTTGTTGAGGGCAAGTACTCAACCTATGCTGAGTCGACTTCAGATGCCGGACTTAAAGCTTCAAGAAGTCACCGTGCTTACGGAGGATTCTCAATGGGCTCACTCTCAGCATGGTGCGTTGCCGACCACTGCCTTGATATAGTTCAGTATATAATGCCGCTCAGCGGCGATAACTGGGAGGGTATCAATACTCTGACCAACGAGATAAACAGTCTCGGACTTAAAACAAATGAGTACTTTATCTTCTGTGCAACAGGTTCGGACGATCTGGCATACCCGAATATGAAACCTCAGATCGAAGATATGAAGACAAGATCAGAATTCATATATACTTCCGATTTTTCAAAAGGTAATTTCTACTTCCTTTTAGCTAACGGAAGAAATCATTGGTGGGGAAATGTAAGACACTACATCTACGATGCACTTCCTTACTTCTTCCACGAGGGTTGATTTTATGCTCCTGCGGCAGCCGCTGCAGGAGCTTTTTATTTTTAGTGGACAAATCGTGTGATTTGTGGTATTATGATGAAGGCAGCTTCAAAAAAATCTGAGCGGTGCTGCCTAAAGAAAAAGGAGTATAAAAATGACAAGAGAGAAAATTTTTGATAAACTTAACAGAGTATTTCAGGATGTATTCGATAATGAAACTTTAGAGCTGGAGGATAATACTACAGCTGACGATATTGAAGAGTGGGACAGCCTTACTCACATTGATCTTGTTGTTGCTGTAGAGAGAGAATTCGGAATAAAATTCAGCATGGGAGAGGTCAGAAAAATGCAGAATGTTGGTGAAATGGCGGACATTATCCAGAAAAGAATATAAGCGTCAGTCCGGAGATTGAAAGCATGATAAAAGAACTTACATATCCATTTGATGCGGATGAAATAATCGTCAAAAAGAGAGCGATAAAAAGGAAGCTCCTTGAAGACAAGGATAATATGGTGAGCAAAAAAGTGGCTATACTTGGCGGGTATACTACCAATAACGTGAAGAATATCCTTGAATTGTTCCTTATGGCAAATGGTATATTGCCGGAGTTTTATGAATCTGAATATGCCCGTTACTATGAGGATGCCGTGTTCGGTTCAGAGGAGCTTGACTCATTTGCTCCGGATGTAGTCTATATCTGCACCTGTAATCGCAATGTACCGTTTTATCCTGATATTACTGACAATGCCGAGGAGATCGACAGACTTCTTGACGATACTTACAGCAGATACCTTGATATGTGGGAGAGCATCAGGGAGCGTTATAACTGTCCTGTGATACAGAACAATTTTGAGATGCCGTATTATAGACTTTTGGGCAACTCTGATGCAAGTGACCTGCATGGAAGAGTTAATTTCCTGACAAGACTTAATATGAAGTTTTATGAGTACGCTCGTTCTGGCAATGGACTTTATATCTGCGACATTAATTACATATCCGCCGATTACGGACTTTCAGAATGGTCCGACCCGTTTTACTGGTATATGTACAAATATGGACTTAATGCAAGTGCAATTCCTTATCTTGCGATGAATGTTGCAAACATAATAAAGTCGATCTACGGCAAAAACAAGAAGGGACTTGTGCTTGACCTTGATAATACACTTTGGGGCGGAGTTATAGGCGATGACGGTCAGGACGGGATAGAGATAGGTCAGGAAAGCTCTGATGCTCAGGCATACAGCGAGTTTCAGGACTATATCTCGGAACAGAAAAAGATAGGAGTTTTGCTGAATGTAAACTCCAAAAATGATTTGGAAAATGCTTTGCTCGGCTTGCAGCATCCTGACAGTAAGCTGAGTCCGGATGACTTTATATGCATAAAGTCCAACTGGGAGCCTAAAGACCGAAATTTCAAGGAAATAGCCGATGAGCTTGGACTGCTTCCGGAGAGCCTTGTTTTTGTTGATGATAACCCTGCTGAAAGACAGATAGTGACTGATTCGCTTCCGGGAGTCAGTGCTCCGGAGATGGGGGAGATACACGAGAGAATAAGAGTGCTCGACAGAAGCGGATTTTTTGAGGTCACTTCTCTTTCTGATGATGACCTGAAACGAAATGATATGTATAAAACGAATGTCATTCGCAGAAAACAAAGCGAGGCATTTTCGGACTATCATGAGTACCTTTTGTCGCTGGGAATGAAAGCGGTCATATGTCCATTTGAGGAGCTTTATTATCCGAGGATAGCTCAGCTAACCAACAAGAGCAATCAGTTCAATCTTACGACAAAGCGTTATACAGTCGAGGAAATAGCTTCGGCTGCGGCGGACAACGAGACTATAACACTATACGGCAGACTTGAAGACAGGTATGGGGACAATGGTATAGTTTCAGTCGTTATAGGCAATGTCAGCGGCGAGGTCTGTGATATTACACTCTGGCTGATGAGCTGCCGAGTGCTGAAAAGAGATATGGAGTACGCAATGTTCGATGCTCTTGTTGATGAATGCAGGGAGGTCGGCGTAAAAACTATTATCGGGAATTATTATCCTACTTCTAAAAATTCCATGGTCGCTGAACATTATAAAACTCTTGGATTTTCATTATGCTCCGAGGATGAACAAGGTCATACAGTCTGGAGTTTCGACATTCCCTTTGAATACAGCAGGAAAAATACTGTTATTGATATTGGCAAATAATTGTAATTGCTGACAAATGTGGCTATAATATATAGCTTGACTTTGTAAGTTTTAACAAAATATCCTTATACCGCTTGACAAATTCGTAAGTCTGTGATAAAATTCAAAACAACATGAAACCGTTGAAGCGGAGATAAAGCTGATGATGCTTCTACAGAGAGCCCACGTTGCTGAGAGTTGGGTGAAAAACAAGTCTGCAAATGGACCGCCGAGGGCACAGTCAAATGTCTTATGGACAGAGTATTCTGTGACGTGCTGACATACGTTAGTTGTCGGGGATATGAAGGTATCCTGCTAAGTGCACAGTATCAAGCTGTGAATCAAGGTGGCACCGCGGATAAAAAGTTTATTCGTCCTTGACAGAATTATTAGATTCTGTCAAGGACTTTTTTGTTGCCTGACAGATGCTGCGGAGGTGCTTTTTATGAATTTTCAGCCAGAATATCAGAAGGTCAGAGAGCTTGCAGAAAGCGGAAAATATGATATACTCCCTGTAAGCTGTGAGATACTTTCAGACATATGTACTCCTATCGAGGCGATAAGGAAACTAAAAAACGTTTCTACACATTGCTTCATGCTGGAGTCCGTTTCGGATAATGAGAAGTGGGGAAGATTCACTTTTCTCGGCTTCGATCCGAAAACTCAGATAACAGCATCAGGAAATGAACTCGTAATTGGCGACGTAAAAATGACATCAGAAGACCCAAGCATCCAGATAAGACAGATACTTTCAAAATACAGAAGTCCGAAATTCGATCATCTCCCTCCTTTTACAGGCGGACTTACAGGTTATTTCTCCTATGATTTCCTTGCATACAGCGAGAAAACACTGCAAACAGATATTCCGGATTCCGAGCATTTCAAGGACGTCGACCTCATGCTGTTCGATAAGGTCATAGCCTTTGACCACTTCAGACAGAAGATAATACTTATAGTGAATATGAAGCTCAGCGAGGGCGAGGCTGGCTATAATAAAGCTGTTCTCGAACTTAAACAGCTTGCAGACCTCCTGAGAAACGGCAAACCAATGACAGATCTTTCAGGTCACCTTACAAGTGAAGTCACACCGCTGTTCAGCAAGGAAGAGTACTGTGATATGGTCGAGAAAGCGAAAAAACATATCATAGAGGGCGATATTTTCCAGATAGTTTTGTCGAACCGACTCAGTGCAGGCTTTGAAGGCAGTCTGCTGAACACATACCGTGTACTCCGCACGATAAATCCTTCACCTTATATGTTCTATTTTTCGGGAACAGATGTGGAAATAGCCGGAGCTTCTCCGGAAACTCTCGTCAAGCTTGAAAACGGAGTTCTACACACATTCCCTCTTGCAGGTACACGTCCGAGAGGCAAGAGCGAACAGGAGGACAAAGACCTCGAAGCAGAGCTTCTTGCTGATGAAAAAGAACTTGCAGAGCATAATATGCTCGTTGACCTCGGCAGAAATGACCTCGGAAAGATAAGTAAATTCGGCAGCGTAGAAGTCGAGAAATTCCACAGCATAGAGCGTTATTCACACGTTATGCATATAGGTTCGACCGTTCGTGGAGAGATAGAGAGCAGATATGACGCTCTTGATGCTGTAAGTGCTGTGCTTCCGGCAGGAACACTCTCCGGAGCTCCAAAGATAAGAGCCTGTCAGCTCATCGGTGAGCTTGAACAGAACAAGCGTGGCATATACGGCGGAGCAATAGGATATATAGACTTCACCGGCAACCTCGATACCTGTATCGCTATCCGTATCGCATATAAGAAAAACGGTAAAGTGTTCGTAAGAAGCGGAGCAGGTATCGTAGCTGATTCAGTACCTGAAAAGGAATATCAGGAGTGTATCAATAAAGCTGCCGCAGTTGTGAATGCACTTAAACTTGCAGAGGAGGATGCGTTATGATACTTCTTATAGATAATTACGACAGCTTTTCATATAATCTCTATCAGCTTATCGGCGAGATAGAGCCTGATATAAAGGTCATTCGCAATGACGAGATGACTGTTGAACAGATAGAAGCTCTCAGACCGGAGCGTATCATAATATCTCCAGGACCCGGAAGACCGGAGGATGCAGGGATAATTGTTGAAGCTGCAAAAACAGTTTGTCAGCACATCCCTACTCTTGGAGTTTGTCTCGGACATCAGGCGATATGTCAGGCATACGGTGCGGAGATAACTTACGCAAAGCAGCTCATGCACGGAAAGCAGTCCACGATAAGCATAAAAGGAGATGCAGTGCTATTCAAAGGTCTTCCTCAGAACGCAGCTGTTGCAAGATACCATTCACTTGCAGCTGCTCCGGAAACGCTTCCTGAGTGTTTAGAAATAACAGCAATTGCTGATGACGGAGAGATAATGGCAGTACAGCATAAGGAGTTCCCGATATACGGTGTACAGTTTCATCCGGAATCCATAATGACTCCAGACGGAAGAAAAATGCTTGATAATTTTATTCACGGAGGTAATCAGAAATGATCAAAGAGGCAATAGTAAAGATCGTTGACAAGCAGGATCTGACATATGATGAGGCATACAAGGTAATATCAGAGATAATGGCTGGAGAGACAACTCCTACACAGAATTCAGCATTTCTCGCTGCACTCTCCACAAAGAGCACAAAAGCTGAGACTATCGACGAGATAACAGGCTGTGCAGCTGCAATGCGTGACGCTGCTACACGTTTCGAGAACGACATGGACCTCCTTGAAATAGTAGGTACAGGCGGAGACAATGCTCACAGCTTCAATATTTCCACAACATCCGCATTTGTTACCGCAGCAGCTGACATAAAGGTAGCTAAGCACGGCAACAGAGCTGCATCTTCGCTCAGCGGTACTGCTGACTGCCTTGAAGCTCTTGGAGTAAATATAAACCTTGAACCTGAGAAGTGCCGTGAACTTCTTGAAAAAGTCGGATTCTGCTTCTTCTTTGCACAGAAGTACCATACCTCAATGAAGTATGTAGGCGGTATACGTAAGGAGCTCGGTATCAGAACAGTTTTCAATATCCTCGGACCTCTTACAAATCCTTCTCACCCTCAGCATCATCTGCTCGGTGTATATGACCGTTCACTCGTTGAGCCTGTAGCACAGGTACTTATGAAGCTTGGCTCTAAGACCGGAATGGTTGTATTCGGAAATGATAAGCTCGACGAAATCTCACTCAGCTCATCTACAACAGTTTGTGAGTACAAGGACGGCTGGTTCAGAACTTTTGAAATAGAGCCTGAGCAGTTCGGATTTGAACGCTGCACAAAAGCTGACCTCGAAGGCGGTACACCGGCTGAAAATGCAGCAATAACACGAGGAATACTCAGCGGCGAAATAAAGGGTCACAAACGCAATGCCGTACTTCTCAACGCAGGTGCAGCAACATACATCGGCGGAAAAGCAGGTTCACTTGAAGACGGTGTAGCACTGGCAGCTGAGATGATAGACAGCGGAAAGGCTCTTGCAGCACTTGATAAGCTCGTACTGCTTTCAAATCAGTGAGGTGAAGTATGACAATACTCGATAAACTTGCAGACCATGCAAGAGAGCGTGTTGAGGCAGCAATGACAAAATGCAGCTTCGATGAGGTCAGGGCGAGGGCAGCTGCACTCCCTGCTGGGGACTTTGAGTTTGAAAATGCACTGAAAAGACCTGACATTTCTTTTATATGCGAGTGCAAAAAAGCATCTCCGTCAAAGGGGATAATTGCCGAGGACTTTCCATATCTTCAAATAGCAAGTGATTACGAAAAAGCCGGTGCGGACTGTATTTCAGTCCTCACCGAGCCGAAGTGGTTTCTCGGAAGTGAGGAATATCTGCGTGAGATAGCAGAAAAAGTCAGCATACCTTGTCTGCGTAAGGACTTCACAGTGGATGAATATATGATATATGAAGCTAAGGTGCTCGGAGCTAAAGCAGTGCTTCTGATATGCTCTATACTCACGGAAAAGCAGATAAAGGACTATATCGGCATATGCGACAAACTCGGTATATCGGCACTTGTAGAAGCTCACGACGGCGACGAAGTACGGACTGCGGTAAGTGCCGGAGCAAGAATAATAGGTGTAAATAACCGTAATCTTAAAGACTTCTCAGTCGATACTGAAAACAGTAAAAAGATGCGTGAGCTTGTGCCTGCGGACGTTATATTCGTATCTGAAAGCGGAGTTAAGTCAGCTGAGGATATAGCTCGTCTGCGTGAGATAGGAGCAGATGCGGTACTTATCGGTGAGACTCTTATGCGGGCTGACGATAAGACTGCAAAATTAAAAGAGCTGAGGGGAATATGACTAAGATAAAAATGTGCGGTATGTGCCGTGAGCAGGATATTGAGTACGCAAATACGGTGCTGCCTGAATATGTGGGATATGTTTTTGCTAAGAAGAGCAGAAGATATATAAGTCCGGAAACAGCAGCTAAGTTCACAGAACTGCTTGATGAAAGGATAATACCGGTCGGGGTGTTTGTGGATGAGGATATACAGAGTATAGCCGGACTTGTAAACAGCGGTGCTATAAGAGTTGTGCAGCTCCACGGAAATGAGGATGATGACTATATCTCAGCTCTCAGAGAGCAGATAGATGTGCCTGTGATAAAAGCATTTAAAGTGAGGAATACCGGAGATGTTGAGCAAGCAGAATGCTCATCTGCGGACATGATACTCCTTGATTCGGGTGAAGGCTCGGGCGAACTTTTTGACCACAGCTTCTTAAAAAATATAAGACGTGAATATTTCCTTGCAGGCGGACTTTCTCCTGAGAATATCAGAAATGTGCTGGAGCAGCTTGTTCCATACGCAGTTGATGTGAGCTCAGGGCTTGAAACTGACGGTGTAAAGGACTTGAAAAAAATGCAGTCATTTGCAGAGCTTGTAAGATCATAAGGATATTCCGGAAGTACTTGTCGATTCAGGTTAACGACGGTTAACAAAGGTACTTTCGGAGTATCTTTTGTGTTATAATATACCTAATCAATAGGTTATATATGAATAAGGAGATTATCATGGAAAAAAGATCAATATATGCTGACAATGCGGCAACTACAGCTGTGTCTGAGGAAGTCCTTGAAGCAATGCTGCCGTATTTCCGTGAAGGATATGGCAATGCTTCGAGCATTTATAAGCTCGGAAGAGATGCTCAGAGAGCAGTTGAGGATGCTCGTGAAAAGGTCGCAAAGGCTCTTGGAGCTGAACCTCGTGAGATATACTTCACAAGCTGCGGCAGCGAGGCTGATAACTGGGCAATAAAGGGAACAGCTGAGTTAATGGCTAAGAAGGGCAAAAAACATATCATAACATCAGTGTTTGAGCATCACGCTGTTCTTCATACAACGGAATATCTTGAAAAACACGGCTTTGAGGTAACATATATCCCTGTAAGCGACAAGGGACTTATCGATCCCGAAGATATAAAAAATGCTATCCGTGAGGACACAGCTCTTGTAACTATAATGTATGCGAATAACGAGATAGGTACTATTCAGCCAATTGAGGAAATTGCTGCGATATGCCACGAAAAAGGCGTTATTTTCCACACTGACGCTGTACAGGCTGTTGGTCACGTTGATATTGACGTACACAAGCAGGGCATCGATATGCTGTCTCTCTCCGGACATAAGATACACGCTCAGAAAGGTATCGGAGCACTTTATATCCGAAAGGGACTTACCCTGCCTAATCTGATACACGGCGGCGGACAGGAAAGAGGTAAACGTGCCGGCACTGAGAATGTTCCGGCTATAGTAGGACTCGGAGTTGCTATCGAGGCTGCAACACGCAATATATCAGAAAAGAACGTTGGTATAACAAAGCAGAGAAACAAGCTTATCGACGGCATTTTAACTCTGCCTTATACTCGTCTCAACGGCGACAGGGACAAGCGTCTGCCGGGCAACCTGAATATATCTATTGAGGGTATCGAGGGCGAGTCACTTCTGCTGATGCTTGATATGTACGGCATTTGTGCTTCATCAGGTTCAGCCTGCACATCCGGTTCACTTGACCCGTCACACGTTCTGCTCTCAATTGGATTAAAGCACGAAGTCGCTCACGGCTCACTGAGGCTTTCTATCGAAGACGATGTCACTGATGAAGATGTCGACTATATACTCGATGTCATTCCTAAAGTTGTGAATCGTTTGCGAGAGATGTCTCCGGTTTGGGAGAAAATGATGAAAGGCGAAAAGTACGAATAAAGGAGTAAAATTATGTTATACAGTGAAAAAGTTCTCGACCATTTTTCAAATCCCCGCAATGTCGGTGAGATAGAAGATGCTGACGGAGTTGGCGAGATAGGCAATGCAAAGTGCGGCGACATCATGAAGATGTACCTTAAAATCGATAATAACATTATAACAGATGCAAAGTTCAAAACTTTCGGCTGCGGAGCTGCTGTTGCTACTTCATCAATGGCTACCGAGCTTATCAAGGGAAAGTCGATAGACGATGCTCTGAAACTCACAAATCAGGCTGTTGTTGAGGCTCTCGACGGACTTCCTGCTGTGAAGATACACTGCTCAGTCCTTGCAGAGCAGGCAGTACGTTCAGCTCTTTCGGATTACTACACCCGTCAGGGTATCGACCCTCTCCCGATAGTAGGCGAGATAAAAGAACCAGAGGAATAATAAAAAATGAGTACATTCGCTTGGATGTACTCTTTTTTATTGGCTATCTTACGCAAAAATGCTAAAATGTCTTATATACATATTTCAATGGGAGGACAATTATGAAATTAACAAGTGAAGAATTATGCATGCTTGAACAATTGCCAAAATAAATAACTCCAAAACAAAAACTCCTTTAAGCAGACAACTCAAAGGAGCTTTTCATTATAACTTAGTGTGAGCTTTTCACAGATTTTATATTCATTGAATCTATACGATACTTTCCGCTGCTCTGCTCAGTGAGGTGGAATTCCACAGTTTTTGCAACGCTTTTTTCCATCCATGATGGGAGCTCGTCTATATAGTCAACAGAAACGGTATAGGAATCACCGCTCTTGACTATGGACTTTATTTCTGGTTCGTAGGTAAAAGTAATAGGCTTGATTTTTACATTGTATGAGCTTGTATCAGTATCGTAGAAGAATTTGGACTCAACAGGTCCGACGGTGGTATGCTCAAAAGGCTTGTGGTCGGGTCCGAAGAGCTCGACAGCCTGAGCCTCTACATCGTAGGCAGATATTGAAATTGTGTCTCCGCCGGCATTGAGCGGATACTTCGATACTTTTTCGTCGTCCATGATTATCGACCAGATAGAAGCGGTGATTATCTGTTCGGAAGACAGCTCAGAAGGCTCATTAAAGGACTCTATGTCCATGATAACTACAGGGTAGATCACCTCAGTGAAGCCGTCCTTTTTAACCTCTCCGGAGGTGAAGCTGTGTACCATTTTCACTGCTTTTCCGGCAACTGTTATGATGCCCACAACTGCGAACAGTGCGAAAACAACTCCGAGCACAGCAAACAGACGCTTTTTGAATCTGCCCTTTTCCTTGACTTCCGGTTGAGCAATATCGTCGCTTTCGGCGTGCTCTTTTCTTTCAGCGATAAGTTCCTCAGGGTCTTCGTTGAGAATGCTTCCGAGTGCTGATGTGAGCTTGCCCTGCTTCTTTGGAGCTTCTTCCTCCGGAGCAGATACTACAGCTTTCTCGGGCTCTTTTTTATCATCATCAGCCGGAGTTTCCTCCTTTGGCTTTTCGAGTTCAGCTATAGCGTTAGCGGCATTTTCACGTATTCCGTCAATGAGGCTGTCAACACGGTCTTCGCCCTCTTCGTCATCTTCGACCTCGGCCTCAGCAGGTGGAAACCCCTCTTCTGCCGGAGCAATATCGTCCTCGAAAAGCTCCTGAGCGGCTTCTTCATTATGTATAGCTGCAAGAGCAGCATCAAGGAGTTCAACGGCATCTTCCGGTTCGTCATAATCGGGGGTATAGTTATTGTCAGCAGTCTCATCGCTGCTGCTTATGAAAGTTTCTTCAATAACAACAGGCTCTGCCGGACTATACTCTTCAACAGGAGCATCCTCGCTGAAATTCTCCTCAGTTTCGGACTTTTCTTCGCTGACCGGAGTTTCAGCAGGCACATCCGGCAATTCAGAAAGCTCCGCATCATCGGCATTTATGACGCTCTTTATTCTGGAGAAAAATCCCTTTTTAGGCTTTTCCTCAGGTATTTCGACTTTCTTTTCATCTTGAAAAGCAGCCTGAGCCGCATTCATGAGTTCAGCAGCACGTTCTGCCTCTCTCACATCATTGATAGAGAATACCTCTGTCATAGGCTCGTTTGTTACAGGAGGCAGCTCCGGCTCAGGGATATTGAGCTGTATAGCAGGTTCATCCTGAACGTCAGCAAAGTTTTCACTGTAAGCATCATCTGCGTCGTACTCAGAAATGTCGTCTGCATGGCGATTGATAAAAGAAGTTCTCTCTTCGGCTCTGACTTTTTCAAGCTTAGCCTTTTCGAGCTCCTCACGGCGGAGTGCTTCGTAATCAGGCAGCTCACCGGTGATGATTATTTTTTTCTTCTTTACCTCTTCATGCACTTCCTGAACAGGCAGTTCAGGTTCAGCAGACGGTTCAGGTGATGCAGTCTCATCGATCACATCAGTCTTCTCCGGATGCATCTCCTCTTCCAGCTCATGGAGAATATCTTCAGCAAGACTTGGTTTTTTCTCCTCAGAAGAAAGTGCACTGAGGATGTCGTCTACTGACATTTCATCGTATATACTTTTTTTGTGTACTTCACTATGCTCCGGTTCATCGCCGCTGTTTTTCAGGTTGTTGAGCATATCATCAATATCTTTTCTGATAGCCATTCCGACCTCCAAAATTTGAAGTTAAATTTGTATGTAGAGTTACATTTTCCTCTCTACTCTTATCGAATCTGACCGTTTCCGTTTATCAGATATTTCATTGCAGTAAGTTCTCTGAGTCCCATAGGTCCTCTTGCGTGGAGCTTCTGAGTTGAAATGCCTATCTCAGCACCAAAGCCGAATTCTCCGCCGTCAGTAAAACGAGTGGAAGCGTTAACGTATACGGCAGCAGCGTCTACCTCACGCTGGAATTTTTCAGCAGCTTCAAGTGACTTCGTTACGATACACTCAGAATGACGAGTGCCGAAACGTCTGATATGAGCTATAGCCTCGCTTATATCATCGACAACCTTAACAGAGATAACAAAGTCGTTAAATTCGGTAGCGTACTCTGTGTCGGTAGCCTTCTCGACGCTGTCACCAAGTATAGCGATAGTTCTGTCACAGCCGTAAATCTTAACATTATGCTCTTTAAAGCGTTCAGCTATCATAGGCAGGAACTTTTCAGCAGCATCTTTGTGTACGAGCAGACTTTCTATAGCATTGCACACAGAAGGACGCTGTGTCTTAGCATTATCAGTAATATCTACAGCCATATCGAGGTCGGCTGAAGCGTCAACATACACGTGGCAGTTGCCTGCACCGGTCTCAATTACAGGAACAGTAGCAGTATTGACAACAGCCTGAATAAGTCTTGCACTTCCTCTTGGGATAAGAAGGTCGACATAACCATTGAGCTTCATAAGCTCATTAGTAGTCTCACGGGAAGTATTCTCAACGACCTGAATAACGTCAGCAGGCAGACCTGCCTCCTCAACAGCCATCCTCATGATGTTGCCGAGGCAGATATTTGAATTTATAGCCTCTTTTCCGCCCTTGAGGATAACAGCATTACCTGCTTTAAGGCAAAGAGCAGCAGCGTCAACTGTTACATTAGGACGTGATTCAAAGATTATACCGATAACTCCGAGCGGTACACGGGTCTTAGCGATCCTAAGACCATTAGGACGAGAAAAGCCCTCGATTATCTCGCCGATAGGGTCGTTGAGAGCGATGAGTTCATCTACGCCCTTAGCAATACCTGCAATACGATCTGCATCGAGTTTAAGTCTGTCCTGCATAGCTTCGGACATACCGTTTTCTTTAGCCGCAATAAGGTCCTTTTCGTTTTCACGGATAATGAGCTCCTTATTTGCGATAAGGGCAGCGGAAATAGCTGCAAGAGCTTCATTTTTCTGTTTTGTAGAAGCAGCTGCTATTGCTGGTTCAGCAGCTTTTGCTTTCTTTCCAAGATCTTCTGTATAACCCATTTTCATTCACCTCATCATTTCTTAGCAAGGAATATAGTTCCGATCTCCTTATCCTCAAAGAGGTCGTAAAGGAGCTCCGGATCTTTACCATTCATTATTACCATATCGATACCGGCTTCTGTAGCTATCTTAGCGGCGTTTATCTTTGTGGACATTCCGCCTGTACCAAGACTTGTTCCTGCACCGCCGGCAACGCTTTCTATCTCCGGAGTTATTTTCTCAACTACGTGGATAGGTTTTGCATCCGGATTTGTTCTCGGATCGTCATCATAAAGTCCGTCAATATCAGAGAGTATCAGCAGCAGATCAGCTCCGGAGAGCTCTGCAACAAGAGCGGAAAGAGAGTCGTTTTCGCCGATCTCAAGCTCCAGCTCATCGATAGCTATGGTATCATTCTCGTTGACTATCGGAATAACGTCCATACCGACAAGACTTTCTATTGTATTCTTGAAGTTCTGGCAATGACTTTCATTATTGATGATAGTTTTAGTCAGGAGTATCTGACCCACAGTAACGCTGTATTTAGCGAACATATCGTCATAAACGTGCATGAGCTCGCACTGTCCTATAGCGGCGACTGCCTGTTTGAGCTTAGTCTCCTTAGGCTTTTCGGGGAGTCCGAGTTTGCCTGCACCAAGTCCCACAGCTCCGGAAGAAACCATTATTATCTCTTTGCCGGAATTATGAAGATCGGAGATAACCCTTACAAGATTGGTCATTCTTCTTATATTGAGTTTACCGGTCTTGTGTGCGAGAGTAGAAGTACCAAGCTTTATTACAACACGTTTTTTCTGGGAAATATTTCTCATATCAAAACTTCTTTCAGTTTACTTTATTTATAGGAGCTCCATTCTGCCAAGCTCTTATGTTGTCACAAACTATCTTCACGAGCCGCTGTCTCGTTTCGAGCGGAGCCCATGCAGTATGGGGAGTTATAACGCAGTTTTTAGCATTTTTCAGAGGAGTGTCCGGAGACATCGGCTCTTTTTCGAGAACATCGAGATAAGCAGCAGCTATCTTTTCCTCGTTCAAAGCTTCTGCGAGTTCTTTTTCGTTGACTATTCCGCCTCTTGCGGTATTTATAAGCATTGCAGAGGGTCGCATATGCGAGATAAGCTCGCTGTTTACGATACCTTTTGTCTTATCGGTAAGCGGACAGTGGAATGTGAGTACGTCAGCCTTCTCAGCGGCTGAAAACAGGTCTGTGACCTCATACGGACAGTCCGCAGGCTTAGTTCTCGTGCTTATGACGATATTCATTCCGAAAGCCTTTCCTATCTCAGCGACTTTTTTGCCTATAGAGCCATATCCGATAATAGAAAGAGTACGTCCGACAAGCTCTGATATAGGGATAGGGAAGTATGAGAATGACGGGAAACGCTCCCATTCGCCTTTTTTAACAGCATTATCGTAGTCTCTTATGCGGCTGAATCGGTCGAGGATATAGGCGAAGGTCTGCTGAGCAACAGCATTTGTCGAGTACTGTCCGGCATTGCAGACAACGATGCCTTTTTGTGCAGCATAGTCCACATCAACATTGTTATAGCCTGTAGCGAAAAGTCCGATGTACTTTATATTCGGACAAGCGTCCATTACCTCACGGGTGATGAGTACTTTATTACAGAGGACTATATCAGCATCGCCGATTTTTTCAATGGTCTCCTCCGGTTTTGTGAGGGGGATTACATTTACCTCGCCGAGCTCTTCAAGCTGAGAAACCGGAATATCGCCGCTTATATTAACTGTATACCAATCAAGAACAGCTATCTTCACTTTTATTCCTCCGTGCTCTTATTTTCGTCAGAGTCTGCATCAGATGAAGTCGCCTTTGAAGCAGTTTCAACAGCTTCTGCCGGAGCTTTGAATATAAACGAAGAAATAAGTGCTGCAAGGATGAGAACTCCCTCGACAATGCCGATGCCGTAGAAAAGAGCCTTGCTGTTATCAGAGATCCATATAGCGAGTGAAGCAGCAATAGCTATAGCCATTATAAGCTGATATGGACGCTTTTGTACAAAAAATCTATAAGCGAAGAATATTGCTCCGATGCAGACGAATGTCATATGAAGTCCTAAAGGGAATGGGAAGAGTGAAGGCTGTGAAGCGTCAGAAGTCTGAGCCATTTGTATAAACATATCTGTAATATTCATAATATCTCCATTCTGTCTGCGGACGTATGCAGACGTATTGATTTTAAACATACTTTATACATTATATCATATAGATGAGAAAAATTCAACATTTTTCAGAAATTTCTTGGGCTGTACACGAACTATGCATTATAATCCGATGATTTTTGGATGCATGAGATCATTGTGCACAACATTGCGGAACTATGATTTATCGTCTATCGCATAGAAGCTAAAAAAAGCACTATTTTTCATTGATACTGTAAGAAAAATAATGTATAATATTATCAATATATTTGTGACGATTTATTTTTTCAGGAGGATATTATTATGAATAAAAAGTCAAAAAGACTTTGTGCACTGCTTACGGGTATCTTGACTGTCAGCTCGTGTGCATCAGGTCTGTTACCAGAAAAAGAAAGCGTTAAGGAGCTTCCGGCTTCTGCTGCTTCAGGTCAGCTTCTTGCATTCCCCGGAGCTGTTGGCGGAGGAAAATTTGCTACCGGCGGACGTGGCGGAGAAGTCTATCACGTTACTAACCTCAACGACAGCGGTGAAGGTTCATTCAGAGATGCGGTAAGCAAGTCCAACAGAATAGTTGTATTTGACGTAAGCGGCACTATCGAGCTTAAAGGCAACATTTTATGTCAGAACAATATCACTATTGCTGGTCAGACAGCTCCGGGCGGCTCTGGAATCACGCTCAAGAACTATAAAATGGGTATGTCGGGAGATAACATAATTTGCAGATACATAAGCTCTCGTCCCGGACCTTATGCTTCTACAAGCTCCGGTAACGACGCATGGGGCGGTGCTAAAGGCTCTAACTCCATAATAGACCACTGCTCAATGGGCTGGACCACTGATGAACAATGGGGACTTTACTCAAATAACCTTAACTATACTGTACAGTACTCGGTGCTTGGTCCTGCCGACTCATGGGGCGGTCATAAAAAGGGACTTCACGGATTTGGTATAATGCTCGGAAAAGGAAACCTCACTTTTGACCATAACCTCATTATCCACAATGTTTCCAGAAACTTCCGTGGAAAAATTCCGGATCAGTATACTGCTGATTTCACAAATAATATCATCTACGACTGGGGCTATCAGACAGCTTATGGTACTATAGGTCACCTGAATTACGTAAATAATACTCTTAAAGCCGGAAAGTCCACTACAGGCGGCTATCACTGGATGTATGTTGACAGCACCACAAAACCGCAGAATTTCAAGGTGTACTGTGCCGGAAACAGGCTCATCAACAAAGACGGCTCGTTCCATTCCATAACAAATGATAACTGGTCAGGTGTAACAGTGAAGGATTCTATCGGTATAACCAAAAATGACCTTTACAGTGCGACTCCTTTCCAGATAAACATAAACGGTGAGAACGCTTCAACTGCAACTACCTGCGAGAGTGCCGCTGCTTCTTACGATCACGTTATCGCTTATGCCGGAAACGGTATCTCGTCAAACAAGAGAACTGCTATAGACCAGCAGTGTGCTAATGAGACTAAAAACGGCACAGGCTCATGTTCGGGTACGTCTGAATATGATTCATCTGTGACCGACCTTAATAAGTACAGCATCCAGTGCGGAGTTACTTACAACTATCCGTCAGCAGTTCTTAAAAAGGAGATAGTTGATAACGATAACGACGGTATGGCTGACGACTGGGAGCTTGCCCGTGGACTCGACCCGAATGACCCTTCTGACTATAAGGGTGATTACTGCGATAAGGGCTATATGAATATCGAGTACTACATCAATGACCTCACTGTTGATTCTTTCCCTAAGGGAGTAGTTGAGCTTTCTCCTACAGGAAATTTCACTCCAATACCGTCAGTGTCAGCTTTTGAGACTATCGAAGCTGAAAGCTATATATCACAGGAAAATGTCCGCACAGAAGACCTCTCGACCGGCGGACAGAATATAGGCTATATCACTAACGGAAGCTGGGCAATGTACCGCAAAGTCGATTTCGGTGACGGTGCACGTTCATTTAAAGGACTTTTATCAGGTAATGCTGCGACTATCGAGCTTTACCTTGACAGTCTCTCAGGTACTCCGGCAGCAACGGTAAAATTCCCCGGTACAAGCGGTTTCAGTGAGTACAAGGAAATAGAGGCTACTATCCCACAGATAACCGGCACTCACAACCTCTACCTTAAATTTACTGGCGGAGACGGCTATCTGCTCAACGCTGACAGCTTTGTGTTTGGTAAAGAAGATGTTCCGATAAAAGGCAGTTTAATATCAAAAGTTTCAGTTAACGCATCAGCTAATCCAACGAACTGGAAAATAAGCCCGAATGCTGATGTTGGTTCACTCGTGTTCGGAGACCGTGATTTTGCTGTAAGCAGTCTGCCGGATGCTCTGAAGGGCGGTGAGGTACTGCTCACTTCCTGTGATGCTAAAGGTACTACCGGTGATACTGCTGTACTGACTGCCGGTGAGGATATTGATCTGTACATTCTTCTCGACAGCAGAGTTGAAAATGACCCGGCTTTCCTCAGCGGTACAGAAGCAATGTCGGTAAGAAAGACTGAGTACACTTCTTCTGATTTTGTTGTAACTACAGATAACGGCGTTACTTTCATGCCTTATAAAAAGTCACTCAAAAATGGCGAGACATTTACGCTCGGAAGCAATGGTCAGACCTATATGTGCGTAAACTTCTTTGCAATGGCTGTACCAAGCAGTTCAAAAACTCAGAGCGGAGACATAAACGCAGACGGCAGTATCAATATCGCTGACCTTGTAATGCTCCAGAAGTATCTGCTCAGAGCTTCATCACTTACCTCTGAACAAGGTGCAGCAGCCGACTTTGACAATGACGGTATCATAGATTCATTCGATGCATTACTGCTTAAAAGAACGCTCATAAAGGCTTTATCCTGAGCTTTTAGATAACTTAACAGCGAAATTAAAAGCCGCTTGAAAATTTTTTCAAGCGGCTTTTTTTGAAATATTATTTTTATTACTTCGACAATTAACTATCTATACATTGATAAAATTTATGTCGGTCAAGCCGAGGCAAATGATGCGGAACATCCGTGCAGCGTTGCTTTGCTCGCTGTACTGCTTCTTAGGAAGGGCTCTGCCCTTCCTCGTACACCTTCCCGCCAAAGGGTTGTGAACCCTTTGGAATCCCTTTTTTGCCGACTTCGTCGTTTTATAATTGCAGTATTAATAGATCAGTTCTGTCCTGTACCAGTGCTTGGACGAGCTGAAACCTTAGCAAATTCACCTGTAGAACCAACATTTTCAACTGTCATAGCATTTGAATCATAGTAGAACCAGAGGAGAATAGCAGCAAGACCAGGGTTGTCCTTAGCATTGATATGGAAGTGGATAGTGTCGCCCTGCTTACAGCTTACGTTATCACCGTATACAACGAATCCGCTTTCAGAAGAAACATCGACCTTCTGAACAGTTCCGCTGCCTACAGTAATTGTACCGTTGATGATCTTATCAGGATCAATAGTAACGCCGTCGATAGAGGAGAAGTCAGTAACGATAGAGATAGGGTAGTCACCATCAGGGATATTGTCCTTGATCTTGAACTGAACATCGATGAATTCGTTATTGAATACGAAGTTCTTGTTCTTAGAAATGTCTACCCAGAGAACGTACTGCCCCTGAGAGTTGCTCTTGTAATCGGAAACATCAGGAGCAGCTGCAATTGATGTAACAGGAACGTATTCAGTTACAGGCTGACCTCCAGCCTCTGTTACAGCCTCGCCCTGTGCATTTGTTACAGGAACAGCTTCTGTTACAGTCTGACCGTTATCATCCACTACTTCTTTTACTCCGCCGGAAGTTTTAGGGGAAGTATCGATAGAAGACGGGTCAGGACCGTCAAGGCTCATTCCGCCCTCGCTGGAAACTCCGCCGTTTCCGAGGGAACCGGACTGTACAGGGAATATGATAGGGTTGCCCTTTTCGTTGGTGATCGCTTCAATGCTGACTTCTTCTTTTTCTTCATTTGCATTGTTTTGACTCTGAGTGCTGTCATTGTCATTATTATTATTATCTTCAACATTTTTATCTGATTCGCCGGTGGAATCATCAGTAGAGTAATTTTTTTCAGAACTGCTGCTGCTGGACTTAGAGGAACATCCAGTTACAGATGCAAAAGCAAAGCAGGTAAGAAGTGCAAGTGCGATCAATCTTCTTTTTAAAGTGTTCATTTAAAATTTTCCTTTCGTAAATGGAGCGTGCTTCTCCGTTTTCTTATACATATTATACACAAGACAACGTTCTTTGTCAAGCGACATTGAGAAATGTTATCGTTTGTTCGACAAAGTCTCATGCATTGAACATTAACATTTCACTAAATTTTCACTTGGTCTGAAAAAGCTTTATTTAGCCCTTTCCGGCGACCTTTTCAGCAAGAAAAGTCTGCCGCTGAACGGGGGTATATTCATGTCGATATGGTCGTTTTGAACGGTGAATTCCGTTGAGCCGTCCGGCGTTGTACCGCTGTAGAGCTGGTTGTCAGAATCAAGGAGAAGTTTAACATCAAAGCCCTTGCCAATGGAAACAGAATAGTCGGACTGATACCAGTCTGAGAAATTCAGCACAGCGAGTATATCGCTGTCAGCACTTTTCCTGCGGATAGCGTATATGCAGCGGTCGGTGGAATTGCAGTCCTCCCACATAAAGTTAGTCGGGTCATAGTCATAGTGGAGTGCATTATATTTCAGATAGATGTGATTAAGAGCTTTTACATACTCACGGAAAGAGTCGTGCAGAGGATATTTGAGCATATCCCAGTCCTGTTCACGCTTTTCGTCCCATTCACGCAGCTGAGCGAGTTCATTTCCCATGAAATTGAGTTTTTTTCCGGGGTGAGCTATCATGTACATATACAAAGCTCTTGCCTGAGGGAATTTTTCCGGGTACTGACCGTTCATCTTCTGAGCTATGGTAGCTTTTCCGTGAACTACTTCATCGTGAGAGAAGGGGAGTATGAACTTCTCGTTGTAGAAATACAGCATAGAGAAGGTGAGCTTATGGTAGTCCCGTGTGCGGTACATGGGAGCACTCTGGAAATATTCAAGTGTATCGTGCATCCAGCCGAGGTCCCACTTGTAATCGAAACCAAGACCGCCGTCGAAAACAGGAGCGGTGACTTTGGGGTAAGACGAGGAATCTTCAGCGGAAATAATAGCCGAAGGATGTCTTGCTTTCAGACCGCAGTTCATAGACTTCAGAAATTCTATAGCAATGCGGTTCTCGCCTCGGTACTCCTGACCGTTCCAGTATATCATATTTCTGATAGCGTCCATTCTCAGACCGTCAAAGTGGTAGACGCTCAGCCAGTAGTTGGCAGCGGACTGGATAAAGCTGCGGACTTCACCTTTAGAGTGCATAAAATTGCGGCTTCCCCATTCATTGTAGGTGGCTTCGTCATCGGGGAATTCGTATAGTCTTGTACCGTCGTATTCAGTGAGGGCATAGTGGTCGACCGCAAAGTGTACAGGAACAAAATCAACTATAACACCAATGCCTTTTTTGTGACATATATCGACAAATTCCATGAGCTGTCTGGGAGTGCCGTATCTTGAAGTAGGGGAGAAGAAGCCTGTACTCTGGTAGCCCCATGATTCATCGCAAGGGTGCTCGCTGAGGGGCATAAGTTCGATGAAGTTATAGCCGTATTCAAGAGCGTAATCGGCTATCTGCTCAGCTATTTCGGCATAGTTGTACCAGCCTTCCTGAGCTGTTATCTCATCGGAAGTGAGAGTTGAAATATCATCGCTTTCAGTCGGAACAGGAGCTTTTCTTCTCCATGAACCGAGGTGGACTTCGTATATATTCATAGGCTTGTCTCGGCAGTCAGTACGTTTGCTGAGCCAGTCGCTGTCGGAGAAACGGAAACCATTAAGACTCCGTATCACGGAGCAAGTTCCGGGACGCACTTCCATACCGAATCCATACGGGTCGCAGTGGTCGATGAAATTACCTTTTCTGTCGTATATCCTGTACTTATAACGCATACCTTCCTTAGCTTCGGGAATGATAATTTCATAGAAATTTCCGTCAGCAACAGGGGACATAGGCTGATCCTGCCAGTTGTTGAAATCGCCTACTACAGCGACTTTAGAAGCATTAGGAGCATAAGTGCGGAATACAGTGCCGCTGTTTGAGACATGAGCTCCGAGGTACTCATAAGCGTCAAATATCTCGCCTTTATAAAAACCATAAATATCCATAGGGAACCTCCTGAATGTAAATTTTTCTGCGGAGATTGACATGAGTCGAAAAAATATTGTATAATAATATTATATGATCGGCGTAACACATTTTCAACAGTCATTTTTAAACATTAGTCTAATAAGCGACACTTATCTAAAATTGTCGCAGTATGGAGGCAGCACAAAATGGATATACGTATAGAAAGGACACGCAGAAGCATAATAAATGCATTTTTACAGCTTCGTTCAAGGAAGTCGCTTGAAAAGATAACGGTCAAGGAGCTCGCTGCTCTTGCGGAGATAAATAAAGCGACTTTTTATCTGCATTATCATGATGTATATGATCTTTCGGAAAATCTTGAACGTGAGGCAGTACAGTCAACGCTCCGGAGCATACCTCACCCGGAGGATATACTTACTGATATGAAGAGCTTCATTCATCAGCTCGGTGATGCCTTTGTTGCCAATGAGCAGCTCATCAAGATTCTTTTCGAGGGCAACAGAAGTGCGAGCTTTGCGGCTGTATTTGAAGAGGAGCTTATAAAGGTCATACGTGATGTCGACCCTGAGTATGAGCCCAAACAGGAAAATCGTATGATAATGACCTACATGATATACGGCGGATACTACACCTACTTCAAGTACTGTGATATGGGCATAAAGACGGTCCTTGAACTTATGGAAAAGCTCTCGGGCGGCATAATGAGCCTTTATGAGTGATTTCTCGGCAGCAAAAGTTAAAATTCGGTACATCCTATTGACAAAATCCGGTGTATAAAGTATAATAATCTCAGTGGAGTCAGAAGCTCTGCGAATATTATGTTATAGGGGGGAACAGAATTGGCAAAAAATAATGCTGGTGACAAAGAGTTGGAGAAGATCTATAAAGAGCTTCGTGATGCAAACCTAAGTTCAGGCAGTAAATACGGCAGCAGTCATTCCGGCAGTGACCGTAATGAAGGTGGGGACCTTTTGAAGTTTTTTGTTGGTCTGCTAATGCTTGGCGGCGGATTATTTATGATATTCAATAATCTCACCGTTTCGAGTACTTGGGGCGGAGGAGGATATTTCTTCCATATAGGTTCGTTCCATCTTCCGAATGGTATGATAATGCTTCCTATGATAGCCGGTATCGGAATGCTCTTCCTCATGGACAGGAAGATATTTGGCTGGATAGTGCTGAGTATAGGAATAGTGATAGTCCTTTTGAGCGTCCTGCTTACGACAAGGCTGCACTGGAGAAGCACATCAGCTTATGTATTTGTAATAATGTTTGGTATGGTAGCCGCAGGTGCCGGAATGGTACTGAAGGAGCTGTTCCGAAAAAGGTAGATGATATTATTAATGCCGCACTGAATGTGCGGCATTCAGTCTGTCGAAAAAGTCCAGTGCCGCACTGGACTTTTTTCAATGTAATGTGGTAAAATAGAAAAGAAGAAGGGAGCTGAGCGAAGATGCTGAGAGAAAACAAAGCAGAGCGAGAGCAGATGGAAATGGTATGTAT
>JAFRXL010000009.1 GCA_017441505.1 Ruminococcus sp.
CCCTCAAGAGCAGTCCAGCGAGCAAAGCTACGCTGGACGGACGGCTCGCATCGCTCGCCCCAGCTTGACTGGCATAATTACTTCGTCGGTCAAGCCGAGGGAAGCGATGCGAACGGTCCGTAAAACTTTGCTTCGCTGGTTTTACTGCTTTTTAGGAAGGGCTCTGCCCACCCTAATCGGGTCCAGCCACCCCTGTCAGCAAGCTGACATCCCCTACCACTGGTAGGGGTAACCCTCGCACACTTTCCTGCCAAAGGGTTGTGAACCCTTTGGAATCCCTTAATGCCGCCTTCGGCGTTTTATAAATATTTAATTGACTGAATAATACTCGTGAAGTCCTTATTTATCTATCCACATAAGCTCTACCGACTTGTCCCAGCTTTGCACGAATTCATTGTTTTCGCCATATTTTATATCTCTGTTTTCGTTCACTATAAAACTCGGCAAGCCGTTATAAGGTTCGCTTTGAACTACTTGACCAGCATTTTTAAGCGGTATACGGAACGCTACTCCAAGTTTCGGTACGAAATAGAACAGGTGTCCGGAAGAATAGGAAAGCAGATTGCCTTCCAGATTATAGAACTGGTCGCCTATAATAGTGACATTGGTCATGGTGTCTTCATTCTTATTCAGGTCAAAGCTGTGAAGTCTGCGGACACTTGTTGATGAATAGGTGGTAGATTCTATAAACGTAACTTGTTTGTCGTCAGCATTTATAACTTCCACATTTTTGAATCCGGTATTGAACCGCATATTGTTCGTGACTATAATATCAGTGTTATCCTGAGGTGACTTCTCTACGCTCCAATTCTGTGAAGAATCATCTTGAAATCCTGCCCAGATGTCGTAATTAAATGTTTGTTCGGAATCTTTTGTAGTGACCTCGCCTGTTTTGACATTGTAATAGTAGTATATCAGTTTATTTCCGTCGCCGCTGCTGTTTATTTGTGTTTCACCATTCTCGTTTAACAAGAGAGTTCCGAGTACTATGGTATTTTCCTTATGATTCATCCATAGTATGCTGCCCTCCGGAATGGTGTATACTTTTTCGATTTTGTTATTATTTTTGAAGTCCATGCTGTATATGGAGTTATCATCGCTGAAATAGTAGAGCTTGCCGCCGATGATAGTCGTGGCAGCGTTTGCTGAAAAAAGCGGTTCCATTCCCGAATAGGAATAAAGCTCATCAAGTTTTTGTGTAGACTCCTCATAGCGGAATATCGAGAAGCAGTGAGCTCCGTAGCAAAGCACATCATAAATTACCACCATATAAATACAGTCGCCGTCTATATGATAATTAACTACAGTACCCTCCATTGGTACGTTCGGAGGTCCATATGAAACAGAACCGTCGCTGTAGTTATAACGTATACTTCCGTTGTCGATAGTATCGATGCTTGTCATGGTTACTCTTTCGCCAGTATAATCGCCATAACTTTCATCAGAATCACTATAAATATAACTTGTGGTTCCGTTGGCATCAACTTCCATGCCGATAACTCTGTGATTATTAGCGGGATCATTGCAAGGGGAAAGCTTCTTGCCGAAGTCGAGCTTGCTTATATCGAGCCTGTGAATCGGCAACTCAGGAGCTTTATCATCGATTTGCAGAGGCATCTCTACTTCCTTGAAGTCGGATGCGTTGTACTCGATTATGGGTGACTCAACTGCTGTATCGTCCGGAGGCGGTTCAGAAACTCCCGAACTTTTCTTAGAGGAACAACTTGTGAGCATAGCTGCTGCCATAAGTAAACAAACTAATCTTTTCATAATATTACACTCCTTTTTTTAGAACTATTAAGTTGATGTAGCTTGTTGGGATATAGCCGATATAGGTCGCATCCTTCGGATCTTCCGGCGGTATAAGAAGCTCGCTTTTCAGCACCGGATAATCACCGAGAAAGCCGTCTATATTTGCAAATGAAACATTATCCTCGATCAGAAAACCCTTGCCTATCTCCGGAATAAAGTAATAAAGATTGCTTCCAGTTTCGTTGGTATAGTATGTGAACAGATTACCGTTTGCGGCAAAAGTGTTATGCTGAAAATCCGACTGATACCGTTCCATTTTGTTTATATTGAAAGTGTATACTCTGCTTGATATAGTCCATTCAAGTATCACGGTATCTTCCGTAACGTCAAGGACTTGAAAATTTGAAAGTCCGGTATGAAGCCTGTAGTAGTCGGTGACTATATCAAAGCGTTTTTCGTCGCCGGCAGTAGGCTCCATAGTCCACGCTATACTTTTGCTGGTAGACTTATCGCTGTACAGATTATAGTTTTTGTCCAAGACCTCAGTTTTGCCGGTATTTATGTCAAGTCGAGCAATGCGGTCTTCGATGTTCTTTCCGGCTTCGTAGATATAGACGTGTCCGTTTACGTAATTTACGCTGTAAAAATTAACTTCCGGGGAGTGATACACGTCCCTTACTTCTCCTGTAGTGATGTCCTTTGCTTTCACGCAGGTTCTATCGGCATCGATGTATACGAGTTGCTTTTCGTCCACGAGTATTGAATAATCACTATGAGGATTTGTTTCGTCAATATCATCGGAATACAGCTCCTTTGATTCTTTGGTCAGCCAGTTATAGCGGTATACCTTTAACTTTTTTGATTTGCTGAAATCTGCGGAAAAATAGACGTTGTCGCCCTCGTACCATGTTCGGTTTATACGGTAGTCCTTAATGTCGACACCCTTGAACACATCGAGCTTGTTAAGTTCTATCTTCTCAGTCTCTATGCCTGCGGACTTTTCAAGGAATTCGCTTGGCATTTCGAGCTTCTTGAAGTCGGATGCGTTGTACTCGATTATAGGGGACTCAACTGCTGTAACGTCAACCGGAGGAGGTTCAGAAACTCCTGAACTTTTCTTAGATGAACAACTTGTGAGCATAGCTGCTGTCAATAATAACGATAAAATTTTCTTCATATATACCACTCCTTTTGCGGAAAATGAGCCGCATAACTATAGTATCATACTATAAGTGATTTTAAAAGGCGAAAAAGACGAAGTTTTTTAAAGTTAAAATAAAAAAATATATATTTCATAAAAAATAAAAGAAAAAACCGGCGAAGCCGGGCAATAATGAGAGTCCAGAGAGAGGTTCTCTCTCTGGCGGGAAGGTGTACGAGGAAGGGCAGAGCCCTTCCTGAAGAGTAGTCCAGCGAGCAAAGCTACGCTGGACGTACGGCTCGCATCGCTCGCCCCAGCTTGACTGGCAAAATTACTGCGTCGGTCAAGCCGAGGGAAACAATGCGGACGGTCCGTAAAAACTCGCTACGCTGTTTTTACTACTTTTGAGGGGAGGCTCTGCCTCCCCTCGCACACCCTACCGCCAAAGGGTGGAGGCTAACAGCCCCGTCCCCTCTGTCACTTCGTGACATCTCCCCACACTGTGGGGAGTCACCCTTTGGAATCCCTTATTGCCGGCTACGCCGGTCTTTTATTATTATTTTTATTATGATACGATTCCCGAACGCTCGATTCCCTCCGTAAAATACTTCTGCAAACAAGCATAAAGTACCAGTATCGGCGTTATCGACAACAGACATCCTGCCTGCTTCCAGACTATCTGCTCCCTCGGATTTATCTTTATCGTAGCATCATTGAACAATGCCTTGCTAAGCCTTATATCAAGGTCGGACAGCACTGTTGCTATGGTATTTGTATTCGTGAAAAATGTCGTGCTCACATAATAGTCGTTCCAGTACCACACTACCGAAAACAGGAAAACAGTCAGAAATGCCGAAGCTGCATTAGGTACCATTACCATGACGAAAGTCCTGAAAGGTCCGCAGCCGTCAATGTAAGCGGCATCCTCTATCTCTCTCGGAAGTCCCCTGAAAAACTGACGGAATATGAGTATCATAAGTCCGCCACGTATACCGTTAGCGGTCATAGCCGGCAGGTACATAGTCCACATGGTGTCGATGAGATTTATCTTCTCGCTTCCGAGGAAGTGTCTGAACTGCATATACAGCGGCAGTGATATGACCTGAGTCGGTACGAGTATCATCATTATGACGATGCCAAAGAGTATCTTCTTGCCCTTGAAATTGAATCTCGCAAAGCCGTATCCGGTAACTGCACATGATACCACCTGCACGAATGAACATCCGATATTCAGCAGGAGCGTATTTTTCAGCGTATTCCAGAAGTCCATAGCCTGTATAGTCTCTTTCATAATGTCGAGAGTGTAATGTCTCGGCACCCACATTACAGTAGGGTCATTCATATCCATTTTGTCTCTGAAAGCACAGCTTATCATGTATAAAAGAGGGTAGAGGATGACGAAGCCGAGTCCGAAGATGATGACAAACCGGAAGAAAGGCCATATCTTGTCCACGAGAGCCTTGCGTTTTACGTAGCTTCTCTCCTCACGGGTCATATTCTCCATGCGGAGCTTTTTTAGCTGTCGGCTGCTGAGTTTGTTCTTGTCTGCCATAGCAGTTTTTTCTGACATAAACTCCGCCCCCTTACTCAACTTCATAGTAAATGAACTTATTTACTATGAACGTGATGATGCCTATAGCCGCAAGGACTATCCCGAAATATATCCATGCCATTGCTGACGCAAGACCGAATTCCCAGCTGCTTTTCAGTGAGAGGATGCGTCCCATTACTATATTCATAGGATTTGTAAACGTATCTATGACCGTGAAGATGATGTTTGCCAGTATGAACGGACTTACGTATGGGAAGGTGATCTTCCAGAAGTACTCCCAGGCTGTTGCACCTTCCATCTGAGCCGCTTCTCTTGCTGAGGACGGTATGTTCTGAAGTGCCGCAAGGAAGAGCAGTATCTGTATGCCGGAGCTCCAGACGATACCGAAGATATTGTCGGCGACGGTCTGTATCATAAGACCCATTTTGTCGCTTATACCGTATATCCCGAGGAATTGCAGAAGCTCGCCTACAAGGTCGGTCGAGAACATAGTTGAAAACTGAGCTGCTTTTGTATTTTCGGTCGAGCCCATATCTCCGTTTATGATTTTCAGCACCGGTCCCGTAGCTATAATGACCGGCAGGAAGAATACAGCTCTTGCAAGAGCACGTCCCCTGAATTTCTGGTTGAGTATAACTGCTATAAACAGCGAGAATATGATTATCAGCGGAGTTTTCCAGAGCGTTTCGATAAGAGTAAGTCTCAGGTCCTCCGAAAATTCCTTGTCATTCAGAAAAGCGTCCTTATAGTTTTTAAGTCCGAGCCATTCAGTGTTGCTCTTACCGGTAGTTATAGTCACGTTATTGAACGAGTACCACAGGGACTTCCCCAGCGGTATCAGGAAGAATATAATAGTTCCGATAAGCCATAGAGAGATGAAGCCGTATCCGTAAAGAGCTTTTCTGCGTTCATAGGATAAGCGGCTGCGTTTAGTCCCCGAGGCTTTTGCCTTGACTTTTTCGCTCATCAGAATTTTATTCCTCCTTCCTTTTCGATTTGTGCAAGGTCAAAAAGTCTGCCGTTGTGTTCGATAGTCCTTTCATCAAAATCGACCTTTATAACTGAACCGTTTGAGTATGTTGAAGTTACGATATTACCGCCGTCCTCTTTTTTGTGGCTGACTATGAAAGAGTCGCTTACATCGCTGAGTATAGGCGATATTAGCTTATACTCCTCAGCGGCAGTATCTATCCAGCTGCTGTAGTGGGCGTAATAATAAATATCGAACTCTGTATCTTTAAGCTCGTTTGCAGCCTCATATATCATATCAAAGCTGAGGTCACTTCCGGTCGCAGCAGCCATGAGCAGCATTTTCTCAGGCTCTGCGTCACCGTTTACAGCGGCAGTAGAGTACGGGATAAGTCCGTGCATGACTATCTGATAGAACGGTATATCCTCGTCAAAAACGTCGAATCTGCTTGAAGTCATGGGAACTCCGGTAATGCGGCTGACATATGGGAGTGCATATGCATTTGCACCGTCCGCAAGCATACCGTTACCGAGTTTATCGTCAAGCTTTTCGTAGCTCTCAGTCAGTTTTTTCATGGCATCGTAGCGGGACACGCTCTTTCTGCCGTAGTCACCGTAAAGTCTCGTAGTCAGGTCAGAGACAGAGATGCCGTCAAGACCTGCGTCCGAGTAGTTGCCGGCAGCCTCACCGAATACATCGTTAAAGTAGTTCGGAGAGAGCAGGGACATATTTTTCTTGAATCCGTCCGGAATACCGTAGGCACGGTCATAGCTGACTATGCGGGAGTAATTTCCGGTTATTCTTACTGTTGTATCGGTAAATGAGTAATATCCGTTGCCGGAGTAGAAAGTGCGGTCATCTGACACCGGATAGAACTCTATATCGTTGTCATCCATGTAGCTGACGAGTTTTTTGAAGTCCTTTTTTCCGCCGAGAGTCCACGAAGGTTTAGCGTCTGTATCGACCTTATTTTTTATGCCGTCACTTGTCCAGTTTTTGTATGAAACGACCATTTCGTCAACTCCGCTGTCGTTGAGCTGGCGGAGTATATCCTCAGCCTGACTGTAATCGGTAAATGAAGTTTTCATGGTCACAGGAATTCCGAGCACCGGCTTCTTTTTTAAAGCTCCGCCGTAGAAGTCGACATAGAGCGGAGAGCTTCCGGCACTTGTCTTTGCTTTTACTCCCTGTTCGTTTATGAGGTAGTTTCGGTAGCACTCAGCCACGTCCACATAGTCCGCATCTTTCTTTGTGATAGGGTAGTATCTAAGCTCTATATCATCGGACTTGATGCCGCCCTTTTCAAATACGGTTATCTCCTGATGATTATTTCCCGGAAGATAGCAGGTATCCGTACCTCTGAGGGTGAAGCTGAAATTGCATATATTGTAGCTCGTTTTGGACTGCTTTGACGCTTTTACCGACAATGACGCATTAGTATCGCCCTTTGCGGCAACTACCATCATCGCATTGTCCTCTTTGACTATTCCGTAGACCGGAAGGTATATCTGCTCGGTAACAGCACCCTTTGAAGTCGGCACGGCTGTTACGTCCGGACCGTAAACCTTCTGATTATAGGCATTTGTGAGCATAGTGCGGTTGTTGTTGAACCTCACGAGAGCACCGCTTCCGTCAGGGATGACGAAATAGCCGTCCTCTTTTGCGGAGGCAGCTCCGAAAGCTCCCAGCAGGGTGATGTCAGTAGCGACATTTGCGGACTCGCTCTCTTTGATGTCGTCAACTTTAAGGCTTGCTTTCAGGCAGTCCTTTTCGAGAGTGTACTCCACAGGGAAGCTGAAGCCTGCTTTTTCGTAGTTATATGTGACCTTTATGCCGTTTTGAATATCGCTGACTTTCATCCGGCAGTCTGTCGTATTTGAGCGGAGAGTGTTGTTCTTGCTGTATTTCAGCGGAACACCGTAATTCATCACAGCAGACGAACGAAGCTCCTGCACGAGCAGGTCTGTAGCGTAGGTATCCTGCGTAGCTTCTATCGGTGCAGACCACCAAATATAGCCGGTTTTTTTATTTTCCAGACCTATATTTGCGTTCTTGTCGTCCACGAGCATACGGAAGTTCTCGTTTTCGGCAGCGTAGCGGAAAACACCCAGGAAATGCTGCATATCGTCGGTGACCCACGCAAAGCAGTCGTTTTTCTCCGATGTGTAGACACGTTTCCCGTCCTCATCATGGGAGTAGCCAAACAGCTCGTCGACCTTTTTGTTGTCGGAGCTTCTCAGCTCCAGAGTATCACCGCCGTCAGCGAGAAAAACATTCGGACTATCCAGCACAGAAATAACGGTGCGGACGCTTAAAAGCTTTCCGGACTTATCGTCAAGCTCTGCGATAAACCGACCTTTGTCGCTTATGTAGGTCTGGACATCCTTGCTCTTTCCGAGCTTTTTCAGTTCAGCTTCCGGATTGCCTGTCTCAGCATTTATCAGAGCACCCTCGCCCATTTTCTTCACGAGGTCTATCTCGTCCTCAGCAGCTTCCTTTTCAGCCTTTTGCCTGTCGGTCAGCTCAGCTTTTCGGGCAGGCTTCTTGCCGTCGCTGAAACCGTGAGCCTTCCATATCTCTTTTTCGTAGTCTTTAGCTCTGATAAAGACCTCAAATCCGTCGGCAGTACCGGCACTTTTCATATGTTTTTTTGCGTCATCAGCCGTGAACTCCGGAGCTTCCTTCGGTTCTTCACGCTTTAAAGTTCTTGAAGAAGCCTCTTCCTCCGGAGCTTCTTCGTCCTCAACATCATAATTGGTATTATCGTCCTCTGCGTGGATATTGACGGTCACGCAGAAGCTTGAAACGGCTGCAAGACACAGCAGGAAACGTTTAACTCTGTTTTTCATCATATCACCGCCGTTTCGTCATACTCTAAGTCTGTAGGTCAGCTCTGTGTAGATAGTCGAGACGAATATCCACACCTGCTGCACGAGAGACATAAAGAGTACCAGCAGGAAAAGCATTATCAGCATAGCCGCTATGGTCAGGACTATTGCAAATACTGTCTTTCCGAATGAGTACTGGTGTACCGATCTTATCGCTGAAAACAGCAGTATAACAGTCCACCCGACACCGATTATCCTCACAGCCTGAATGAAAACAAACTCGTCCTGTATGAGGATGTGCGACATGAGAACTGTTATAAAAACTTCTGCGATATAAGGAATAAGTGAATATGCACTGTATATGCATATGTTTTTCATAGTGCCCTCGCCGTCAAGGAGAGTACACACCGCCCAGTTTCCGATTACCCATGCAGCGAATATCACGACGCTCTGCACAAGGTAGGGGATGATGCTGAAAGTCTTATCATGGACAACTCCGAACTGAAAGCCGAAGAGCCTTCCGTTGGCTATCTGAGCTAAAAACAGCATGAATACTATGAAAAAGGAGATTTTTACAGAGCCGGACTTCTTCCAACGCATATCCTCGAAGCCTTCGACAGGATGAGTTACAGCGTGTCTGACCCATTCTCTCTGTGTAAGATCCATCATAGCTCATCCCTCCTCTTTCTTTTTGCGTTCTTGTTCGTCCTCTGCAAGACGTTTTACCGCTGAAGCTGCGGCTGATGCACGTTTTTTGTTCCTCTTGCGGCTGAGTATCCAAAGCAGTGCGATGACTGCCGCTAACGCTGCTGCTATTTGTGAAAAATGTGCTTTCAGGAACTCTCTGCGGTATCCCTCGAAAGCTTTATTGTAAATGTTCGGAGCTTCCGCAAGCTTTGCGTACTTCATAGCTCCCTTGTAGTCGCCTTTTCTGAGCAGTGCGAGAGCTACGCCCTTATTCGCACGGCGATAGTTTCCGTCACGTTTCAGCACCTCGTACCACGGCTCTAAAGCTTCCTCGTAGCGTCCCTCGTTGTAGAGCTTGTTTGCTGTGTGGACTATCTCGCCAAAGGAAGTCTCCTTGAATATTGTTACCGTATTCTTGCTTGAATCGAGCACATACAGCGAATCTCCGCAGGACTCCACAGCTGCCGCAGCTTCAAATCCGCCGAGCTGTTTTGCTTTAGTACCTGTGATGAACAGCAGATTGCAGTCCTCATCGTACTGAAAGACTCTGCCGGTAGTATAGTCGAGGCAGTTTATATTGCCGTCCTCAGCAATATCGATGTCGACGATAGCAGTCCTCATGAGCTTATTCTGAGCGGAATCGTACATGGGGACACGGTCGCCGAATTCA
Organism: Ruminococcus sp.; assembly: GCA_017441505.1. Lineage (GTDB taxonomy): Bacteria > Bacillota > Clostridia > Oscillospirales > Ruminococcaceae > Ruminococcus. The sequence continues at coordinate 9,601 of JAFRXL010000009.1, forward strand.
AGCTGTAGATTGGCAAAGATGTTATTTCCTGCCGCATTGAGCTTCTTGACGGTATCAGTGGTCTGAGTGCCGGACTCTGAGCAGGTGAAAATGAAATCGCCGTCAATATCGAAGCTCGTTATTCCTGAGGGGACATTTCTTGCTTTATGAGCTTTTTTCTCCTCGGATGCGAAAAGATTGAATATATAATTGCGGACTATCTCCGCAGTAGGCTCTACACGGTTCGCACCGTAAAATCCCGTGAACTTGCCGTCCGGAGAGAACATTGCCGCACCGGTGGTTATATTGTTGAGCACCACATAGACATTTCCGGCTTTATCCGCAAGTACTCTCTGAGGGAGGAATGTGCGGCTGCTGCCGTATATCTCGGAATCCGGCTTTGTTATCTCGCTGACGAAATTGCCGTCCTTGTCAGCGATAAGCACACGGGAGTTCTTATTGTCTGCGACATACATATAGCCATTCACCGGAGACACATATATCCCCATAGGCTTGCTGAGCTTAGTTTCAGTACCGTTTGGCATTCTGAAACCGTAGTATGTCTTTATCACACGGGTAAATTCGCTGTCGACTACTATAATGCGGTTATTGTCGCTGTCGGTTATGTAGAAGTTATGGTCGGCATCGCAGAAAATATCGCTTGGCGACTTCATATGACCTATGCCGAGGTCGATACCGGAAACGCTTCTTTCGGCGGTATAGCCAGCCTGTGAGGGTATAGCCTCGCCCCACCTGTCGTAGTTGTACACATCGTAAGGCTCTCCGGCGGAGACTGTGAGCGGAGCGGATGCCGTGCCGCACAAAAGCAGTCCCGATAATACCAGCGGCAAAAGCTTAGATATTTTTTTCACGTTCATATCCTTTCTCTGCTCACTATTCCTTGATACCGGAATGAGCCATTGTTTCTATGACCTGTTTCTGAGCTGCCATGAATACGATTATCGGCGGTATCAGCAGGAAAACAGCTGCTGCCATAGCAACTCCGGCTCTTGCCATTCCGGAGGATGCTGCCTGAGTAACTACAGTCGGCAGGGTCTTGTACTGTTCCTGAAAAACTACAGTACCGGTCTGGATATTCCAAGCTGCCTGAAAAGCGAATATAATCAGTGTCATGAGGGCAGGCTTCTGGTTTGGCATGACTATCTGCCAGCATATGCGGAAAAGTCCCGCACCGTCCACCTTAGCGGCTTCTATCATCGAATCCGGTATCTGACTTATCGACTGTCTCATGAGGAAAAGTCCCATAGGAGAAGCGATAGATGGCAGTATCAGGGCGAGATAGGTGTCTATCATCCTGAGTTTTGTCATGACCATATACTGCATGATATATATTACATTGCTCTGGTAGAGGAGAGCTATGACAATTATGCTGTTTATCAGCTTACTGCCGGGAAATTTGCACTTTGCGAGCACGAATGCTGCCATTGAAGCAAATACGCACTGGCATATCGTTACTGTTGCTGTAACGAAGATGCTGTTGAAGACGTATCGTGAAAACGGTACACGGTTCTGGTGGAGTGTCTCGAACATATCGCTGAAATTGTCGAGCGTAGGTCTGAGGACGTAGAGTTTCGGCGGAAATACAAACAGTTCCTCCACCGGTTTTATGGACATTATTATAGTAAGGTATATGGGAAATACCATGAAAAGTCCGAGGAAGGCGAGGAAGATGAATATAGCGACAGTTCCGCCTATTTTTCTGCCAGCCTGTCTGTTGGAAGCTTTGAGCTTAGCTGTATTGACCTGTGTCATCATTCCGCCTCCTTAGTCCATATATTTGCTCAGCATCTTGCTGATGAGCTTATTCAGCAGGAACATGACGACAAAGAGTATCATACATATAGCTGAGGCGTAGCCCATTTCGTATCTTACCCAGCCGTAGTCGTAGGCGTGGGTCATGATAGTATGAGCCTTGTAGTCGGTACTTGGGAATCCAACGAGATTCTGAGCGACTGTGCCGGCTGTGAAAGAGCCGACTATCTGCATAACTGCTGCGAACATGAGCTGAGGTCCCATAGAGGGGATAACGATATAGATAAGCTCCTGCCAGCGTGTGCGGATGCCCTCTATAGCACCGGCTTCGTACATAGTTCTGTCGATATTCTGGAAGCCTGCACGGAGTGCGAGGAAGCCTGCTCCGAGAGAGATCCAGAGCTGGACGATTATAGTAACTCCCAGAACGTATCTGCCGTCGGTGAGCCACTGTACGGGAGCATTGATTATACCGAGGTTTATCAGGAAAGAGTTGATATAACCGTTCATATCGCCGCTGAAAATGAGCTGCCATACGGTGTATGCATTTGCCATTGACGGGATGTAGAATACGAGTGTGAACAGAGTTTTCAGTTTGGGATGAAGCTCGTTTATGAGCCACGCAAGCAGAAAACAGAGTATATAACTTATCGGACCTGTAAAGAGTGCGAAAACTATAGTAACTCTTATTGAGCGGATGAATACTTTATCGGAGAGGAAAAGCGTAGTATAATTTGAAAGTCCCACGTATTTCGGCGGCTGAGCTATATTGAAATCCGTAAAGCCCATAGGCAGGGACATTATTACAGGTATCACGGTGAATACGATGAAGAATATCATAAAGGGGGCAAGCATGGCATAGCAGGCTTTGTTCTGCTTTATTGACTTCCAGAGCGAATTGTGTTTTGCTCCGGAGCTTTTTCTGATGTTTTCTTCAGCGTTCATCTGTGCCAAACGCATTACCTCCTTTCATCATTCATCAGTACTAAGACCGAGATTCTCACGTTTTCTTGTAATTTCGTCATTTATGTCACGGTTGTACCATATAAGGGTATCACGGGGATTCTCATGCTGGTTGACCGTTTCACGGAAAGCGTTCATGATATTTCTTGTGACCGCATAAGAGGACGGTATCACCGGTATTTCCATGAGCTCATCCTGCTGAGCTCTCAGGCGTTCAAGCTCTGAATGTGACCACCGGAGCTGTCCGAGAGCTTCAAGGTTTGCGGTGTCGAATCTTCCCATTCTTCCGAGAAGTCCCTCTATCTGAGTTCCGTACTGCACCTGAGTTTCAGTATCAGTGAACCATTTCACGTATTCCCATGCGTTTTTCTTATTGCTTACTTTCTTGAATATAACAGCTCCTGCACCGTTGGAGTTAGCTGCGTGAGATACAGTGCCGTCCTCACGGAGAGTGCCGGGCACAGGGCAGAAGTCCCACAGCCCCTTTATTTCCGGAGAAGCTACAGCAAGCTGATTGCTGAAAGTATAGTTGGCGATGACCATAGGGTATTCGCCTGTACGGAAGCGGCTGTAAGCATCATAGGTCTGAACGAAGCTGTATTTGGTATAGAAATCTGTCCACTTCTCGAAGGCGTTTACAGCCTCTAAGGAGTCGAAAGTCGAGCGTGTCTGAGCGTCATTGTAGTAGTTCACTCCCTGCTGAAGCAGGAGCATAGCAAAGGTGTGACCTGATTCTGTAGCCGGAGAAATATTAGTCGGCGGCAGGACAAGTCCCACGTTCATATAGTTTCTCTGTATCGCCGGCAGCATATCTATAAGCTCGTCCCACGTTTCCGGCGGATGATCGTAGCCGAGCTCCGTGAGTACGTCTGTTCTGTAGAACAGCATCGGAAATGACTGGCTTATGGGAAGTCCGTAGCAGCCTCCGTCATAGGAGTACTGGGTAGTGGCGTACTGCTGGAAACGTCCGGCGACTTCGGGGAAGTCGTCAAACTGCTTCATATCCACAAGCAGGTCACGGCAGGCGAGATTCACGGGAAATTCTCCGCCGAGGAACAGAGCAACGTCCGGACCTTTTCCTGCGAGAGTAGCCTCGACAACTCCGCCCACAACGAGGTTGACCGATACCGGTATGCCCGTATCCTGCATGAACTGGTTTTCGGTCATTTCCTTTACTGCCTGAGCCTGATCTCGTCCGAGAGCTACCCATACTGTTATAGCGTCCTCACCGGTAACGTCGGAGAGGGTAGTGTAGTCCTCAAAGAAAGAGCCGATAAAAGCGTCAAAGCTGAACTTCACGGACTTAGTGAATTTCTTCTTGCAGCTTGTGAATTCCCTATCAGAGGAAGCAAATTCGATGTAGTCGACTTCGAGCGGCTGGTCACGGTAGTCTCGCATCCAAGCGGATATAGCGGTGATATTGTCCTTTATCTGAGCGAGGTAAGCCGGAATTTTCAGCGGCTTGTCCACGCACTTATCGAGTATGACAGTCATATTCCGCAGAGCTGCAGCTTCTGAGCCGGCACTTCCGGAGAGGTCTTCTATCTCATCCTGTATGTTTTTGAGCTCACCGGAGAGCCTGTCGAATTCGCCCACAAGCTCCGGTATTTTTTCGTGGACGTAGTAATCCGTATACTGGTCGGGAGCAGGACCTGTCAGCATGAGCACCTTGCGGTAATATGTGTTCAGGTCGGTGACGACACCTTCAAGCTTGCGGATAGAATCGCCTATCTCGCCGGGTACGGCTTCAAGGGTGATAGTGTGGTCAGAGCTTGCATCGAGGTAGACGTACACATCGCCGTCATCGCTCTCAGGACAGACAACGTCCCAGTTTTTATCGTAAAAGAAACTGACCTGTTCAAGCTCACGGCAGGGGACTTTGCCGTCTATGTATATCCTTCTGTTGGAGTAGAATCCTCTCATCTGCTTCTGACGTGATTTTATACCTATCCTGTACCAGCCGTCGTTGCCGATGAGTTCCTTCGGGATGTCCCACGTCACGGACTGCGTAGATTTCTGCCAGTTTCCGCTGCCGATAGTATTGTAGACTACCTTTCGTGGGTCAGAGGGTGAAACGAGGTAGTTTGTATTGTCGTAGGTAGGGTACAAGGTCTGGTCGGACTTATATGCGGCGTTCTCTCCCTCGACACGGAAAAGTCTTGACGGAGTTCCCTCGACGCTCACGGAAACGTTCATAGAAGAAAGGTACTCGCTGTAAGTCGGGACTTCGTCAGGGGATGCGAATCGGAAATACTCCAGAGCAAACTGAGCTTTTTCCGATGAAAAAGCGATTTCGTGAGCTCCCTTTTCGAGGTAGAAGAACAGCGGCTCATTGAAAAGGCCGTCCACGTCCCCGACCCAGCCGGTCTGCCACATTTCTTTCTGTATCTGCGGCGGACGCACCTGATTTCCACGCTGGTCCTTGTAAATATCCCTTTCGTTGACCCATACTCTGTTCAGAGTGATACGTGAAGCCGTATCATAGGGAAGTCTGCCGTCGACAGACATAGAAAGCTCTATAGCGGAGCTTCCGGTGTCAAGTCCGCAGTATGAGACATCGAGGCAATAAATGCCGGTCTCAGCGACTTCTATATCGTATGTGACCTTACCGTCCTGACTTTCCCATAGGAGAACATTATTTTTTGTGACCCCGTTTGCGGAATGAGAGCCGACAGTAAGATCTCCGTCACAGGAGGTGAAGTCTGCTGCGTTGACCAGAATTTCGTTATCCGGACGTTTGTCACCTGAATGGATGTCGTAATAATCGCTGTAAGAGAGTATATCGGTATCGACCGGTTCGATAGTATAGTAGTCCTTCTCCATAGCTTCAAGAACGGCAGGAGAGGCTTTATATTCACGTTCAGTAGTTTCCTCTGCCCGGACTTGTAAGGTTGTGCCGGAGAGGATAATGCAGGATATTATCCCAGCCGCTAAACGGCGGCATATATTTTTTAACTCCACAATTTATCCGCCTTTCCAATAAATGTGTGATGTTGCCGTTACTGCATTTTTCGCTTATTAATAAGTATATCAAATATGCTCTCCCTTGTCAAGGCAGGCAGCGTGACGCTGCACCCAGCCACGCTCTCACTTGCTTCGCTCGTTACTCTCTGCGAGTAGGGACATCTGCTTTCGCATACGCAGGTAAGTCTGTATCTGGTAATATTTAGTTTAAATTGCCGTGACGCTGCACCCAGTCACGCTCCCACTCAGCAGGGATAACATCCCTGCACCCATTTCACGTTCCCACACGGCAGGGATAACATCCCTGCACCCATTCCACGTTCCCACTCGCTTCGCTCGTTACTCTCTGCGAGTAGGGACATTTGCTTTCGCATACGCAGGTAAATCTTTATCCGGTGATGACTTTGTTTTTATTTGCGTGGCTCTGCACCATTGTCAAGGCAGGGACTGCGTCCCTGCTTGACAGACGAAGCATTCTCGGCTATACTATTATATATAGTATAGCAAGTCGGAATGTTCTGGTAATGATGAGTGGAAACGATATATAGTTAAAAGAAAATTATCGTTCATTAAAAATTTACAAAATAATCCACAAACTTTTGCTCTTTGCCTATTGCAATCTGACGAAATATATGGTAAAATAGTATCTGTTGAGTGCACCAAACGTGCACTGACTGCAATAAGATATGCGTTGAAACGGAAGGTTGCTGCCGGTATGGCAGGTAATTTCCGTGGAGTATGTCCGATTTTAAACCGGGCGATCGGGATAGCGAACACAGTTTGTGGTTTTTTAGTATGCACAGCTTGCGTATGTGCGTTACTATGCCCTTTTTGTGCTCAATATGCGTGTTCACTCGGAAAACATAACCGTTTTTCGAGTTTTTTTATTCAGATGAAGCATGAAACACACGGCTGCGTGTGAATCCCGTATTTGCGTCCCCGTAAAATTCTTCAAGGAGGCGAAAATAATGGCAGTCAACGAAAAGATCAGATTCAAGATCAAGGGTTACGATCACGCTACTGTTGATATTGCAGCAGCTAAGATCGTTGAAGCAGCTAAGAGAAGCGGTGCG
>JAFRXL010000010.1 GCA_017441505.1 Ruminococcus sp.
AGACGTAATCACTACGCTTTCTATACTGTAAACGACGAGATAGACGGCTATGATACAGACCGTGATGCATTCCTCGGAAGCATCTATAACGGCTGGGACAACCCTGAGACAGTCAAGGCTGACAAGCCTTCAAACTCTTTTGCAGACGGTTGGTCACCTGTAGCTTCTCACTACAAGAAGGTAACTCTTGCTCCTGGCGAGTCAAAGACACTCATCTACATCCTCGGCTATGCTGAGAATCCTCAGGACAAGAAGTTTGCTGCTGAAAAGCCGGCTAACCTCCTTACAAGAGAGGCATGGGTACTCAACAAGGAAAAGGCTTATGCAATGATCGAGAAGTACAACACTCCTGAGAAGGTCGCAGCAGGTCTTGAAGAACTCCGCAGCACATGGAATGACCTCCTTTCTATCTTCAAGGTAAACACACCTGATGACAAGGTAAACAGAATGGTAAACATCTGGAACCAGTATCAGTGTATGGTCACTTTCAACCTCTCACGTTCTGCTTCTTACTTCGAGAGCGGTATCGGCAGAGGTATGGGCTTCCGTGACTCTAACCAGGATATTCTCGGATTCGTTCACCAGATCCCTGAGCGTGCAAGAGAAAGACTTATCGACATCGCTTCTACTCAGCTTTCAGACGGCGGATGCTACCACCAGTATCAGCCTCTTACAAAGAAGGGTAACGCAGACATCGGCGGCGACTTCTCTGATGATCCGCTCTGGATGATCCTTTCTGTCGCTTCTTACATCAAGGAGACAGGCGACTGGGGCATCTTGGATGCTGACGTTCCTTTCGATGATGATCCGAACGGCAAGCACACAATGCTCGAACATCTCAATGTTTCATTCTATCATATCGTAAATAACCTCGGACCTCACGGTCTCCCGCTCGCAATGAGAGCTGACTGGAACGATTGTATCAACCTTTCATGCTTCTCTGATACACCTGGCGAGTCCTTCCAGACATACACCAATCCTAAGTTTGCAGCTGAGGGCGGTTACTCCAAGATAGCTGAGTCTGCCTTCGTTGCTACACTCTTTACATACACAGGTCCTGCTTTCGTAGGTATCTTAGAGCATCTCGGAAAAGCTGACGAAGCTGCTAAGGCTCAGGCTGAGATCGACAAGATGAAGGACAATGTTATGAAGTCCGCATTCGACGGCGACTGGTTCATCAGAGCTTATGACGCTAACGGTGAGAAGATGGGCTCCAAGGAGTGCGAGGAAGGTAAGATCTTCATCGAGCCACAGGGCTTCGCAGTTATGTCAGAGATCGGTAAGGATCAGGGTGCAGACATCAAGACTCTCAATTCTATCGATAAGTACCTCAACTGTGAGTTCGGTCTCGTTCTCAATAACCCTGCATTCACAAAGTACTATGTACAGTACGGTGAAATTTCCACATATCCGGGCGGATACAAGGAAAACGCTGGTATCTTCACACACAACAATGCTTGGATCATCTGTGCTGAGGCTTATGCAGGCAGAGGTGACAAGGCATTCGAGTACTACAGCAAGATAGCTCCTGCTTTCACTGAGGAAACTTCCGATATTCACAAGACAGAGCCTTATGTATACGGTCAGATGATCGGCGGTAAAGACGCAAAGAACTTCGGTCAGGGCAAGAACTCATGGCTCACAGGTACTGCTGCTTGGAATATGGTTGCTATTTCCCAGTACATCATCGGTGTACAGCCGGTATTCGACGGACTTAAAGTTGATCCTTCCATTCCTCATGAGTGGGACGGCTTCACTGCTACACGTAAGTTCCGTGGTGCTACATACAATATCACTGTCAAGAACCCAGACCACGTTTGCAAGGGTGTTAAGTCCATGACTGTTGACGGCAAGGCTGTTGACGGAAATGTTATCCCAGTAAACAACGGCGGAGTTCACGAAGTTGAAGTTGTAATGGGCTAAGCTATTTGATAACAAAGGACAGGCTTTCCGGAGTCTGTCCTTTTTGTTTTCAGGAGGAAGTATGAAACGTATCATTTTATTTATCATGACCACAGTATTGCTGTGCAGCACATCTGGCTGCTCGAAGAAAAACTCATCATCGTCCGAGAAAAAAGACATTGAGCCGATACAGCGAAAAATCGAGGGAAGCATCTACTATAACGAGCTTGCAGGCTTCAAGTTTGACGGCGGTGACACATGGATATATGCCGACCTCAACAGTGATAGCTGGAAAAAACTTGAGGAACTTGGCATAGACAATGACATTGAAAACAGGGACCTGAACGCTCACGCTGAAGCGGGCGGACTTTTCACGGTAGATGTAGAAAAATATTCCGGCGAGCCTATGGACTGGGTGAAGAATAAAATAGCTTCGGACGATTATTTTTCGTTCGAGCTCAGCGAAGGCGAAAAGATAACTCTCGGAGACACAGAATTTCTCAAAGTCACTACAAAAGCGACTGGAGTAAAAGATGAAGGAACGCTGAAAGGACTAAAAGATTACATAGACGACCAGAGCTTTTTGGCGGCTGGGATTTATTATACAGCCTGCATCAACGATTACATAGTAGTCATAACCCGACTGTACGGAACTGAAAAAACAGAGTCCGACGAAGAATTCGAGAGTCGTTTCTCCACTATAGATTGAGTTTCAACTCTGTATAATTTTATATCAAAATTTCATATAGTATAAAATATCCTGTGCACAATAATCTTTTGCACAGGATATTTTTGTTTATATGCAGTAAGCTGTTTTTTATGAACTATAATGCTTTTTACGGATATTGGCTGTAAATTAAAGAAAATTCTATTGACATTGTACTGAAATTATGTTAGAATTAACGTGCAAAAGCATAGTAAGTCCACAGAATTGGGCGATCTGACGGACTTAACGAAAATATAAAATGGGAGGACTAAAACATGAAATTATACAAAAAGGCTATGGCGGGTCTTTTTGCTGTCGCTATGAGTGCAGGCTTCATTGCACCATACTCAAATTCTTTTATAGGCAAAAATTATACCGCTTCAGCAGCAGTTAAAGACATCACATCTGACATGACTTGGGGCACCCTTAAAATAGGCGGCGGCGGTTTCGTTTCCGGTATCGTTACAGGTAAAAAGGAAATGTATGCACGTACCGACGTTGGCGGTGCTTACAAGTATAACTACGAAACAGAAAGCTGGGAACAGCTTCTGGAATTTATCAATGAAGCTGACAGAGGTCTCCTCAGCGTCGATGCTATGGCTATCGACCCTACTGACGATAATACTGTTTACTTCCTCTGCGGATGTGCTTACTTCTCAGCAGAGAAAACTGTTATTTTCAAGACAACTGACGGCGGTAAGACATTCAAAGAGATAAATGTTACAAATCTTATTAAAGTAATGGGTAACGGTGACGGCCGTCAGTGCGGCGAGTCTATCGCTGTTGACCCTGATAACCCGAAGGTAATTTATGCCGGCGGTGACGTTATGAGCGATGATAAGTCAAAGTCTGCTCTTATCAAATCTACTGACGGCGGCGAAACATGGGAACCGGTTCTCGGTTACGACTCTCTCGGACTTTTCGGCAAAACCACTAAGTGGCCTACTTGGACAGAGACTTATGCTCGTTCTATAACTGCTGATGAGTACAACCACCAGAATGGCGTTGCTGCAATACAGATACTCGACGGAAAAGTTTATGTTGCTACATCTGCAAAAGGCGTTGGAAACGTTCACGTTGCAAGCACAAAAGACGATGAGTTCACTCTCCTCAGCAAAGACCTTCCTACAGATGTTTACCCTTCACGTATAAATAAAGATGCCAACGGCGATCTTCTGATCTCCTATATAGCAGGTCTTGCTTTCGGCGGAGCTTCCGGCGGCGGATACCGCTATTCTCCTAAGACAAATACTGTTACTCAGATCTTTGCAAGCAGTACCGGTCTCGGCTCGATCTGGGCTGACCCTACAAATCCGGATCACCTTATCACAGGAAGCTGCGGTAAATGGGAAGATCAGCTCTGGCAGGAATGGACTGACGAACACGGTGCTACTTGGGGCGACCAGTATTATCGTTCTTTCGACGGCGGTAAAACTTGGGAGAATATCACTCCCGGAAAACAGGCTGGAGATTGGGGAAATAGACACCTCGTTGCTAACTATCTGCAAGACGGCGGATATGACTGGATAAGAGATAAGGCTATCCACTGGTCCGGTACTGTTGTTACCGACCCTCGTGATAATAACAGAATGTTCATTACATCCGGTAACGGTGTCTTCATCTGTACAAACCTCTGGAGCACAGATACAGACCTCGATAAAGTTCCTACATATACCTTCCATCCAGACGGAATTGAGGAAGTTGTTGCTCTTGATTTTGCAAGTACAGCTGATGGTCTCGATCTCTCCGCTATAGGTGATTATGACGGTTTTGTACATGAAAAAATGGATAAGATCGGTCTTCAGTATCAGCCTAATATGGGCTCAACTTCTGCAATTGCTGTTTGTCCTCAGAATACCGACGTTTGGGCAAGACTCGCAGAGGGTGACAACGGCGGCGGTTACTACACTACCGACAGAGGTAAGTCATGGACTGCCTTTGCTCCTTCAACTAAAGGCGGAAAACTCGCTATCTCTCAGATAAACAAGTCAACTTACCGTATCTTCAACACAGGTAAGAACGACGGAGTTGTGTCATACAGCGACGACTGGGGCAAGACTTGGACTGCTTGTCAGGGAATCCCTTCACAGTACGGCTCTAAGCCAACTATGCTCCTCATAGAGCCTGATGACCCGAACACAGTATATGCTTATGCTACATATTATAACTCCTCATGGTTCTATTCTAAGGACGAACCGGACGCTTCTGATGCTCAGTATAAGCTCTGCGTCAGCACAGACGGCGGTAAGACCTTCACTTCTACTGATATATGTATGTATGACCAGTGCGACAGTGCAGGTCGTATAGGCTACCTCGAAAAAGGTCACCTTATACTCGGCGGCGGCTGGTACGGTATGTACGATGTCGTTATCAAGGACGGTAAGGTAACCTCCAAGAAGCTCGACAACGTAAGCTACTGTAAGACTGTAGGTTACGGTGCTCCTGAGAAGAAGGGCGGAATCAATACTATCTATTTCTACGGCAAACCTGCTGATACTGACCCTGAGGGCATCTATCGCTCTACAGACGGCGGTAAGAGCTGGGTATGCATCAACACCGACCACCTCTATGGCGGTACCGGAAACGGTAACTTCCTCGTAGGCGATATGGACGAGTTCGGCAAAGTCTATATGTCAACTGTAGGATGCGGTATCGTTGTTGGATACCTCTCCGACGGCGGAACTGAGCCGCCTACAGGTACTACAGAGCCAGATAAGGACAGAATATGGGGCGATGCTAATTGCAGCGGCGAGGTCAAAATGAATGACTCCGTTCTCGTTATGCAGGCTATCGCTAACGCTGATGCTTACGGCGAGGACGGCGATGACGATAACCATATCACTTCAGAAGGTGCTCTCAATGCCGATGTTTATGAGAACGGCAGCGGTCTCACCAACCAAGACGCCCTCCAGATCCAGAAGTACCTCATCCACTCCATTGCTTCTCTTGACCCTAAAGATTCTGCGAAATAATTAGTTTTTAGTTCATAATTATAAAAAAATCACCTCAAAGTATTCTGAGGTGATTTTTTATGTGCAAATTTATTTTTCAGTGGCTTCAATAAAAATACGGAGTAATTTTGATGCATACATTTGTTGCTCTGAGGATAATGACTTGCATAGTTCAATGAGTTCTTTTTCCGTTTCAGAGCCTTGGCTATTTTCGCCATTTACAATATAATCTGTTGTTACCAATAATGATGAGGCTAATTTACGCAGAGTTGTAACAGTCATATTTTTTCTGCCTTTTTCAATGTCCGCAAGAAATTGGACTGAAATATCAGCCATTTCTGCAAGCCTTTCCCTCGTAAGCCCTTGTTTTTTTCTTAATTGCCAGATTCTTTTGCCTGTTTCTGCGTATGGATACTCCATAATATTTCACCTCTTTAGTAATAGTATAACCTCTACTATAGAAATAAAAAATCATCTATAGATATTGACAAACACCAACTATAGATGTATAATAATTATAGAAGTTATTTATCTTCTATAAAATTTTAGGAGGAATGTATTATGAAAAAAACTATTATCGCTCTATTGGCATCAATAGTCCTAATTTTTATATCAAATTCTTTCTATATTTCAAAAAATAAAATCAACGGAAACGCAGCACAAGATATATTGCTACAAATTAATATAAACGAAATAAAAAAGGTAGGAACTCAAAATCCTGATGGACAAGCCTGTGCTTGTTATGCAATGGCATATTGTAGAACCATTCTTGATGGATATGCACATTCATGGACTGAATATGACGCTAATAATGGCAGCTTAGGCGAAAATAATGCTTTTTGTATGTGGAAAAACGGAAATTACAATAAGGGGTATTCTTATTCAGAACTTAATCTATATCAAAATGCATACGATTCAATAAATGCCGGGAGACCTTTTATAGTCCACGTATATAATTTTCAAAAAAATTATGCAAATGAACATTGGATAGCTATAGTTGGATACACAGCAGGCTCTAATTATAACAATTTAAATGAAAATAATTTTTTTATAATTGATCCCGCCTCATCTGTAACTTTACAATATCCGATTTCTATGGGTGCAACTGTATGGAGATTACTTGATGAAAACGGTTATCAATACTGTTATACCAATTCAGGTAATGCTTTAAAATATTACAATGATGTTCCTCAAAATATTACTATAAAATCCAATAATTTAGTTACAATGGTAGGAAACACATTAGATTTTGAATATACAATAGAGAATGCTGAATTAAAAGGAATTGGTATAGATAAGAATGGTAAAAGATATGACTCTATCCCAGTAACTAATACTTCTGGAAAAATAAGTTATAATTTTTCTGAGGCAGGAACATATTGTATAATTACTGAGGGAAGTAATCCAAAGGGTTATGCTTGTTGTGACGGAATATGGATAACTGTTGTTGAATCAACTTTACCTCAAAACATTTCAATCACTGCTTCAAAAACAAATGTAATGATTGGTGAACCTGTAATTTTTGAATATTCTATAAACTACGCCTTTGATGCAGCAGGTGTTGCTATCGATAAAGACAGAAAAAGATATGCTTCTTTAGAAGTTAGTAATACATCTGGCAAAATCCAATATTCTTTTGATACTCCAGGAACTTATTGCGTAATTACAGAAGGTAGGAATTCAGAAGGCTATGCTTGTTGTGATGGAGTTTGGATAACTGTTGTTGAACCAACATTGCCTCAAAACATTTCAATTTCTGCTTCAAAAACAAATGTTATGGTCGGTGAACCTATAATTTTTGAATACTCTATAGATTATGCATTTGATGCAGCAGGTGTTGCTATCGATAAAAATAGAAAAAGATATGAATCTTTAGTCGTTAACAATACTTCTGGCAAAATCCAATATTCTTTTGATACTCCAGGAACTTACTGTGTAATTACAGAAGGAAGGAATTCCGAAGGCTATGCTTGTTGTGATGGAGTTTGGATAACTGTTATTGGAAACGGCGACTGCAACGACGACGGTAAATTTAATATATCTGATGTAGTAGTTTTTCAGAAATGGCTATTAAAAGAAGCTAATAATGAGTTAAAAAAGTGGCAGAATGCAGACCTAAATAACGACAGTATGCTTGATTCATTCGATCTTCTTTTAATGAAGAAAGAGCTGATAAACGGCTGAAACTCTCTATCTGCACATTACGGGAGTATTAATGTGATTCCTGAGTAATGGGGTAAATCAAAATCACCATAGGACATTTCCTATGGTGATTTATTTTTATATTCACGACATTTCCGAGCCCGTATCGTCTGCGAAGAACGATATTTGGACACCGTCCTCCATAGCGAAAACGTAGATCTCAGTTCCCTTGCCGACCGGAGCATTATCCCATACAGCATAGCTGCCCTCGGTCTCGGAAGGAGTTCCGTATATCTCCGTCAGCTTATTCACCCAGAAATTATAATTGCTGCTCTTATCGTCAAAGTAGTTGATGCCGACAAGTCCACGGCTTGTGAAGCAAAGTACTATATCGCAGAATTTACCGCAGTATTTCACGCTGCCGTACTCCATTATTATCTGCCAAGGCTGACCCCTTTCCTCTGTTCGGTACTCATAACGCTTTGTATAGCCGGACATTTTCTTTCTCTCAACTGACGGACTGCTGTAGAATTCAAGTCCGTTGAGTTTAAAGTCATTAGTCCTGTCAACATACGGGACAGTTGTAGTCACAGCTGTTGAAGTTACCGTGGTATTCGCTTCGGTAACAGTATTTGAAACCGCTGTTGTAGAGACTGGGGTGCGTGGTTTGGAAGTAGTGACGGTAGTTTTGCGGTCGTTGGTTTTTACGGGTTTGGTCACGACTCTCGTAACGGCTGGGGAATCATCTGTAATTTCATTGTTTTCGTCTGTCTCCGGAGTTTCTTCATCATCTTCCGGTGGAACATCTTGCTCCACAGGCACATATTCCGTTTGATACTGAGGAATATCAGCTTCGGTCTGTACTGTATTTTCAGTTGCTTCTGTCGGAGCTTCTTTTTTTGTAGGCTCGATAAAGGTCTCGCCGTCAGATATTATCGGCACTACAGGCGACCTTACTTCCGGCGACGGAACATAGTCCCTCGGACGCTCATAGGAATTATCCGGAGTTGCCGCTGTAGTGTAAAACGACACCTGTATGCCCTCTTCAAGATTGAAAAGGTATACGACCGTGTCTCTGCCGAGCGGGTCGTCGTACCATACCGCTATACCGCCGCCCTCCTCTGTCGGAGAGCTGTAAATATCCTCCAGCTTATTTTTCCACTCCATATAGTTCCTGCCGTGGTCGAGGTCGTGGTAATTCAGACCTATAAGTCCGTCACTTACAAAGCAAAGTGAAAGATCGCAGTTTACATCAAGAAGATCGACACCGGAATAGTCCAGCATCAGCTGTTCTGCATCGTAGATGTTGACATTTCGTTCCTTTACGAGCTTTTTTTCGCTCAGCTTTTCACGGACTTCATCCGACTTATCATACCAGCCAAGTCCCATAAGAGGCGAAGATGCTTTTTCCGACTTCTTGGCACAGCCTGCACTGACTGCAAGCACTGCTGCTGTACATATACATATCAGTTTTTTCATCTCAATCCTCCTTTTCCTTTATCCTTTCGAGCCTGACTGTCACTCTGCTCTGTCCGCTGAGAGTACAGGTAAACAGCGTCATATCCCACTCACCGTCCTGACGGCGGAGCATCTGTTCAACATTATAGCCGTCTATCTCCTCTGAGTATATTACTTCATAGCGGTGAACAGTTCCGGAGCAGTCGATAAAGTCCACTTCGTCGTCCTGAACGAGGTCACGGATATTTCCGAAATGGCTACTGTAGTTATGTGCTGCTATGACTATATCATCATCCTGCACCGAGCCGCTGTAACGGCAGGGTGAGTATTTAAGTCCCTCATAGCTCCAGCCGTCCATAACAGGAAGTTCTGTACCGAGCTTAGGTATCATGATATATCCGCAGTAATATCTGTCGTCAATGCTTATCGTCTTAACTTCATCAGTTTCATTGCTGTACTGCTCAAATAGGTCTTCCTCGCCGTCCGGCGGAGTTAAAGCTGGCTCCTGAGTATACTCATGAGTCTCCGGTATCTCGTCTTTAAGCTGGACCAGAATATCCTCCGCACGTTTGCCGGCTCTTCGGGAATCCCACACATTATACAAGCAAAGGAACAATGCCGATAATATCAGCATTGTTCCAGCAATTACAAATAATTTCCATATTTTATTTTTCATTCTTCATCCTTTTTTGGTCTGAGGAAGGCACCTATGCCTATCATGACCACTCCGCCGCCAACCATTGGTATCACAGGCCACCACAGCTGTCCGGTCTGAGGTATCTTCTCTTTGGAAACAGTTGTTGTAACAGGTGGAGTTGTTGATTTCTTGTAAGTATTCTCAATAATGAACTGTGTTTCATTATGGTCGATAGCTACAGTGTAAGCAGATGGGATATTGCGTTCAACGACGCTCCAGTTCTTCTTGTCTTTTTCTGATAGCCATGAATACTGCCAGTCATTCTCGCTGTTAAGCTTTATGGTATCATACAGACTGCCGTCGCAATAAATTTCAACATCTATCTCAACAGGTCTGTCGGAGAGGTCAGACTCATCGCCCTTCCATACCTTCTTGACTGCATATTTATTGTAAAAATCATTAGTTGAACGCATTATGAACTTAGGATAAGCATCGTAACTAAGCTCGGCATTTTCCTCAGCAATGTTGATAAGGAATGTTGAAGGAACATACAGCACATCACCGCTGATAAGTTCTTTTCCTGCAGCAAGGTAAACGCCTGTTTCGAGGTCGTTGAACTTTAGCTCGCCTTTGCTGTCAGTCTTTCCGGTTTTCAGTATCGGGATATTGTCAGCGACCGCATAGCTTTCGAGTGTCTTTGCAGCCTTTGTGTTCTCATCAGCAGTCAGCTCACCGAGGCTCACGGAATAGTTTGCAAAATCTCCTTCAAGCACAAGTTCCTTGCCCTGCATCTTTCCGACCCTGTATATACTCCATTCCATACCTATAAGAATGGTATCATCCCTGCGGCATATAAGAGTCAGGCTCGGAGCATCTTCAGCATAAGCACAGTTCCATGATAAAACAGCCGTAAGCATAAGCACTATCGAGCCTATTGCAGCTATCACTGAAAATATTCGCTTTTTTGCAGCCTTCATATCACTCACCGTCCTTTGGCAATTGTATTTCTTCTATCGTATATTTGTCTATATACCGGTCTTTTCTGCGTTTTCCGGTTATCATCCAATAGATAACCAATGCAGCTATGAGCGGTACTAATATTAATGGCATTATTGTCATTCTGTCGACCTGTAATGCATCAGCAGGCACTTTCACTCTGCGGCCCTGATCGAAATTGTCGATCCTGTGAGCCCTTATGAGAAGTCTGTGGGTATTTACTCCATATGGGGTACAGGTCATAAGAGTCATGTAATCTTCCTGAGGTATGATCGCAAGCTCCTCTGTCTGATCGGGAAGTATCTTGATTATCTTCTCGACCTCATAGGTCAGCACCTCGTTGAGTACATTAACCGTGAAAATATCGCCCTCGACCATATCATCAAGGTCAGAAAACAGCTTTGCAGAGGGAAGTCCACGGTGACCGGATATTACCGAATGTGTTGACGCTCCGCCAACGGGGAATGAAGAACCCTTTATATGTCCGGCAGCTATCTGCAATACACCTTCGTCCGTACCGTGATATATCGGAAGCTCTACACGTATGCATGGGATAGTTATATATCCCATGATGCCTGTGCCTGATATATCAAGTATATCATCATAGCCCTCTATCTGATCGTAATTTCTGAACGGAGCACTTAGCATTGCGAGTTTGCGGTTATATTCCCTTGCTTCGGCAATTCTGGCATCTATCTCTTTTTCATCGAGCTGTGCCACGGTCTCTTTATATTCGACTATTGCTTTCATTTGTATCCGCTGATTCCACCAGTTGCTCACTGTCGGATAAAGCATCACGGAGAGGCCTGCAAGGAAAATGAAAATCAGAATAACTGTAATAAGTGTTTCACGCTTTTTCTTCATCATCTTCTCCTTGTTAGTCTCTCCCTGATGGCCTCCGCAGATGCGGAGGCGTTTCAGGTCATCTTTCGGACTTATGTCCGTTATTTATTAAGATCAGTCAGCGTTTTCGTCCTTAGATCTCTTTCTGGAAACGAGGTAGATACCTGCGAGACCAGCTGCACAGCCGCCGCCGAGTACGAACAGTGTAGTACCCATGCCACCGGTTGTCGGGAGTGATGTTCCCTTGTTGTTCTCAACATCGATCTTTGCAACATCGAAATCTGTTGTATCTTCTACAGATACATTATTCAAAGCAAGATCAGTAAGAGCATCTTCTGGATCCCCGCTCCAAGCCTGATCGTTAGCTGTCTCTGCACTAAGCACTAACTCTACGTCAGGATCAGCAGGGAGCTTATATCCCTCAGGAGCCTTAGTCTCTGTGAGGATGTATGTTCCGTCATCAAGACCGATAAACTTGAATACACCGTCTGCACCAGACTTAACAGTTGTTGTAACGCCGGATGTAAGTGACTGGTCAGCAACTGTATATGTACCGTTATTGTTATCAATGAACTTTATCTTAGTTGTACCGCTCTTGAGCTCGAATTCAGCATCTTTAAGTTTATCCTTAGTAGTACCGTCTATCTTGGTAACATCGATCTCGTATGTGAATACGATTACCTTATCCTCAGGAGTCTTGTCTGTCTTCTCCTTATCATCAGTTTCATCTTCTGGTGTACCATTGTCATCCTTTGGAACGTCCTCTTTTTCATCGTTTGTGTTAGGAGTATATTCCCAATTCGGATTGTTTGAGTATGTAAGGTCAACCTTGTTCTCCTGTCCTGGGATACCAATAATAGCTGTACTATTAAGCTTAGCTGTGTACTCTACAGTTACGATAGTATTTGCGTCAACACCTGCATAAGCCTTTATATCCTCAAATGTTACTAAGATCTGATTCTTTTCAGAATCCCACTTAACACGGCAGTTTGTTCCGGTATCACCTGTTACTGTGTAAACACCGTCAACAGGATTGCTTGCTGTAAGTGTAGTACCATCCTCTCCAACTTTAATAGTTACTTCCTGAGGCTGGTCAAACTGTGTTCCGAGAGTATCAGTAAACTTGTAGTAGTAAGCATCATAATCATTAAGTGTGCTTGGCATAGAGCCGCAAACTCTGAATGGTACAGCATCACCGATGTTATAGTCAGCTACATCGTTCCATTTTCCACCGTTAATTGAAGCTGTCTCAAGAGCTGACGGTGTACCGTCAAAGCCAGCAGGAGTCTTAACATTCTCAAGAACCTTCTTGATTACTGAAGGATAGGACTTCTTAGTAGCTACTGAAAGACCAGTTGCAGCCTTATCAGATGAAGATACCTGAAGTATGAATCTTGAAACCGCATCATTTGAATCATCGGAGACTGTATATGCATCCTTGATGAGATAATAACCCTCAGCAAGATCTGTACCTGCTTCCTGGATAGCTGTTCCGCCGGACGTTATTGCCTTAGCAACAATGTCTGCGAGTGCCTGAGCATCTGCTGAGTCATCTACGATTCCGTCAAGTGCCTTAGCAGCAGCTGCTGCTTTCTGTGCGTCTGTTGCTGTAGCAGGAAGAGCAGCGATATACTCACCTACAGTCTTTGAACCTGCTTCGCTCTTCTTGAATGCGAGGAAACCAGCATCTGTTTTCAAAGCTGTTGCATCTGAACCCCAACCGGTTATATTGAACTCTGGGTTTTCCGGATCAGTATTGTCATATTCACCTGTGAAGATCTGATATGCTGTGTAAGTGTGCTCTGCAT
The DNA here is from genome assembly GCA_017441505.1 of Ruminococcus sp. GTDB lineage: Bacteria > Bacillota > Clostridia > Oscillospirales > Ruminococcaceae > Ruminococcus. The sequence continues at coordinate 13,444 of JAFRXL010000010.1, forward strand.
TATCAGAAGAAGTATTCATCTTAACGTTTACGTCTACTGCGTATGAAGCTACTGGAGCCATTGTGCAAGCTGTAAGTGCAAGGGCAGCTGCCATTGCTAAAAATTTTCTTGTATTTTTCATAATTAATTCTCCTTATCCATCTTTATTTGCCTGTCTGCCGTTTGCTGACAGCAGACAGGCTGTCAGTTATACGTTTTTAACACGTTTCCTAAACATTACATATCCGGCGACAGCAAGAAGTATCATAACACCTCCTGCCATATAAATTTTGTTCATTCCCTTTCCGCCGGTTTCGGGAAGTTCTACTCCAGTATCATCCGGAGTATTTTGTATCGTTATTTCAGGCATTGTTCCTGTTGATGCATTTACTGAATATTCGGTATGCTCGTCGCCGTCGATGAACAGATAGCTTGCTTTGTAGCCGTCTGCTCCGCCGACTTCTTCTACCCAATAATAGTAAGGTTCAACAGATCCGTCTGCCTTAACGTTGTACATTGGAAGATCATTTGCAATAAGCTGCCAGTTATCACTGCTGCTTATAGTCTTTTCGATGTAGCCGTCTTCTTCAAATGTCGGCTCACCTGCTGATCTTCTTGGAGTGCTCATTACCGACTTTTCGCCGGTATCTGCCGATCTTATCTCCGGTATCTCTGACGGAGCTGTTGCTGCATATGCTTTAGCTTTTCCAAGTCTCAGTGTTGATGCACTGAATCTTGTAAGCAGCATTCCGCTTTCAATATCCGGTGATGCCGAGCGTCTTCTTGGAGCTCCGCTTGGTGCTGGTGGAGATTTTGCGATGATCGTTTTATTGCCATCAGCCGTCTCTACAGTTATTGATTCGCCCCAATGCAGATTAGCTTGTTTAACTGTAAGATCAAATGACGTGCTTCCAGCTGTGTAATTTACATCTACCCACCAACCAGGTCTATTACCGTTAACGGATACATTATCATCATCTCCATTTGTCCTGTAAATTGAACTTATAGGTGATGAAGAATTAATAATATATTTAGTTCCCGGAGTAAATGAAACCTCCTGACCAGCAATATCATCAAGCTCCATATTTTCGGTTTTAGCCTTCGTATGGATCTTTATTACATATGGACCCTGAACGTTATTCACCTGTATCAACACCGGCTTACTGCTTAGCGTTTGAGCACCGGAAGCACTGAACACAGCCGGATTACCAGTATTAAATGTGCCATACTTTTCAGCCCAGTCTATACCGGCTGTCGACATACCTATCGAAGTATTTTGTCCGGTTTCCGGATAAACCTCATATTTAAGAGGCTTCAGGTCTTTAAGTTCATCATTTGTCTGGATAGCATTTATAAGATACTTCCTGTATTCTGTGCCGCTGTCTTCTACAGCCGGAATATTAAGAGTTATTATTCCGGTTTCCTGATCGTAAGTATAGCTCAGTTCACCTCTGCTTATCTCCTGATCTCCTGATGTTTCAAATATAAACGGCATCTTCTTGGAAGCATTTACAGTTATCTCCTTCGATGCAGTCTCTCCGTCATTTCGAGTAGCTGTGATATTAGCAGTACCCTCACCTACCGGAGTTACAACACCATTGTCGTCAACTGTAGCGACAGTCTCATCACTTGACGACCATTCAAATGTACCGAATGGAGGATCAACGTCTAAATCGAGCGTATCTCCCATATTAACGGTATCCTCACCGATCACATTAAATGTATCCGGAAGTTCAACTGTAAGTGTTACGCTGTCATGCAAGCCCTTATAGGTTGCAGTTATTGTCGCATCACCTACGCCCTTGACCGTTAATGTTCCGTCAGCTGCTACTTCTATAACATCAGTATTGCTGCTTGTATAGCCGATGCTGCTCTTATTTGTTACATCCTCAGGCTCTTCGCCCGGAGCTGTATAAGTTGCAGTCAGCACAGCCGGAGTCTCATCATATTTGAATGTTGACTTATCCGCTGTAAGCACCAATGCCGGATCATCTGTAACATTGACTGTAAGTTCAACTATCTGTCCGTCCTCTGATTGAAGCTTAATGGTAGTAGTTCCGGTTTTCGTACCTGTAGGAGTAATAGTCAGGATACGTCCGGCAACTCCGTCCGTTGCCACATTTATCAGAGTATCGTCATAATCTTCGCCGTCGGCAGAGATTATCTTTACCTTCTGATTTGCAGTTACCGTAACTCCGCTTGTATCGCTCTTTGTCATGGTTACCGGATTCTTATCCAGTGAAAGTATGAGCGGATTCTGCTGAGCTTCTTCGGTATCTGCTATTGTTGAGCGGTAAACTCTTATCGTTACCTGTTCGCCTTCATGGTTCTCGTTTCCGTCGGACCATGTCTTTATGAACTTGATCTTTGCCGGCTTCAACTTATTGCTTATAGTAACAGTTCCGTTTTCAGTAGCCACAAGACCATTGTTCTGATATGTTATTTCCGAAATATACCTGTATTCCGGTTCAGACAAGTTATAGTACCCTTCTGCGGAGTGGAGCACATGAGTGCCGACCTCTTTGAAGTAGTATACATATTCCTCGCTCTGATCGTTTGTTTTCGGCAGATCCTTCAGTATCTTGCTGAAACCGTCCGCTTTTTCAAGAGTGCATATCCTGTAAGGACTGCCCATTGCAACGGTATTTATATCAGCATCCGCTGGCATTGCTATCTTTGTGCCTCCTGCCTGTGAAGCAAGCAGCTGATAGATCTCAACTGTTATACTATCCGGCAGTTTACTGAGGTCAGCGGCATTATAATCAGCATCATCAGGATCTGTCACTATTTCATCTCCGAGAACATCATACCATTTCTTTACAATTTTCAGCTCTGTTGGCTGAGTATTGGTAATAGTTGTTCTGAATGTTCCGGATGATGTTCTGTTTACATATGAAACTATGTAGCCTTCCGGAACCTCTGTCTCTACAGCGTAGTAGTAATAGTCACTGCCGCTGTCATTTGCTGACGGAAGTCCGTTCCATGAAGCCGCCCAGTCACCCGATTCATCGAGCAGCACCTCAGGATCAATTACAGTTATTGTAAGCTCCTGTTCAGTTCCGTCCGATAAAGCGAGGGTGATCGTTTCAGTACCGGCTGTATTTCCGGTCACTGAAAGCTGGTTGAGGCTATGGTTTATAGAAGCTATCGTGCTCGCCGGTGATGTCGAAGATATATTGCTATCAAAAGTGAACACCTTTGAAGCACCTTTGACAACTACCTTAACATCTCTGTTCGACTGGATGTCAGCACCTGTATATGTACCTTCAACAGCAGTTCCTTCTGCTATTGCCTCAAGCTGCTCTTCTGTAAGCTGATTGAGCGACTGTACGAGTTTAACGTTTATCTGATCGCCGCTGTGATCGGCACCCATATCGTTCCATATCTTTTCGACTGTAGCATTCACCGCAGTCTGTCTCTTATCGGTATTGATAATCTCAAGAACACCGGTACCATTACTTATCATTCTTGTTACCTGCGGTTCGAGGAATCTGCCGTCAAGAGCCGCCTGCTGTGCTTCTGTGAGTTTTTCTGCAACTTCAAAGTTATCGAAATATGCAAGCTGGTATTTCTTGCCTTCTGTATATTCCAGATAAGTGGTCATTGAACCTGCGGCAACATCTGCAAGTCCGACCTCTACAGGAAGCTGTAGTTTATACTCATTAGCATCGTTCAGCACATGATCTTCAAGATCAAGCTTAACTCTGTATGGACCCTTTATTCCGTAGACCTCGAAGTCTATTGCCATTGATTCTGTTGAAGAACCAACTTCCTTCGGCGGATCAATTACTTTTCCGTCGAGGTTTATCCAGCTCTTCTTGACCTGAATGCCCTCCGAGTTGTTTACGCCTATCTGAGTACCGTCCTTATTTGTACCATTTCTGGTATATACCGGAATAAACGGGCTTATCTCATCATTATGCTTGAATCTTCCGCTTGCCGGATCAAAAGTATATTTCTTTCCATTAGCGGTATAGCTTTCTTCCTGTACGAAGTAGTAGACTGGAGAGCCGTTTTTACCGGTCAGGAGTCCTGTCCACTCGACAGTGTCGAGTATCGCATCAGGATTCTCCGGATTCTTTTTATAAGTTGCGTTTATCGGATTACTAAATGTTGTATCCGATGCAGGAAGTCCGAGGAATTCCTTAGTTACCGGCTGAAGATCGGTTCCGTTCCTGTTGTAGGAGTAGTAGAGTTTAAGCTCTACAGAAGCTGTGTCCGGAATATCTATATCCTTGCCGGAGAAAGTCTTTTTCGCCTGTAGCTGTATACGGCAGCTGTTCGGTATATTAGCTGTGCCGTATGTAGTGAGTGGTTTGATGCGGCTGATTCCGTTTTCATCAAAAGCATCTTCAGGAGGTGTTCCATTAAAACCATCGTATGAGTAATAGAACACATACTCGCTGTTCGCCTTGAATCCGCCGTTTGTCCAATCAGGCTGTAAGTAATCGGTTGGAGCCTGTACTTCCACGAATTTATAGAGTGTTTTCTGTTCAAGATCGAAATCGTGAACATTTTCTCTGTCAGCCGTTGAAGCATCATCACTGTCTGCAAATACCAGTGAAGCGGCTGCATCCGGATAGGTCTTATCATCACTGCCCTTCTGGACCTCAGTATATCCGACAGTCTCTTCTGGGAAGATGAATTTTCTTATATATCTGCTTTCACGGGATATGGATTCTACGCTGCTTGCATATACCCACTGTCCTGAAGCAGTATCGTATTTTGCTACCTTGAATACAGCACTAAGAGTATTAAGAGTGTAGTTGTTTACATCTACCTTATATATACTTGGATATTTGATAGCCTCTGCACTCGCACTTGAATCGCTTACATTCATTTCGCTGTGGGACTGTTTAGACCAGCCGCTTGCATTATCTTCTTCAAATGAAGCAACGTTATCGAAATAAATGCGGTCGCCATTGCTCTGCTCACCCGGAGGTGCTGTATTTGGTTTGTAACCTGTTACACTATATCTATACTCAACATACAGATGCTGCTGATCCGGAACTTCAACATTAAGCACTGCCGGTACCGGTTCTGGAGTTGAAAAAGCTTCTATATTATCGAGCATATAGTTAACATCATATTTTTGTTGTCCCTCTTCATTATCGTAATAGCTATATTTGGATTTATCAACAATTACGATATATTGTGTGTTTTCCGGCACCTTAAAGCTCAGTGTACTTACACCAGAACTGTTAAATGCTGGTAAAGCGATCTGACTTTGTACCATATTAGCGTACCAATTCGGTGACGCTGCATCAAATGCGGTATAGAAGTACACTTCTCCCGGTGAATCTCCGCCGTTCACCACAGGATTCTTATTTATATTGACTGTAACATTATCTCCTGCATTCCAGCCGTCTACCAAATAGAATCCGATATTAGAACCGTCCTTGGAAGCTGGCTTTCTTCCGGATACTGTAAGACCCGAACGAGGAGCGTAATTGTAATCGATCGTATAGCTGTAATCGGTTATCGGATGAGTCTTATCAACAGTTCCGTCCTCATTATAAGGATAAACTGCGATATGATCGAGAGCAAGTCTCAGATCGTTCATCGTCTTGCTGCTGCCCTCACCAAGAGTAAGCGTATCAGTGATACTGATGTAATCATCGTTAGTAAGCTTCTCTCCATCCGGATTTACTTCCAGAGTATAATTGAGGTATCCGCCTGCAACACCGGCATTGAACTTCTTATTGAGATGATCGTTTTCATCAACTATCGGATCATCCGGTATCGAGCTGTTTATAATAGTAAGAGTTGCTGTCTTATCCTTGGTGTCATCTTCTTTTCTTATCTTATTAGTGAGAACTCCGTTTGCGAGTGCCTCATCAAGCTTATCTACCGGTATAGCGATACAATATCTGAAAGCTACTGTATTCTCACGAAGTGTAAGAGTAAGTGTATCTCCGTCCACTTCATACGTATCATTCATACCGTAATATTCATACCCTATCGGGAAATCCCTTCGCCATGTAGGGTTATCATCATACGATATGACCGGAGCATAATCACTGCCTAATGACTGAGCTTTAGCTGCATCAAGATAAATCGCACCTTCCGGCAGCGTATCGATATACGTTATCTGTTTTGTTTTATCTGAACCCATATCAAAGTTCAGCAGCCAGCGGAATATGTAATAATCTTTTGCTGTTCCGCTGCCGTCAAGATCAAGTGTCTTTTTATTAAGATCAGCGGTACTGTTGACACTGTCAAGCACGCCCTCATAATCAAAGCGGATACTCGACTTACCATATCCCTTAACTTCAGTCTTATTAGTTACCTTGAGATTCTGGTTGCTGTCATACTGATTATAGGTCATCGCATTTACAAGCTTATTATTATAAGTAGCAGTATAACCAGATTCTTCATCAAGGATTTCTTCTACTCTGTAGTAGTAATCGATAACGCATCCGTTTTCATCAACTGCCCATTTCGGAACATCGTCTGGCAATTCAAACCAATCTTCGGCGGTCTTTGCACCTGCCGGAAGAGTATACTCTTTATACTCAGTCCATTTTTCGGTATCAGTTTCAGCCGGAGCAGCTCCGTCTTCTGCACGAGCCTGCCATATCTTGATTTTAATATTCGCCGGACGTGTGTCGTAGGCATTGTTCTTATCGTCCCAGCTCTTTGTAAATTTGAGACGTATCGTTTCAACAGGATTCGGATCTTTTCTTTCAAAGGTCATTCCCGGAACATCCTTAGGAGTACCATTGAAGTTAAGTGTATTCGAGAACTGTGAAGTGCTGCCGTTCTGTATACCGCTTACATCTGCTTCTGTCTTATAATTTACTGATATATAACGGTATTTTGAAGCATCGATGTCGGAAGTGAAATCGACCTCAAACTTAACAGCCTTTTCTGTTGAAGCTGCAAGATCAGTTATCTCGTTACCGGAAGCATCAAAGAACTTGATAGTGTACATATTGCTTGCAAGAGGAGTCATTGTACTATCATCATCGACCGTATTACCGTATATCTCTATTGCGGCTGCCTGCTGCGGAGTTATATAATGTAATCCGCCGTTTGCATCGCTGAGAATGGTATCTTCAAATTTATCGCCGCCGGTTATATAGTTGTCCTTAACAAGCTTTATGTTCCAGTTAAGCTCTCTGTCGTCTGTATCGTTCATACCGACAACATTTGAAGACTTATTATCTGAAATTCCTTTATAGTATTTCTTGCCTTCTATTCTCATCTTGAGAGTTCCGATGTCACCTGCACCGTCAGTCACGCTGCCGTCAGGCGAAGAGCCCTCTGCGGTATTGCTTACCTTGACTTCCTGACCAGCCTGATAACCGGCATAATTTCCGGTATCAAATGTTGTTTGTGAAAGCGGCTTTGTATAGAACATCTCTATTTTGTTTACTATCTTTGTGGGATCAGTAAGGTGGATAGTTACCGTATCAGATGCCGGATCTTTAGATAAAGTTACATATGAAGAAAGGTCTTCTTCCTGATCGGTATATCCTGATTTCTTACTTGCATCGCTCCAGCGGTTGTAGGTACGGAAAGCATTGAATGTGATCTGATCTGCTGTAAGACCTACAAATGCCGGATCGGAAATGGTGTATCCGTCAAGAGTTCGCTTACTGTTCGCATCGACTCTCGGTTCACCATTCTGATCGGTATAAGCATTAGCTGTAGCAGATATTTTCCATTTTACCTCTTCCGTATCGGAATTGAAGTCATCGAACCATTTTCCTACCTGGAACTGATGCTCATATTTTACTGTTACATCACCTGTATCCGCCGGAGTAGGAGGATTCGGTATATGCTGACTTACGCTCGCACTGTTGGTTTGCTCGGTGCTCGACATACCGTCCGTATTATCGAAGGTAACATCCTTCATATAAACTATATCGAGTGAAGCCGGTATATCAGGAGCATTACTAAAGCTAAGCCTGTTTCCGCTAATCGTATATTTACTTGGATTAAGCTCATGCTTTTGCCAGTTCTCATCAAAGTAATATACCTTTGCATCTGCCGGTATAGCTGAGGAATCTTCCACAACTGCTTCTTTAAGACTATCGCCCGAGTAATTATCAACGTGGATAGTCCACTGTATCTTATCGTTCGTGCCTGCACCCTCAACATAATAATCCGGTGTTCCGGTTTTGCTTATATTGAGTTTGTTCTCAATAGTCATTGTCTTTGAAGCAGTTATAGGTGTCTCATCACCCTTCTGAGCACTTACATCATTATCATATGTATGTCCGTTTGTCAGATTGCTCTGCTTATAAGTTATAGTTACCTGCTGATTGCTTCCGGAAAGTGTGAAGTTACCGTTTCCGGTATGAGTTGCACTTCCTTCTGGTGAAACCGTTATGTCGCTTATAGTTGACCAGTCTAAAGCTGTACCGTTGTCTTTCAGAACATCGGTAAGTGAATACTGGCTGAGGTCGATATAACCTCTTGGGTCTGTAAGAGTTACAGTCCAGAGAATATATTTATTCGGACCTTCACGCTTGATCTGTCCTTCCTTGGAAATCGTGAGCTTATCATCAGCAAAATCCACATCAAGCTCAACGTTATTTACCTGACTTATCACGATGTTCTTGTCACCGTCAGCATCATCTGCTCTTGTTACGTTACCGGAGAAGTTTATCGCTCCTTTGAATCCGTTTGTACAGGTATTCAAATAAGAGACGTATTCATTGGTAAAGTATATCGATATAAGTCCGCCGCCGTCTGCACCTTTGGATATTGCATAATATCCGGCTGGTGTAGTAGCACCCTGCTCCCATGAAGTATCGATAACGGTCATGCTGGAACCGAAGTAATCCTGATTGATCTTCAGGTCTGCCGGGATATTGTAGTGTACGTAATGATTATCAAGTATTCCCGACTCAGCGAGCTGAGCACCGGTATACTCATAATTAAGTGTAATACTTAGTAAAGCTGAATCAACATCTCCAACATCAACGATGCACGGAGAGCCGTCATATTTCTGACCGCCGCTGATTACCGTTATGCTCTGTATCTTGTCTTCAAAGTCATTACTGCCTGCCATTGGCGTTGAAGGTGCGGAGCTGACAAAAGGTGTTGTATCGCCTCTCCGGTTAAGCTGGATGATCTTTGAAATGTCCACCCTTCCCGCATTCTGTCTTGTCATACTGACTCCCGGAGCTATCATCGACACCGGAACTACAAATGTAACTAAAACAGAGAGAGTCAGCAAACAAGCTATAAATCTTTTGTTTTGCTTCCTGTTTCGTATAAGTTCATTGATCTTCCTATGCAGATCTTTCACACCGCTCTCTCCTTTCATCATTAGATTTGTCCTTTATCAGGGCTTCCCGAATTTATCGAACGGGTAAACTCTGAGAACCACCTTTCCGAGCACGTTTTCCTCCGCTATGCATCCAACGGAAGTTGAACGGCTGTCTACAGATACAGCTCTGTGGTCACCCATTACAAACAGTCGGTTTTCCGGCACCTGATAGGGCATTGTTATGTCGCATTCGCCTTTAGCTTTACCGCTTACATAAGGTTCATCAAGTTCCTCGTCATTAAGAACGACTGTGCCGTCGTCTTTAATAAGTATATTATCCCCGGGAACTCCGATGACCCTTTTAAGCAATACCTTATTATTATAATAGAAAGCAACTATGTCTCCGGTCTTATAGTGTGATGACCTAATGCACATCACGACCTCTCCATTTGTCAATGTAGGAGACATACTTGAACCGGTAACTCTGAATACCGGTATAAGTCTCGTTGAGACTATAACTGCTATCGCAGCAACTACTATAAGTGCTCCGACAGTACTTTTCAAGTTTCGGAAAAAGCTTTTTTTATACCTTAGCCTTTTCAGTTCTCTTCCAAGCTGTTCGGAAGAGGGAATATCCATTATTTTTTTATCAGTCATTACTCTTTTTATCCTCAGAAGCACTGTCAGCCGGTTCGGGAGTTTCAGTCTCGCTCACGGCAGTCTGCTTCTTTTTTAACTCGATAGCCTCATCAGCTAACGAAAACAATTTATCTTTCAGCAGATCATTTTCCGCTTTAAGTTCTTCGTTTTCCTTTTTTAAATAGTATAGTATTTCAATAAGTTCTACCCTTTTCAGCTTTTTCAGCTCTTTATCCGTCATTTCCAAGCCTCCGGACATTAAAATTAGCAGTTCATATATATTCATATTGATTTTATATATCAATTATATCAGCATTGACCTCAACATTCAATACAATAATTACAATGTTAATAATTTGTTCTTAATTATCGTGTATTCCCACAACAAAAGTGTTTATCTTTTGTACAACTTTCAGTAAACAGAAAGATTTATACATTGAGTTTATGGATTACAATATGCATTTTTCAGCTAAAATTACACATTATGTAGAATGTGCCGCTTTTTTTAAAAAATGTAAAAGCACTAAAAAATACTTGGTGTTGAATTTAACAAATGTTCAGGATTTAAAGTAAAAGTTTGTAATTATTCATTATAAAACCATAAATCATCAAAAGAAAAGGGGCATAACTGCCCCATTTCCCATATCCATTTTCTCATAATTAAATTTTAAAAATTGCGGCTTATCAGATATTGCCGGAAATAGTTATGATGCTCTCGCCCGGCTGAGTGCTCCATATTCCGGTGACTGTATCCTGTGTAAACACTGCGGCAGGTACTGTTATCTGACCTGCAAGTGTTGTAAACTCTCCCGTAGCTTCATTATAAGCGTAGTTTATGCCTGCTGTCCACGGTAAACCGTTGAATGTTGCAGTAAGATTCCTTAATACCGGATCAAAAGTGTCTGTGAATATAACGTCATCTGCTGTTGTAGCCGGTTCACTGCCATAATTACGTATCACAAAGGTATAGGTCAGTGCTCCGTTTTCTTCAACTGCAACCGGATCAAGAGACTTGCTTATCTCAAGTGAAGGTGTATTTTCCGGAGTTATCTGCTCTGACGCTGATACATCTGTTATGCCTGCTCCGCTGAGAACTGCTGTATTAATCACATAAGTGCCGTCCCCAAGAGGTGCGAACTGATTAGCTGTTGCAGAATAAATTATAGCCGCATTGCCGTCCGCAGGCACGCTAATGCCTGTAACTGTAAGCGGAGAAAGCGAAATTACAGTCGGTGCAGGCTGGAGAACTCCGTTTACATAGTAGCTGAGAGTACCCTCCTCGTAAGTCAGCGGAACTACAGTTACAGCCGGATCACCTACTTCATACGTACCAAGATCATCGGTGAGCGTTATCCCGTTAAGAGTTGTGGAACCGCTGTTCACCATGCTTACCACGAACACTACGTTATCACCGGTAGTATAGGTCTCCGGAGTTGCGTTCTTAGATGCGGAAAGAACTTCAAGTATCTCTCCGGTAGTTATATTAGAAGTGGTCACTGTTCCGTTATAGGAAAGTGTTGCCTGATTATAAAATACTGCCATTATGATTCCTCCATAAGACGGCTCTGCCGTCCGATTTCGGGAGGGAGCTCTCCCCTCCCTCGCTTTATTATATTCTTGTAAAGGACTTCTTGTTAATATGTGAAAGGAGCGTCCCTTGCGGAACGCTCCTCGTTTTTATCAGTACACACTTATACCATATGAATATTCATCATAAAAAACTTCTGTCTTTTTCCCATCAAAATATAATATCTGATTACGTGAACCATAATAAGGACTTCCCGGAATGACTCTTGCACACATTACAAAGCTTTTATACTCATCATCCAGATAATATACAGCATTGTCTCCGTAATATGATATTATGTCCGGAGCACCTCCGCTTGCTGTATATATAGCTTTTGCTTTATCAGCATACGTACCAAGTGTCGAATTTACTATATTTTTTACCTGCTCTGGTGTAATTCTCGGAGCATTCTCAGAAAGCTCTCCAGCCATTTGCATGACCTTTCTCTGATAAACAGCATTTCCGGAATTAATATACTCCCTTATCTTTTGAAGCTTCGCCGCAGATACTGATACAAACGGATCAGGATATGAATAGTTATTGCCAAATAGATAACGCTCGATATATATGCCTTTTTTGTCATTGCCGCAGTATTTTATCGTTTTATTACCATGGTCGATGTATAAGTCTCCATTGGATGATACATTATAAATATCTATCTTTTTATTATTTTCATAATATGTTGCATCAGGATATTTCTGACGACTGCTCAAAGCATTTATTGCATCATTTAATTCATAATTATTACAGTAGGTTACAAATATCTCTCTTATTGCTATGTCTAAATCAAGGCGGTTTTTAACAGGATAGTCCTCAACCGCCAGATACTCCCTGAACGGATACTCAACACCATCTTTTCTCTCATCTTTGCGGACTTCTGCAAGTTTAGCTATTTTTTCATTTGACATTCTCTTATTGAACGCCTCCTGAACATCAACATAAGGTGCACCGTTTTTGGGATTGATCGTTTCAAGATAGGTAACGATCTCGTTATACCGAGGATCAACCGTCGTCACGCTTACTCCATAAGGATATGTGGTGGTAGGCAGCGGTGCAGTTGTCGTCGGCAGTGCAGTTGTAGTTGATGTATCATTATAAGGTCCGTAAAGATACGTCGTTACAGTTACAGCAGATTTAGTCTCACGTCTGCCCGTGACTGCCGTAGTTACGGTATTTTTCCGCTCCTGCCCCTTTACTGTTACTGTAGGATGATTACTGCTGTAATTCTTAACTGTTGTTTCTGTACTGTATCCACCTCTGTCTGCAACGATCACTTTGGTATATATTACTCTATTATCTTCATTATGAGTAACTACCATTGTTTCTGTAACTCTTGTAGTCTCAGCTGCGGATGTGGTAACTATCTGAGTTTCGGCTGTATCTGTTGTTACCTCATTTTTCTCATTTTCCTGACTCGACCTTGTGTGTTCCTCAACTATGACCGGTCGTGGATCATCTTTCTTTTTCGGATCAGGACGGAATCTGAACACTGCTCCGCATATTGTCGCTCCAATAACCAGAACTACAGCTGCTGCCATTGCAGCAGTCCTGAATCTTCTTACAGAGCGTACAGGCGTAACGGTATATATATCTGAATGTTCAGATTCTCCGTCCAATTTAGTCCGCACTTTTTCCATAGTTTTTTTATATATTCTTTCTTCTGTACGCCGGTCGGCAGCGGGATAACTTCCGGCAATACGTTCAACGGCTGATCTGCTATGCAGCAAAGACTTCATACTTTTTTTCATATAGCTTCCTCCTTTATAGAGAGATGTCAAAGCGTTCAAGCTGTACTTTGAGCTTCTTTAGTGCTCTTTTCAGCCTGCTTCTGACAGTTACAGGATTTATGCCGGTTATCTTTCCTATCTCTACTGAACTGCGTTCAAAGAAATATTTCTGGATTATGATAACTGAGTCCGGTTCGCCAAGTGCTTCGATATTATCAAGAAGTATTTTCGTAAGTTCAGATCTTTCTGCTATCTCTGCAATATTTTCTGACGACGGAAGTGCTTCGTATTCTTCACTCTCCATTTCGATACTTCTTGCATTTGTCTTTGATGCTGAACGGGCAATATCTATCGCTCTGTTTCTTGCTGTAGTTCCTATATATGCTTTTAGTGAACCGTCAGTTCCTGTATCATATTTTATCATAACGTCACTAAGCACGTCTGCTGTGCAGTCTTCTGCATCTCTTGCACATCCGTACTTGTTGAGTATGCTGTATATGATAGTATAAGCATATTGCCAGTATTCATCAAATAAGGCTCGGTAACCCTCTTCACGTGAACGCTCTATCTTTTCTTTTATCTCTTTGTCGTTCACCCGACATTCCTCCCTTTATAAAGCTTTATGCATACATTTCAGCTTTCATTATACACATACGATGCCAAAATGTAAAGTGTTGCATCTTTTTTATAAAAAAAAACACTCCTTTTTACGGGAGTGCTTTTGTTCTAAATATTAATATGAGATAGATACGGCATCAGACATATCGATCTGACCGTCAAGGTTAACATCAGCGAGAAGCTTAGCTGTATCGGAAAGAGTTATCTTTTTAAGGAGATAATTCTGTATTGTGGATACATCAGCCTGTGTTATCTTGCCATCCATATTAACATCGCCTATTGAGTACTGACAAGCAGGCATTGGTGACAATGTATAGTTGATTCTTGAATTACCTGGTTTATCTATTTTCCAGCTGCTATGTCCGGAAGAACACTTCTTAATATCATTGTCTGATTTAAGGAAGTGAGAATAATTTGTGGTTGATGACTGACCATCATGACAAGAATCTACATGGAAATAACGATTTCCTAATTTTACCATACACCATGCATGGTTGCTACTGCTTAAATAGTAGGTCTCTATACCAGCTTCACGGAGAAGAAGTGTAAGTGCTCTTGCATAGCCGTCACAAACAGTTGTATCTCTCATGAAAACAGAGGAATCAACATGACACTCTGTTGAAGGATCAGGTTTTCCGTTTACATATGCATAGTCAACTTTATCACAAACCCAGTCATGCAAAGCCTTTATCTTCTGACCTTTCGTCATACCAGAATGTGTATTAGTACCAACGGTATATTTTACTATTGCATTTAAATACTCGTTATAAAACGCAAACTTCTGAACATCACAATATCTGAAATTCTTTCTTATCACTTCATCAAAAGCCGTCTGAAAAACAGGCTCAGCATTAGGGCTGTATCTCTTGCTTCTATAGCTTACGATAGTTTGATTATTGAGCTTATTGAACTTTTTGCAGTCATTTAATGACTGTCTGATAAACAACTGGTTCAAAATAGCAGGATCAGAGATGTTAAGATTTTCGAGTGAAGTACAATTACGAAAAACTCCTTCTCTGAACAATTTTTCTGGATAACGTGAAATTGTTACTGATTTAAGGCTTGTACAACCTTCAAATACAAATGCATCAATTGAAGAAACTGAATTAGGAATAACTATTGATTCAAGGCTTGAGCATGATTTAAACATACTGTATGTTAACTTTGTTATGCTGTTTGATAATATAACAGATTTAAGATTTTTACAATTACTGAATACATAATTTCCAAATGTATTTACTGAAGGCAATGAAATAGAAGTGATACCAGAATATGCAAAAGCATTATAATCTATAGTAGTAACAGATTGAGGTATAGATATTGTTTTTAAATTTGTAGCTCCGCAAAATGCAGACGATCCTATTGTTTTCAAACCTTCTGGTATATTCACAGTTTCTAAAGAGGTAGCACCGTCAAAGCACTGATCTGGAATTACTAATACACCTCTTGGGATACTAACAGACTTAACTTTTTTATTACTTTTAAATAATCCGAATCCAAGTTCTTTTACAGTATGACCGTTAATAGATTCAGGGATAATAACATATCCGCCGTTTCCCTTATATTTTGTAAGTTTTGCAGTATATGTTCCTGTTTCCTCATACTCCCAGTCACCGTAGCTGACAGCAGCGGATGCAGAAATAGTATTTGTTGGAACTATCTTGCTGAAAATGCTTGCTTCTGATGAGAACACACCTGATGCAACTATAGAAAGTGCCATAACAGATGCTATGATTTTTTTTGAATTAATGGTTAAACTCATTGGTAAAAATCTCCTTGATATATTTTTTATATAGCTATAATGATTGATATATAATTGTTGCAACATAAATAATATAACACAACTTTGCAACAAAGTCAATACCATAATTAAATAAATATTTCACTTTATTGCCTTACATTTTATAATATCACCCATTTTATATTGCAATTTTCAATTTTACGTAAGAAATTATTTTAAGATTGACAATAAAAGTCTTTAATGATATAATATGTATATCTATGTAAATATTATGGAAAGAGGTTCATATATATGGCAAAAGATAAAAAAATGGTCACTGCGATAACCTCAATGGACGAGGATTTTGCTCAGTGGTACACAGACATCTGCAAAAAAGCAGAGCTGGTAGAATATACAAGTGTTAAGGGCTGTATGGTAATACGTCCTTACGGCTACGCTATATGGGAGAATATGCAGCGTATCCTCGACGGTATGTTCAAGGCTACAGGTCACGAGAATGTTTGTATGCCTATGTTCATCCCTGAGAGCCTTCTTCAGAAGGAAAAGGATCACGTTGAGGGCTTTGCTCCGGAGGTTGCATGGGTAACTCACGGCGGTAATGAGAAGCTTGAGGACAGACTCTGCGTCCGTCCTACTTCTGAGACTCTCTTCTGCGAGCACTATTCAAATATAATCCATTCCTACCGTGATCTTCCTAAGCTCTACAACCAGTGGGTAAGCGTTGTTCGCTGGGAGAAAACTACACGTCCATTCCTTCGTTCAAGAGAGTTCCTCTGGCAGGAAGGTCATACTATCCACGCTACTGCTGAGGAGGCTATCGAGGAAACAGAGCGTATGCTCAACGTTTATGCTGATTTCTGCGAAAAGGACCTCGCAATGCCTGTAGTAAAGGGCAAAAAGACAGAGAGCGATAAGTTCGCAGGAGCTGTTTCTACTTACGCTATCGAAGCTCTTATGCACGACGGTAAAGCTCTTCAGGCTGGTACTTCTCACTATTTCGGCGACGGCTTTGCAAAGGCTTTCGATATTGAGTATACAGACAAGGAAAACAAGAAGGTGTTCCCTCACCAGACAAGCTGGGGAGTTACAACAAGACTTATCGGTGCAGTTATCATGACTCACGGCGACGACAGCGGACTTGTTCTTCCTCCGGCAGTTGCTCCTGTACAGGCAGTTATCGTGCCTATCGCTCAGCACAAGGAGGGCGTACTCGATAAGGCTAACGAGCTTCTTGAACAGTTAAAGGCTCAGGGCATCAGAGCTAAGCTTGATGACAGCGAGAATTCTCCTGGCTGGAAGTTCGCAGAGTACGAGATGAAGGGCGTTCCTGTACGTATAGAGATAGGACCTCGTGATATAGAGGAGGGCAACTGCATCGTTGCTACTCGTTATAACGGCGAGAAGAAAACTGTAGCTATCGCTGATATGCCGCTTCTCGTAAAGGCTCTGCTTGAAAAGGATATTCCGGAGGGAATGTTTGCAAAGGCTGCTGAGAACCGTGCAAGAAGAACTTACTCATGCACAACTATAGACGAGATAAACAAGGCTCTCGAAAACGGTGACGGCTTCGTAAAGGCTATGTGGTGCGGAGAAGAAGCTTGCGAGGACGAGGTAAAGGAAAAGACCGGCGTTGGTTCAAGATGTATTCCTTTTGATCAGGAGCAGCTTTCAGATAAGTGCGTATGCTGCGGTAAGCCTGCAAAATATATGGTGTACTGGGGCAAGGCATATTAATTTTCGGATCTATAAAGTTTTTCAGGAGAACTCTTTTTAAGGGTTCTCCTGAATTTTTTTACCGAAAAAGGACGCATCATAAGACTGATACCCATATAGGAATCAGGAAACATCGTGGAGCCAGTTATCTAAAAATTTCATCTGTTTTTCGGTGTGAAACCAATGCTCACCGTTTTCCATAATGGTAATTCCGGCTCCAATGCGATCAGCAAAGGCTCTTATCGTATCGATCGATTGCAGGTTATCTTTCTCTCCGTAAAGAATGCAAGTTGGAACAGTCCACGTAACTGGGTTTTGGCGTATCCATAAAAGGTATTCCCAAGACAATGTTTCACCGTATTCTGTTTCTATCATGCCTTTTTCAAAAAGCTCTTTTTCTGAAATATGTGCCTGATGCATCATACCCATAATCAGTTTTTCCATATCAACTATCGGAGATATGAAATAAGCTTTTTCGATCTTTCTGTCACTCAGTGCATTCATAGCAAAAAAAGCACCGATGCTGTTTGCAACAATGCTAATATCATCATGTTCAGTTCGGATAAGATCAAAGAATCTGCGAAATTCTTTCTGTGCTTCCCAAGGATTTTCCGCCTCATAATCCAATCCTGAAACGTCATATTCGGGGAACAGCATTTTATAGTGTTCCGCTTCTTTGGCGGTACCGCCTTTTCCGTGTATATAAATTAAACCTTTGTTCATTTTTGATCTCCTGAATTCCAATCTATGTTAGTAACAATTATAGCATAATCATTGCTTCATTGTCAATGAAAAAGCCATAGCACTCCTGACCTTGCATCAGAAATACTATGGCTTAAAATTCTATATCAGAACTGTAGAAAAAGTTACGTCCTTATATATTATTTTGTGAAATCCTTAGGATCGAGAGATGTTACGACATGGATAAGATACTTCTGTATCTGGAGAGCATCCTGATTTGTAAGACCTTTACCGTTATCGTAAACATCAGCATTTGCAACACCCTGAGCAGTGATGTGGTTCGGGTCGCTTCCGTCCTCACCAAATTCGTCAGCATTAGCGATAGACTGCATAATGAGAACTGCATCATTCATCTTAACGTCACCGCTGTCGTTAGCGTCGCCCCATACCTTAGCAGCAGGGTAACCGCCTGTAGTAGGCTCAGTCGGGTCAGTTACAGGCTCTGGTATATCCTTTTCCTCACGGTCACCGACAACGCCGTAGTAAGCTGATTTAGCCTTATAGTCTCCGTCAAAGAGGAGCGGCACGCCCTCAGCTCTCCAGCTTCTGTCGTCAGTAACGCCCCAGAATACAACAGCAGAAATGCTGTCGGAGTGCTTTTCAAATACTTTCATCATATCGCTGAAGAAAGTCTTCTGTTTAGCGTAATTTTCCTCTGTAGCTTTTTCGATAGTAGCATCGAATTCAGTTATCTGAATGTCAACACCAGCGGCTTCCATAGCTGTGAGCATATTGTCATACTGGAAAGCCTGCGGCCAGAGAGAAGTTATATTACAATGGCACTGGAGTCCAAGACCGTCGAGAGTTCCCTTAGCTTTGAGCTTCTTAGCGAGTTCGATCATAGCATTTGTCTTGCCTGTTGACCACTCATTGTAGTCGTTATAATAGAGTTTGCATCCCTTAGGAGCGTATTTTCTTGCATAATCAAAAGCGTATTCAATGAAGGAGTTGTCTCCGAACACCTTTACCCATGCGGAATTTTCGGAGCCGGACTGTCCCTGCTGACCCGGATTACGTGGAGCACCCTGATCTGTGAAAGCCTCGTTAACAACGTCGCAGGCATAGAAGTCTACATCAGGATAGAGCTTTGTAAGCTCTGTGAAATAGTTCTTGATATAGTTTTCCATACGCTTCAGCATTTTTTCCTTGGATACCCACTCACCGTCGTCCTTATAGCCTTCCTTGAAGAACCAGTCAGGAGTCTGGCTGTGCCAAACGAGAGTATGAACTCTTACAGGTACATGATTCTTCTTACAATAGTTAAGGAATGGCTTTGCAGCGGAGAATGAGATCTGAGGATCTTCATCATCGCCGGTTTCCTCAGCGTATTCCTGACAAGCAGTCTTGTTGAGTACAGAATCCGGTTTCATTTCGTTTCCGGCAGTAAGGCTGCCGTTGAAATGCTTCTCAACGAGAGCCATAAATGACTTTGATGAGAGATTATCCGGAGTAATTGCTGTACCTATTTTAAAATCATCAGCATATACTTTTCTTATAGACTTCAGATCTTCTTCGATCGGAACTACAGGAACTTCCTCAACGGTGAAATCATCGATATAAATATCATCCTGACCGCCTTCGAGGTATACAGAAACGTTCTGCATCTCGTCTGTGAAGCTTATTTTAAGATTCTTTACAGTATACCAGTCGCTTGTGCTGATATTCTGTATGAGGTTCTTATAATGCGGAGTTCCGTCAAGATCGTCATACTGGAAGCTTACAGTATTACCTGTATAGTACTTGCCCTTGAATCTGAAACTTACATAGTACTCTGTGTAAGGCTTGCATACCTTATCAAAGTGGAATGCAGGACCGTTCCAGTCCTGTGATCTTCCGCTTGCGACAAGGACCTTGTTGCCTTTTTCGTCTGTACCGGAAGAGATAACAGTGGTATCATCTCCGCCTCTGTTAGCGAAGTAGGAGACATCTCCGTCCTCGAAATCAGTGGAATAGATGACGCCGGATGAGCTTGCTGCACTTACAGAAGAGAGGGAAATATTTTCTCCTGCAATGAAAGCAGCGTTGGTTGTTGAAGCTACTGAGCTGAGAGCCATGGCTGCACCCATAACACCTGCAAGCAGCTTGCGATAATTTTTGCCTATCATTTTTATTCCTCCCAAAATAATATTGCAATTGTATTTTAACATATTACACAGAAAAAGTCAATGCAGACAGTATAAATATCGCAAAAATTGGCAAGAAGTATAACAACAGAGCAAGAAAAAAGAGCAGTTCCCCCGAAAGAGAACTGCTCCGAAACTTATTCAGTTATCTATTAGTTGTATGCAGGAAGAACTGTGATAGAGTGAATGAGGTACTTCTGGATAGTAAGAGCGTCCTTATTTGTAAGGTCAGTACCCGGGATATAGCAGTCACCGTTCTTGCGTCCCTGAGCTGTGATATGTGTAGGCTCAGTACCGTCTTCGCCGAAGAGGTCTCCATTTGCGAGAACCTGCATAACGAGAACAGCGTCGTTCATCTGAACTTTACCATTGCAGTTAGCATCGCCGTATACAGGATCATCATAGGAGGATACCTCTATATCAGCGGAATCTACCTTATAATTCTGAGGATTATAAATAATAATACCTGAAATAGTGTCACCCTGTTCGATCTGTGGGAGTGTTACGCCTGAAATATCGAATACATGTGGGAAACCGCTTAATAATAACTCTCTTCCAGGAGTATAAACCATAACAGTATCACCACCTGCACGATATGGTAATCTGCCGCTTGTTGTAGTAGTTACATTTGATGTTGTACGAGTAGTAGTTGTTGTCTGTCTTGTAGTTGTAGTTACCTTTGGAGTTGTTGATGAACCGTCAGTGTAAACCTTGATAGAATCAACGTTGAAGTCCTGACAATCGATCCACCATGTACCGAACTTGATCTCTCCGCCGTAGTTATACTGGATGATGTCAGCAATATCGGAAGGAACTTCCCATGTAACAGTACCCTTGTTGCCGGAGAATGTCTCCTGCATATCCTTGCTCATTGCCCAGTACTCGTTAGAAGCATCGCTTGTGGAAGTACCGAAAGCACCCTGCCACTTACCGAGAGAACCGTTGTTGGAAGAGATGCTTACC
>JAFRXL010000011.1 GCA_017441505.1 Ruminococcus sp.
GAAATTTATATGCTAAACAGATAGCAAGTGATTTCACAACTAATTATTCATGGATAAATGACCAGATAGAAATATCAGAAGTTGCTGATAATTCCTTCACAGCAAAAAGAAATTATGAAAAGCCAAGAAACGAAATGTCATCTGGATTAAGAGGAACAGATACATTTAAGATCGTATTCGATGATAGTACTCAGGATTGGAGAATTGATGCTGTTGAAAGTACATCAGAATTCTTTGATTGATATTTATAATGCAAAAGTGCTCTTTCGTATGAAGGAGCACTTTTTGCAGATTAGCACAATTTTGTTTTCGTATAACACACAAGTCTCTGGATGAAAATATATGCATTTATCAGTAGAATTATAGAAAATTTAAAAAAGTATTTAAAAATCTAATAAAACTACTTGCAAACAAAATTGTGCTAATATATAATAATATTGCTTGAAAAAGCAATATTATTATGGAGGATAAAAAATATGTTAAATGTCAAAAAAAGTGTTGCAGCGATAATGGCAGCATTATCTCTTGCAGGAGCAGTTTCAGTACCTGCTTTAAGCAGCAAGATAATTAATCCAACAGTAACTGAAGCGACATCAATTTATTATGAGTCTAATATAACTCCAGGTACAAGGACTGTTAAAGCAAATACAAATTTCAGAAAACGTCCCGGATATGATTATGCTGTAGCTTGTTCAATAAAAAAGGAAAGTAAAATTACAGTTACAAAAGTTGCTGCAACATCTGATGGAACATGGTACTACTCCAAGTATGATAATGCTTGGGTACACAGCAGCCGCTTAAAGTAAACTAATAATGTAAGAAAAAAACCGTTTTCTCAGATTTGAGAAAACGGTTTTGATTTTATATTGAGTTATATAAGCTTGCGTTCATCGCAGTATTCACATTCAAGGAGTGTCTCATCACCGCTTGAACGGAAACTCTTAGGGAGATATTCTTCGTGGTTGGTGATACACTTAGGATTATCGCATTTTACGCTGTTATATACTTTGCCTTTAAGAGTTTCGGATGATCTCTTCTCTTTGAGAATAGTGATAATGAGTGCCATACGAACAAAAACTCCGTATTTAGCTTGAGTGAAGTACATTGCTCTTGGGTCGTCATCAACGTCAACAGTTATCTCGTCAACACGGGGAAGCGGATGCATAACTATCATATCTTTCTTAGCAAGCTGCATTTTTTTCTTATCGAGGACATATGTGTTCTTCTGAGCGAGGTACTCCTCAACGCTTGCGAATCTTTCCTGCTGTATCCTTGTCATGTAGAGAACATCAAGTTTGCCGATAGCTTCTTCGAGAGTGTTGACCTCTTCAAATGTACTGCCGTTAGCCTTGATAATATCCTTTATGTAAGCCGGCATATGAAGTTCCGGAGTTGATATGAATACGAACTTATTGTTCTTGAACATACTAAGAGCTTTGCAGAGCGAGTGGACTGTTCTGCCGTTTATGAGGTCGCCGCACATACCTATAGTCAGACCGGAAAGAGTCTTCTTTTCTATTTTCAGAGTAAGAAGGTCTGTGAGAGTCTGGGTAGGGTGGAGATGACCGCCGTCACCGGCGTTGATAACTGAACAATCAGCTGTAAGTGAAGCAGCTTTTGCAGCACCTGCTATCGGGTGACGTATAACGAGTACGTCAGCGTAATTGCTGACTATTTTAGTGGTATCTTTTATAGTTTCGCCTTTAGCAACAGAGGAATTTGCCGGATTATCAAATCCGATGATCTGTCCTCCGAGCCTTATCATTGCAGTCTGAAATGACATCTGAGTACGTGTGGAAGGCTCGTAAAAGAGCGTAGCCATAACTTTTCCGTCACATTCATGAGCGAATTTTGAAGGATCGTTCTTTATCTCTTCACCGAGAGACACTACCTTAGTCCACCATTCAACCGGATAATCGCTCAGATCAATAAGGTGCTGATACTCTGAAAACATAAAATTTAGACCTCCTATATTTTTACAGTATTTTACTGCCGTTTACGATCATTTCAAACTGAACTTTAAGATAATCGGAAGCTCTGCGGCAGAGCAGCATACGCTTCATAAATATCTCGAAGTACTCCATTACGGAAGAAATCTCAGTATCTATTTTCAAATCAAGGATTATTGAAGATCTGTCATCACTGAATTTTACATCCGAACTCACAACAGCGTAGTTTACACGGTCGTGAATATCGAAAGTAAGCAGATCGGTATTTCTTACACGGCTTCTTCTGACATCTGTCTTGTCGCCAATGATGAGTGCAGCAGAAATAGGGTCAAGAGGAAGTCCTGTACCTTCATCGTGATTTCCTATCGCAGAGATCACCGAGCATATCTCTGATGCAGGCATACTGAGATTATCAAGCAGTCGGAAAGCCATAACAGCACCGCTCTGTGCGTGGTCGATACGATTTATAACATTGCCGATGTCATGCATGATCGAAGCTATCTTTGCAAGCTCGACAGTACGTTCATCGTAGCCGAGCGTACTGAGTATCATGCTTGAAGTTGCAGCTACACGTTCAACATGAGCAAAGGAATGTTCGGTATATCCCTGTGCTTCGAGAGCCTGATCTGCACGGCGGATATACTCCATAATATCGGGGTTTTGTTTGATATACTTATATGTTACTAAACTTGGCATAAGTTCTCCTTAATATTTTCCGTCATTTTCAAAATAAACCTTATACCATATAAGGAATATGAATACTGTCCATATTTTTCTGCTGTTGTCAGCTTTACCGGCTCTGTGGTCATCGAGAAGCTTTATAAGAGGAGCTGTATTGAAGTATTTCTTTGAGTTTTCGCTCTCAAACGCATTTTTTACAATGTTGTAGTACTTATCCTCTTTGAGCCATACTCTTATCGGTACAGGGAAGCCGAGTTTCTTCTTTGCAGCAGTCTTTGCGGTCTGCT
Source organism: Ruminococcus sp. (assembly GCA_017441505.1). GTDB lineage: Bacteria > Bacillota > Clostridia > Oscillospirales > Ruminococcaceae > Ruminococcus. Next base: position 2,918 of record JAFRXL010000011.1, read on the forward strand.
TTGGAGTATCCTTTTTAGCAGCAAGCCGCATAGCGTACTTGGTGATATACTTTGTTTCGGCTGTGCCTTTATCATGAGTAACTCTGTACTTCGTAGGTATCTTTTCAGCCATAGCCATTATTTCCTTGTCAAGGAAAGGAACACGGAGTTCGAGCGAGTTAGCCATGCTCATCTTGTCAGCTTTGAGAAGAATATCTCCTGCCATCCACATATGGAGGTCAAGATACTGCATCTTTGTAACGTCGTCCTTGCCTACAACATTGGAGTAATAAGGTTTTGTAAGGACTGTAGGGTCCGGAGCATTTGTCTTTATTTTCAGGATATTTTTTCTCTGCTCCGGAGTGAACATATAGGCGTTTCCGATGAATCTTTCTTCAACATCCTTACCCTTACGGACAAAGAAGTTTACTCCTCTTTTGGCAGGGAGCTTTGAAGCTACAGTGCCTATACCTCTTTTGAGTACTCTCGGCAGTTTATCGTACAATGTGCCGTCAGGGTCACTGTAGACATTATAGCCGCCGAATATTTCGTCAGCACCCTCGCCGGAAAGCACGACTTTCAGCTTATCTGACGCTATATTGCAGACGAAGTAAAGTGCAACAGCGGAAGGGTCGGCAAGAGGTTCATCCATGTGATATTGTATCATTGAAAGGCTGTTCCAGTATTCCTCAGGAGTTATTACCTTGCTGGTGTTCTCTTTTCCGATAGCTTTGGAGAAATTTTTTGCCCAGCCTATTTCATTGTACTTTTCATCCTTGCCGAATCCGACTGTAAAAGTTTTATCGACATCGGCAATAGCTGCCACATAGCTGGAGTCGACACCGCTTGAAAGGAATGAACCTACTTCAACGTCAGCTATTTTGTGAGCTTTAACGGAATCATGGAAGGTATCGGAAATTTTGTTTACCCACTGTTCAAGAGAAGGCTTGTTGTCGGCATCAAAGTTAACGTCCCAGTACTTTTTGATAGTGAGCTTGCCGTCTTTTAACTTAAAATAGTGAGCAGGCTGGAGCTTGTATACATTCTTGAAAAAGGTCTCAGAAGCAGGTGAGTACTGGAAAGTTAAATAGTTTTCAAGAGCTTCTTCGTTGAGCTCTTTTTTGAACTCAGGATGTGCAAGGAAGCTTTTTATCTCAGAGCCGAACATAAATGTACCATTCATCTGAGCGTAGTACATAGGCTTTATTCCAAAGAAGTCACGGGCACCGAAAAGCTCCTTTTTGTTTTTATCCCAAATTACAAACGAGAACATTCCTCTTAGCATATCAAGAAGTTTTTCTCCGTACTGCTCATAACCGTGTATGAGAACTTCGGTATCGGTATTAGTAGAAAATTTATGACCGGAAGCTATGAGCTTCTCTCTGATCTCCTTATAATTATATATCTCGCCATTAAAAACAATGACAAGAGAGCTGTCTTCATTAAAAATAGGCTGATCGCCCTGTGAACTGATATCGATTATGCTGAGTCTTCTGTGTCCGAGGGCTATATCGTCATCAATATATTTACCTTCTGCGTCAGGTCCACGATGACGGATTCTGTCCATCATATCCTCAAGTATTCTGTCTGGATCGTCTATGGTGTTAGTAAATCCAACGATTCCGCACATAATATAATTGATACCTCCGTTTTTAGATGTTGCCTGCTGAAAAAGAAATCCTATTATGATAAATTCCAGCAAAATATGCTTTTAATATTATACTACAATTCATTATATTTTGCAACCAATATTCTAAAAAATCGCATATAAAAATGAAATATCAGAGTAAGTATATTTAACAATTAATGCGGATGTTGATTTTGAAAGCAAAATGTGTTATAATTTTATGTGGAAATTAACACTGCAAGGAGTGAGTCGGAACGGAAAAATATGTCTATAGCGGCGGAAAAAAGCTAAGATGCGGCTATACTACGGGGAGCTGTGCAGCTGCGGCAGCTAAAGCTTCTGCTGAAATGCTGCTCAGCGGACATAAGGTGTGCTATGCAGCAATTTCAACTCCATCAGGAATAATCGTCAGAACTGAGATAAAAGAGCAGACCATAAACTGCGATTTCGCCTCTTGTGCAGTGGTGAAGGACAGCGGTGATGATCCGGATGTGACTAACGGTATTATGGTGTATGCCGAGGTCAGACGGATAGAAAGCGGTGTTGAAATAACCGGCGGCAAAGGTATAGGCAAAGTGACTAAACCGGGACTCGATCAGCCTGTAGGGGAGTACGCTATTAATTCTGTTCCGAGAAAAATGATAGAGCAGTCGGTCAGGGAAGCAGCCGAGATATATGAATATAAGGGCGGTTTCAGGATAGTTATATCAATTCCTCAGGGGGAAGAACTCGCCAAAAAAACTTTCAATCCAAGAATGGGGATAGTAGGCGGAATATCGGTCATCGGGACGACTGGTATAGTCGAGCCGATGAGCAGCTCCGCTATAGTTGAGACCATAAGAACAGAAGCAAATATGCGAAAAGCTAATGGTCACGAGTATTTGCTGCTGAACGTCGGAAACTACAGTGAGGACTTTATAAGGCTAAAGAACGAAAAGCTCTCCGACAGAACTGTGACTTGCAGCAATTTTATCGGCGATGCATTCGATATAGGTGTTTCATTAGGTTTTAAGGGAATACTTCTTATTGGTCACATTGGAAAGCTTGTGAAGCTTGGGTCAGGAATTATGAATACTCATTCTTCGTATGCCGATGGAAGAATGGAGACACTTGTATCATGCGGCGTTGCGGCTGGAGTGTCAAATGATATTCTTGTACGGCTGCTGGACTGCGTTACGACTGATGCGGCGATTGATATTCTTATAGAAAATAATGCTGCTGATGTTGTGTTTAAAGTTCTTGTGGAGAGAGTTGAGCACTATATTGCTGCAAGAGTTCATGATGAAGTTGAAATAGGAGCAGTTATCTTTTCAACTAAGAACAATATACTTCTAAAAACAAGTAAAGCAGATGAACTTATAAAACATATATCGGAGGAATAAATGGTACATATAGTTGGTGCAGGCTGTGGAGCTCCTGACCTTATAACGGTCAGAGGAATGAGACTTATTGAACAGGCGGATGTGGTGATATACGCAGGATCGCTGGTAAATCCGGAGCTTTTAAAGTACGCAAAAGAAAGTGCTGAAATATATAACAGTGCCGAAATGACTTTGGATGAAGTAGTGAGTGTGGTGGCTGATGCTGAAAAATCAGGAAAAACAACGGTCAGACTGCATACTGGCGACCCCAGTATTTACGGAGCAATAAGAGAGCAAATCGACAGATTTGATTTGCTTGGAATAAAATATGATATATGTCCGGGAGTAAGCTCTTTTTGCGGAGCTGCGTCGTCCCTGAAAGCTGAGTATACTCTCCCTGATGTGTCACAGACTGTTATCCTTACACGTATGGCTGGACGTACTCCGGTACCGGAAAAAGAGAGCATAGAAAAGCTTGCAGAGCATGGAGCTACAATGATAATTTTTCTGAGTGCAGGAATGCTTGAAGAACTTTCACAAAAGCTGATTAAAGGCGGATATTCGCCGGAAACTCCTGCTGCGATAGTGTATAAAGCTACATGGAACGATGAGAAAATTTGCAGATGTAAAGTAGAGGATCTTGCAGAGACTGCGAGGTCTAACGATATAAAAAAGACAGCACTTATTGCTGTCGGTGATTTTCTTGGCGATGACTATTCGCTCTCTAAACTATACGATCCGGCATTTGAAACTGAATTCAGAAAGGCAGAAAAAGAGTGAATATATCAATTATATCCGTGACTAAAAAAGGAAACGAGATTTCAAAGTATATTGCGGAGGGACTCGCTGAGTATACTGTCCGTCGATATTCATTTTATAAGAATTCTGACAATGATTCGGAGACGTTTAATGATATTAATGAATTGACACGGAAATTGTTTTTTCAAAGTCGTGTTATTATTTTTGTATGTGCGTGCGGCATAGCAGTTAGAGCAATATCGAAGTATATTGCTTCAAAGCAAAGTGATCCGGCTGTAATAGTAATTGATGATAATGGAAAATATGTGATACCGATTTTATCCGGACATATTGGCGGAGCAAATGTATTTTCAAAATATATTGCTGAAAAAATTGGTGCAGAAGCGATAGTTACTACAGCGACAGATACAAAAGGATTGTTCTCGCCTGATAGCTTTGCAGTTGAAAATGGACTTGTAATAGATGATATAAAAATAGCTAAGGAAATAGCGTCGGCTGTTCTGAACGGTGAGCCAATTGGACTTGACACTGACTATGATCATGTTAATCTTCCAAGTGAAATAAGTCTTGATAAGAAATGTCGAACAGGGCTGTATATTGGGAATAAAAACGATCATAGTCCGTTTAAGATCACGCTTAAACTTATACCTAAAAATATAGTTCTGGGTATAGGCTGCAAGAAGGGGACAAGTTGTGTGCTTATTGATGAGGCGATCAGGGATGTGCTTTCAGATAATGGAATTGATATTAGAAGAGTGTCTCAGATAGCTTCGATCGACTTGAAGGCGAATGAACAGGGATTGGTAGAATATTGCAGAAAAAATAAAATTGATTTTATAACATTTTCAGCTGACGACCTAAAAAATGTTGAGGGCGATTTTACTGGTTCAGATTTTGTTGCGAGTATCACAGGTGTTGACAATGTGTGCGAACGATGTGCGGTGATGTGCAGCGGAGGCAAGATAATCGTTAGGAAAACAGCGATAAATGGGGTTACTGTTGCTGTTGCAGAAAAAGATATTATGCTTGATTTTGAAAGGAGTATAATATGAAACTATACATAGTTGGTTTTGGACCGGGTAATTATGAAGGTATGACCATTGAAGCGAGGTCGGCAATAGAAAGCAGCGATCTTGTAGTTGGATACACTACATACACAAAAATTATTAAGCAATATTTTCCAGAAAAAGAGTACCTGAGTACAGAAATGAGAAAAGAGAAAGAAAGAGTCTTATTAGCTCTCGAAAATGCTGTTACTAAAACAGTAGCAATTATTTGCAGTGGAGACTCTCAGCTTTATGGTATGGCAGGATTAGCTTTTGAATTGAGTGAAGCGTATTCGGACGTTGAAATAGAAGTGGTAGCTGGAGTGACTGCGGCATTTAGTGGCGGAGCTGTTCTTGGTGCTCCGCTTACTCATGATTGTGCGTTAATAAGCTTGTCTGACTTGCTTACTCCTGCTCTAAAAATAGAGAAAAGACTAAGATGTGCATCAGAGGGTGATTTTGTTATAGTTTTGTACAATCCCTCGTCCAAAAAAAGAGTTGATCATTTGAAAAAAGCTTGTGAAATAATACTGGAATATAGAGATGGTAATACGCCGTGCGGTGTGGTAAGAAATATAGGACGTGCTGGACAAGAAAGTAAAATTTTGACGTTAAAAGAACTGCGAGATATAAGTGTAGATATGTTCACAACAGTATATATAGGAAATTCAGAAACTAAAATTTTAAATGGCAAAATAGTTACACCAAGAGGGTATAATAATGACTAAAGTGTTGATCTTTGGCGGTACGACTGAAGGACGTGAATTAGCTGAATATTGCTATACGAATTCAATACCGTGTGATGTTTCGGTAGCAACAGAGTACGGATTAAAAATGTTGCCTTCAAAAATAAAAGTATATTGCGGAAGACTTTCTTCGGATGAGATGAGAAATCTTATACGTGATAATCTGTATTCCTTAGTTGTTGATGCAACGCATCCGTATGCTGTCGAAGCGAGCGAAAATATAAAGAATGCTTGTGTAGCTTCTTCTACCAAATATATCCGGCTTGCAAGAGATCAATCAAAAATCGAAGGCGAAAAGATTGATTGTCATGCTGATCTTGTTGAAAGACTGAATAAAACGTCTGATGTGATATTAAATACAATGGGAAGTAAAATTTTGCCAGTTCTTATTAAAGTTAATGATTACGAAAAAAGAATATGGAACAGGGTTTTGCCTTCAAAAAATATAGTAAAATATTGCACTGAACTTGGATTTGATGAAGATAAGTTGATAATGGAGAAAGGTCCATTTTTCATCGAACAGAATATTGAACATATACAAAGAAGCTGTGCGAAAATTTTGCTCACGAAAGAAAGTGGGGCAACGGGTGGATATCCAGAAAAAATCATTGCAGCAAAAAAATGCAATATATTAACACTTACACTTGTTAGGCCGTCAGATGATGGATATAGTCTTGAGTATATAAAAGATTTTTTAAATGGAGTTAAGAAATGATATACATAATCGGAGTAGGAATGGATGGAAAAAATACATTAACTCTTGAGGCGAAAAATGCAATTGAAGAATCAGATATTCTAATTGGTGCTGAAAGAATGGTGCGAATGTTTGATTGCTTAAACAAGAAGTCGATCATTACCTATAATTCGGATAAAATCACGAGTATACTGAAGAACGAAACTTACAGTAGTGCGGCTGTTATAATGTCTGGCGATATAGGCTTTTATAGTGGTGCAAGTAAGCTTATTGAAAAAATTGAAGGAATGAAATATAAAATGATTAGTGGAATCGCAAGTTATTCATATTTCTGTTCTGCTATTGGAATACCTTACGAAAACATTAAACTATATTCGTTGCATGGCAATAGTGATAGTGTTGCAATAAAAGTCAAATTATATGAAAAATGCTTTTTTTTACTCGATAACAATAATACTCCTGATAAAGTATGTAAAAGACTTGCTGATTATAGTTTAGGTGATGTGGAAGTGTTTATCGGAGAGAATCTTGGTTCACAAAATGAGAAGATATACAAAGGAAAAGCGTATGATTTTATAGAAACTAATTTTGCCGATTTGAGTGTGATGATTACCTTAAATAGTAAATATTTGTCATATGATCCTATTGGAATTAATGACGAAGATTTTATCAGAGGTAACGTGCCTATGACGAAATCTATGATTAGAGGTGCGGCTGTATCGGGAATGAAAATTCAGCGTGATTCAATTTGTTGGGACATTGGATGCGGAACTGGATCGGTATCTATTGAAATGGCTTATAAATGTTTTGGTGGAACTGTGTTTTCCTTCGATAAATCTCAGAATGCTTTGGATCTAACCGAAGCTAATGCAAAAAAATTTGGTTGTGACAATATAGTGCGTATTTATGGTGAGTGTCCAGCGCGTTTTGGAGAAGCTCCTGTGCCTGATAAGGTATTCATAGGTGGATCGTCAGGAAAATTATGTGAGATTTTGGACTATATTTACTCTCAAAATAATAAAATTGATGTAACCATAAATGCGGTGACACTTGATACTCTAAATGAAGCTGTGTCATATTTTAAAAAGAAATGTATAAAGTACTCCTTCGTACAAATTGCTGTCAACGAAACGAAAAATATCGGGGACCACATAATGTTCCTTGCACAAAATCCGGTGTTTATTATCAGAGGATATAGTTTATGAGAAGTGTTATGATAGCTGGGACGAAAAGTGGATGTGGAAAGACAACAATAATGTGCGGAATTCTGTCAGCATTAAAAAATAGAGGATTAAAAGTTGCATCCTTTAAGTGTGGTCCGGACTATATTGATCCGACATTTCACAGGACAGTGATTGGAATTGATTCACATAATCTTGATAGCTTTTTCTGTGATAACAATACATTAAGATATATTTTCAACAAATATAGTAAAGGCGATGATATATCTGTTATCGAAGGAGTTATGGGATTTTTTGATGGCGACAGCTCCTCTGCAAAGGCGATTTCTGATATTTTAAGCGTGCCTGTGATTATAGTAATTGACTGTAAAGGGATGAGTGACTCGATTGAAGCCGTGATGAAGGGGTATATAAATCACCATACTCCAAATTATATTGCTGGCTTTATTTTTAATAGATTACCTTTTAAATTGGTTCCTAAAGTAAAGCAATTTTGTTGTAATTGCGGAGTAGAGTATTTTGGAATTATGCCTGAAATTGGTTTTTCTTTCGAGAGTAGGAACTTAGGACTTATTATGGCTGGTGAAGTAACTGATATTGAAACCAAACTACAATCTATTTCTAAAATTGTCGAGGAAAATGTTTTGATCGATAAGATTTTAGATCTATATTCAAATAATTATGATTTTGAATTAGAATTAAAAATAAAGAAATTTCGTGAAGCTCCATCTATTGCAATAGCAAATGATAATGCATTTTGCTTTATTTATTCGGAGAATATTGCTTTACTTACTGAAATGGGATGCAAGATCGTTTATTTTTCTCCGATGGATGACAATATAGTACCAGATGCTGATGGCTTGATTATCCCGGGAGGTTATCCTGAAATATATGCTGAAAAATTATCATCTAATAAAACCATGCTAACAAGCATGAAGGAAAAGATTGATTCTGGTTTGCCAACTATTGCTGAATGTGGTGGGTTTATGACACTTCATAACAATATTGCTTGCTATGAAAATGACTATAAAATGGCAAAAGTTTTTGATGCGAAAGTTTTCCAAACTGATAAACTGACACGTTTCGGATACATAAAAATGAAGGCATCCACGGATAATTTGATATGTAAAAAAGGCGATACGATTTTAGCTCATGAGTTCCATTATTTTGACAGCACTGATTGTGGAACTGATTTTTTAGCTGAAAAAAAGGATGGCAGAAATTGGAGATGCTGTCATACAAGTGATACATTATACGCTGGATTTCCACATTTATATTTTTATTCCAATTTAAAAATTGCTGAAAATTTTGTACAAAAATGCTGTGAATACAAAAAGAAAAAAGGAGAACGAAATGCCTAAGAAAATTATGCTTCAAGGTACGATGTCTAATGTCGGAAAAAGCTTTCTGACAGCTGCTTTGTGTAGAATCTTTCGGCAGGATGGATATAAGGTTGCACCTTTCAAGTCACAGAATATGGCACTAAATTCTTTTATTACTATAAATGGAGAAGAGATCGGAAGAGCTCAGGCTCTTCAGGCTGAGGCGGCTGGAATAGTCCCAACTGCATATATGAATCCTATTTTATTGAAGCCTACGACGGATGTTGGTTCCCAGGTCATCGTCAATGGGAAAGTCAGAGGGAACATGAGAGCTGCTGATTATTTCAGATATAAAAAATGCTTGATTCCGGATATTATTGCTGCATATAAAAAACTTGAATCCGAATTTGATATAATAGTCATTGAGGGTGCAGGTAGTCCCGTAGAGCTAAATTTGAAAAAAGATGATATAGTAAATATGGGACTTGCTGAACTTCTTAAATCTCCTGTGTTGCTTGTTGGTGATATTGATCGTGGTGGTGTTTTTGCACAGCTTATCGGGACTCTTTCTTTATTGGAAAAAAATGAAAATGAACTTGTAAAGGGACTGATCGTTAATCAATTCCGAGGTGATATTTCACTTTTTTCTGACGGTGTGAAAATTCTTGAGGAAAAAAGCCAAAAAAATGTGCTTGGAGTTATCCCCTATATAGAAACTCTGCTTGAAGATGAAGATAGTTTGTCTGGTAAATTTAATAATAAATCCGGCGATCATGATATAGAGATAGCAGTTATTAAATTACCAAAAATATCTAATTTCAGTGATTTTGATGTGCTTATGCAATACTCGGGAGTGTTTGTGAATTTTGTTTCAAATCCCAGTCAGCTTATAGCACCTGACATGATAATCATTCCCGGTACGAAGAGTACTATCGCTGATCTGAAGTGGCTTAGAGAAAGTGGCTTTGAGGAAAAAATCAAACAGTTTTCTGCTGCTGGAGTGTTGCTTTTTGGAATATGCGGAGGCTATCAGATGCTCGGCAGTTCCATAGATGATACTATTGGATGTGAGTCCGGAGGAGTGATTAAAGGCATGGGGGGGCTTGAACATAAAACAATTTTTTGCTCTGAAAAAAAGCAATGTCAGGTCAGTGGGAAATTTGATAAAATAGTAGATTCTTATTCTTTTTTATCTGGTGCTTCTTTTTATGGATATGAAGTTCATATGGGGGAGACCGTTTCAAATGATTCCCGACTGCTTGAACATGGCGGCTCGTATTCGCATAATATTGCCGGATGTTATGTTCACGGATTGTTCGATAGTGCTGACGTTTCAGGACGTTTGATAAAGGAACTTTTTAGACGTAAAGGACTGCAATTTAATTGTGACATTATTGACCGAAAAGAATTCAGAGATCAGCAGCTTGATCTGATAGCTGATATTGTCAGAAATAATATCGATATGTCAGCAATATACAGAATAATTGAGGAGGGCGTATGAATTTAGAATATGTTCTTCCTTCGGAAATCGAAAAAAGGAGCTTTGAAATTATAGAGAGCGAACTTGGTAATGTCGATATTCCTGACGATATAAAACCTATTATTTTAAGAGCAATACATACAACTGCTGATTTTGATTATTTTAAAAATCTATATTTTTCGGACAATGTTGTTGAAATTGCTTTGAGGACTCTGCAAAAGGGAGCAGTCATAGTTACGGACACCAATATGGCTCGTTCGGGTATCAATAAGAAGGCACTTGAAAGACATGGATGCGAGTGTGTATGTTATATGGCTGATGATGATATTGCTCAGACAGCCAAGCTGAATGGTACAACACGAGCTGTAGCGTCAGTGGACAAGGCTTCATTATTAGACAGACCTGTTATATATGCGGTCGGCAATGCTCCTACAGCTCTCATACGTCTTAGCGAATACATTAAAAATGGTACTTTCTTGCCTGAGGTCATAATCGGAGCACCTGTTGGATTTGTAAATGTAGTTCAGTCCAAGGAAATGATTATCGAGACCGGTGTACCGTGTATCGTTGCACGGGGTAGAAAAGGCGGAAGCAATGTTGCGGCAGCTATCTGTAATGCTCTTCTTTATATGCTTGATACTAAAAACGTTCCTCAAAAGTGAAGCTATATTGTCGTAAACGTGAAAAATGTGCAGAATACTTGAATTTTAAGTATGGATTTGCTATAATTAGTATGTTCATGAACAAGTAAAATTGAATAATAACAAACGGTGCCGGATGTAAAAATATTTTATTGACGGTCAAAAGGGAAGCAGGTGAGATACCTGCACGATCTCGTCACTGTGATTGTGGAGCGGTAGACATTATCAGCCACTGAGAAATCGGGAAGGCGGTCATATCGTGTTGATGCATAAGTCAGGAAACCTGCCGTATTGTTTGTACAGGATCTGAATGATCCGGGTCACGAGGTATTGATCGTACTATTTCAGGCTCTCTTAAACGAGGGTCATTTTGCAGTGCCTTCTGATAGTTCAGAGGGTTTTTTATTGCTTAAACGATCCGTGCCTTTTATAGGAAAGGATATGTTTTTATTATGAAAAAAATGGTTGCTTTAATGCTTGGTCTTGCTGTTGTTACATCTGCTTTTACAGCTTGCGGAAGCAGCGATAGCTCATCAAAGAGTGAAACTTCATCATCTTCATCTGAGGATGCTGCAACTACAGAAGCTGCAACAACTGCTGATGAAGAAGCTACAGCTGAAGAGAGTACAACAGAAGCTGCTGGTGAGGAAGAAGAGGAAGAAGAAAACTACAATACAGGCGATGCATCTTTGGATAACGTTCGTAATCAGGATGAGATCGGTGAAAATGAGCTTTTAGTTCTCAGCTTCGGTACAAGCTATAATGACAGCCGCCGTCTTACAATTGGTGCTATAGAAGATTCACTTGAAAAAGCTTTCCCTGAATTCTCAGTTCGCAGAGGTTTTACTGCAAATATCATTATAGATCATGTTAACAAGAGAGACGGTATACTTATAGATGATGTTGATGCTGCAATGAAGAGAGCAGTTGATAACGGTGTTAAGACACTTGTTGTTCAGCCAACTCACCTCATGAACGGTCTTGAGTATAATGACCTTATAGATCAGGTCGGCAGCTATGCTGACGGATTTGAAAAAGTCGTATTTGGTGAGCCGCTTCTCACTTCCGATGAGGATTTCAAGAGAGTTGAAAAAGCTATTGTTGACTGGACTTCCGAATATGACGACGGAAAGACTGCTATCTGCTTCATGGGTCATGGTACAGAGGCACAGTCAAATGAGGTTTACCAGAAGATGCAGGACCTCCTTACAGCTGACGGATACACAAATTACTTTGTAGGAACTGTTGAAGCTACTCCTTCTGTAGACGATGTGCTTGCTAAGGTAAAAGAGGGCAATTACGAAAAGGTAATTCTTGAGCCACTTATGGTCGTTGCCGGAGATCACGCTAACAACGATATGGCTGGTGATGAAGAGGATTCATGGAAGTCAGTATTCACAGCAGCAGGCTACGATGTAGAGTGTCTCGTAAGAGGTCTTGGAGAAAATGAGGCTATCAGAGAGATCTACGTTGACCACGCAAAGGCAGCTATTGAAAAGGCAGCTGAATAACAAAAACATCGGGCAGTTTAAGCTGCCCGATTTCAATATAGTGAGGTAAAAATGAAAAGATCATATTTAGCAGCTCTTTTATTGAGCGGAATAATTATTACAGGATGCGGAGCAAATAAAAGTTCATCATCAAAGGAAAGTTCTTCTGCAACTGAAAATACAACAGCAGCTGTTACAGAGACAGCTGAGCAGTCTGCTGAATCGACCGAGCACGCAACAGCTCCGCAGCAGGAAGTCGGTTACGAGGGCATGACTGCGGTAGCCGCAGATGAACTCAATGACGGAACCTATGATATAACAGTTGATTCTACATCATCGATGTTCAAGATAACAGCCTGTGAACTTACTGTTGAAAATGGCACTATGACTGCAAAAATGACCATGAGCGGCAAGGGATACGACAGTATGTATATGGGTACAACTGAGGAAGCTGAAAAAGCTCCCGAAAACGAGCAGATACCGGCTGTTATGGAAAATGGAGTAAGCACATTTACAGTACCTGTTGAAGCTCTTGATAAAGAGATGATCTGCACATCCAAAAGTGCCAAGAAGCAGGAATGGTACGACCGAAAGCTTGTGTTCAGAGCAGATTCTCTTCCGCTAACAGCTTTTAAGGACAGTGCGTCCCATGGTATAGAATCGATAGATATTGAAGACGGCGAATACAAAATCGACGTTACTCTTGAGGGCGGTTCCGGCAAAGCAAGTGTTCAGTCACCGGCAGTTTTAAAAGTAACAGACGGTAAAGCCGTTGCTGAAATTGTCTGGAGCAGCAGCAACTATGATTACATGATCGTTGACGGAGAAAAATATCTCCCTGTAAATACAGAGGGAAATTCCGTTTTTGAGATCCCCGTAACTGTTTTTGACAAGAAGATGAAGGTTTCAGCAGATACAACAGCAATGAGCACTCCGCATGAAATAGAGTACACCTTATATTTTGATACATCAACATTGAAATGAAGAAGAGAATAATTGCGGCTGCATCTGCGTTTTTTCTGGTGATAAACAGTTCGTGCTCCTTTAAAAAGGAGAATACAGATGCATTATCAGGCATGAAAAAGACAGGCTCAATGGAGCTTTATTACGCAGATCAGTTTAAAGTGGATTATTACGAAGACGGTTTTTCGCATATTATTATCGGTGACGATGAGTTCCTTCTCGTGCCGGAAGGGGAGGATGCTCCGGAAGATATTGGAGACATCACAATACTCAGGCAGCCGATAGAGAATATATATACAGCATCCTCGTCGTCGGTCGATCTTTTTGACGGTATCGGCGAACTTGATAAGATAAAGATGATCTCGACTGCTGAAAAAGACTGGTGTCTGCCGTCGGTGACAGAAGCTCTTGACAACGAAGATATTAGCTACATAGGCAAATACAGTGCTCCGGACTATGAAGCACTTATTGAGAATGACTGCGACTTTGCTCTTGAAAACTCAATGATATGGCACACTCCGGAAGTAAAGGAGCAGATCGAAAGACTGGATATTCCGGTAATGGTCGAGCTTTCAAGTTACGAATCACATCCTCTCGGCAGAATGGAGTGGATGAGGTTGTATGGACTTCTCCTTGGAAAAAGCAAAGAAGCTGATGAATTTTTCAAAAAGAAGTCGGACTTGTTTGAGTCGGCTGTTACTGATGAAATACCGGATAACGAGCGAAAAACGGCAGCATTTTTCTCTGTAAGTCCAAACGGATATATCAACACAAGAAAGCCGGGGGACTATATATCCAAGATGATAGAGCTTGCCGGCGGAAAGTACATATTCACAGGCAAAGACCTGAATGTAGATGATAATGCAATGTCCACGATAAATATACAGGTCGAAACTTTCTACGAATCGGCAAAGGAAGCTGATTATCTTATATATAACAGTACTGTTGACGGCAAACTTGATTCTATGGAGCAATTGCTGGAAAAGTGCAGTATTTTAAAGGACTTCAAAGCTGTGAAAGAGGGGAATGTCTGGTGTACTGAGCAGAATATGTTCCAGCAGACAACAGGTGCAGCCGATATGATACTTGATCTTCACACGATTTTTATGGGAGAAGCCGGTGACAACGAGCAGCTCTCATATCTTCATCGCCTGAAATAAGGAGTTAATATGACTTGTAAGAAAAATATCCGTATAATAGCAGGATTTGTGCTGCTGTCGGTTACAGTGTTGATTTTTTTCTTCATGAATCTTGTCAAAGGCAGCAGCAGTATATCTCTGCATGACACGATCTCCGCACTGACCGGAGGCGATGTGCCAATATCGGTACACAGGATAATCATAGATATACGTCTGCCGAGGTGTCTTGCCGCTATGATACTTGGTGGAGCACTTGCAGTATCGGGATTTTTGCTGCAATGTTTTTTCGGCAATCCTATCGCAGGACCTTATGTACTTGGCATATCGTCCGGAGCTAAACTTGCGGTTGCACTGGCTATGATATTTTCCCTTAAAAACGGCATACTTCTTGGCTCAGGGGTAATGGTGCTTGCGTCATTCATAGGTTCTTTGATCTCAATGGGACTTATACTTCTTATGTCCGGAAAAGTCAGAAATATGGCTCAGCTTATCATAAGCGGAGTTATGATAGGCTATGTGTGTTCGTCCATTACTGAACTTGCGGTCACGTTTGCAGACGACTCAAATATAGTAAATCTGCATAACTGGTCAATGGGAACTTTTTCCGGTACGGACTGGGAGGATATTCGTTATATGTCAGTGATAGTGTTTACTGCCTTTATCGCAGCATTTTTCATTTCAAAGCCTCTTGGAGCGTATCAGCTCGGTGAAAAATATGCAAGCAATATGGGAGTAAATATAAAACTTTTCCGTGTTGTCCTCATACTTCTTTCAAGTATCTTATCAGCCTGTGTTACGGCATTTGCAGGACCTGTATCTTTTGTGGGAGTAGCAGTTCCGCATCTCATGAAAAGTCTTTTCGGAACTTCAAGACCTCTGATAATAATTCCGGCATCTTTTTTAGGCGGAGCTGTTGTGTGCATGGCTTGTGATTTTGTAGCAAGGATACTTTTTGCACCTGTCGAGCTCAGTATAAGTACAGTTACGGCATTTTTCGGAGCTCCTGTAGTAATAATGATAATGCTGAAAAGAAACCGTCAGAAGGGAAGTGTGTGATATGCTGAGGGCTGAAGAACTTTCTGTCGGATACGGTAAGAAGGTAGTAGTTAGCGGAGTTAGTTTTGAAGTCAAAGCAGGTGAAGTCATATCTATCATCGGACCTAACGGTGCAGGAAAGAGTACGATATTAAAGACTATAGCCTCGCAGCTTCCTTTGCTTGGCGGTAAAGTACATATAGGTGAAAATATCATCTCAGAGATGAGCGAAAAGGAACTATCGAGAAAAATGTCACTTATGCTTACTGAGCGGATAAATTCTGAAATGATGACCTGCTATGATATTGCTGCAACCGGAAGATACCCATATACAGGTATGTTTGGAATTTTGGAAAAAGAGGACAGGGATATAGTCGAGGAGGCAATGTCACTGACTGGTATCTCATATTTGCGAGATGTGGATTTCAGGAATATAAGTGACGGACAGCGTCAGTGCGTGATGCTTGCAAGAGCTATAGCTCAGGAGCCGGAAGTAATGCTGCTTGACGAGCCAACATCATTCCTTGATATAGACCACAAGCTTGAACTGCTGACACTTCTCAGAAAACTGGCAAGAGGTAAGCAAATAGCAGTTGTAATGACTATCCACGAACTTGACCTCGCCCAGAGATTTTCAGACAAGGTATTGTGTATCAGGGACGCTAAAGCTGACAAATACGGTACTCCGGAACTTGTTTTTTCGGGCAGTTATATCAACGAGCTCTACGACATAAAGAATGGCACATTTGAGCCTTTGTACGGCTCTTCCGAGCCGGAACGAGTTGAAGGTGCTCCGGACGTATTCGTCATAGGAGGCGGGGGATGCGGTATACCTGTATATCACAAACTGCAAAGAGAGGGAATACCATTTGCAGCTGGGATAATTCACGAAAATGATTTAGACTATCCATTGGCAAAGCATCTTGCAGCAGATTTAGTTTCAGAACGTGCATACGAACCTATTTCAGAGCAAAACTATAATAAGGCTCTGGAAATAATGAGAGTATGCAGCAAGGTCATTTTTTGTACTGAAAAAACAGGTACGATGAATCAGAAAAATCTTCTTCTGAAAGAAACTGCGGAAAAAGAGGGGAAAGAAATAATACTGCCGCACGAAATATAGAGAAAAGCTTCTTATGTTATGACGAACATAGGAAGCTTTTTTATAATAAAAATCGTATTCACTGAACTATCACTATTCTCAGAATTTACTTGTTGTTTTTTTGTCGGCTGTATGTTATAATCAGCTCATCAGCAAAAGGAGATGATTTTTCAATGAATGAAAAAAATAACAATAATAGAAAAAATTATCTGATCTTCGCTGTCATAGCACTGATACTTATGTTATTGTACAACTCTTTCGTGATTCCGTCTGTAAAAAAGGCTCAGACAAAAGATACGAATTACAGCTTCTTTCTGAAGCAGATCGATGAAGGTAATGTTTCAAAGGTACAGATAAAGGAAGATGAGATAATTTATAATGTACAAGAGGAAAATGGTACGGAAAAGCTCTATTCAACTGCAAAAATAAATGATCCGGAGCTTATCTCACGACTTTACAGCAAAGGGAGCATCGATTTTACAGGGAGCATCAGAACTGCGAACTCTGTCGCTGAATTTATAGTATCATGGATACTTCCGCTTATTTTTATGATAGTGCTCTGGAATTTACTTATTAAAGGCATGGGAAAACGTATAGGCGGACTTGGTAATGCAATGTCGTTCGGAAAAAGCAATGCAAAAATTTACGTGAAGGCTCAGACAGGTACAACATTTGCAGATGTTGCCGGACAGGATGAAGCTAAAGAGGCTCTTGAAGAAATAGTTGATTTTCTGCATGATCCTCAAAAATACACTGAGATAGGAGCAAATCTGCCTAAAGGAGCGTTGCTTGTAGGACCTCCCGGAACCGGAAAGACCTTGCTTGCTAAAGCCGTAGCAGGTGAGGCTGATGTCCCGTTCTTCTCTATATCAGGCTCTGAATTTGTTGAAATGTTCGTAGGTATGGGTGCAGCTAAAGTACGTGACCTTTTTAAACAAGCTAATGAAAAAGCTCCGTGCATTGTTTTTATTGATGAGATAGACACTATCGGCAAGAAACGTGACGGTCAGCCGAGCGGCAACGATGAACGTGAGCAGACTCTCAATCAGCTTCTTACCGAAATGGACGGTTTCGACGGCAAAAAAGGAGTGGTCATACTTGCTGCGACCAATCGTCCGGACTCGCTTGACCCTGCACTTCTCCGTCCGGGAAGATTTGACCGCCGTATCCCTGCTGAACTTCCCGACCTTGCCGGACGTGAAGCAATACTCAAAGTTCACGCAAACAAAATTAAATATGACTCAAATATAGATTTTAATGCTATCGCAAGGGCTACTGCCGGAGCATCAGGAGCTGAACTTGCCAACATCATCAATGAATCAGCTCTGAGAGCTGTGAGAAACGGACGCAAGCTTGTCAGCCAATCAGACCTTGAAGAAAGTGTTGAGGTCGTAATTGCCGGATATGAGCGTAAAAATGCTGTTATATCTTCAAAAGAAAAGGAGATAATAGCTTACCACGAGATAGGTCACGCACTTGTTGCCGCTATGCAAAAGGACTCCGCACCGGTACATAAAATTACTATCATCCCACGTACCTCCGGAGCTCTTGGCTACACTATGCAGGTCGACGAGGGAGAAAAATTCCTCATGACCAAAGAAGAAGCTCTTGCACGTATCGCCATTCTTACCGGCGGACGCTCGGCAGAGGAGCTTGTTTTCAACACCTGCACAAGCGGAGCTTCTAATGATATTGAAAAGGCTACTAAGATAGCAAGAGCTATGGTCACCAGATACGGTATGAGCTCAAGCTTCGACATGACAGCACTTGAAACGGTCAGCAATAAATACCTCAGCGGAGATACTTCACTTATCTGCTCACCGGAAACGGCTTCTAAGATCGATAATGAAGTAAGCAATATAATCCGCAAAGCTCACAGCGAGGCAGTAAAGATACTCTCTGAGAACTCCGGTAAACTTCACGAGCTTGCACACTTCCTGCTCGAAAAAGAAACTATCACCGGTGAAGAGTTCATGAGCATCCTGAAATCAGATAATATTGCTCTCACATAATGACATCTTACCCCAGTTTTATTTTATAGAGATAGGACTGGGGATATAATTTACTTATAACCGATTCATAATATCAATTTTTTCCACTATATTTAATATTTTTATGGCGATATGTCCTGAATTATCACCTGTTAAACATAGTAAACACCTTGAATTATCACACAAAATGTGTTATAATTAATTATAAAATCGTTCAGGAGTGATATAAATAATGAAAACAATAGTAATAATTGGTGCAATGCCGTCAGAACTTGTAGATATAAGAAAAACTCTCGGTGAAGCTGAGATCAAAAAATTCTCAGGTTTTGATTTCCACATCAACAACTACAAAGGAAATACTCTTATCAATGCTTGCTGCGGTATAGCAAAGGTTAATGCTGCACTTTGTGCCCAGGCTGCAATTGATAATTTTCATCCGGACTTTATTATCAATGCCGGTATCGCAGGCGGAATGAATTCGGCTGTCAAAGTTTGCGATATTGTAATTTCTAATGAAGTTCTCCCCCATGACCTCGATCTCCATTTTCTCAAGGACTACCCGCCTTACTGCGGTATTTTCAAGGCAGATCAGAATCTTATGGATACTGCTGAAAAAGTATGCTCGGAATTCGGAGTTAAGAGCTTCATAGGAAGGATCGTTTCAGGTGAAGCATTCATTTCAAGCACAGAAGTGAAAAACGACATCCAGAAACGTTTTGACCCATACGCTGTTGATATGGAAAGTGCTGCTATCGGACATTGCTGCTTCCTGAATGATATGCCTTACGTCAGCGTAAGATGTATTTCAGATAACGCTGATGATGAAGGTGCTATGTCTTTTGATGAATTTGAAAAAATTGCAGCAAAACGTGTTGCTGAGATTGTACTCAGGATGACTGAGCTGCTCTAAAAGGAGTAATTTCTATGAAAAAAATCTCTGCTGCTATTTTAGCAGTTTCTCTTGCTGTTTCATCAGCAGCTGCATTAACTTCATCCGCCGAAAGTGACGACTCCTATTCCCCAGGTTTTTACTTCAAAGCACAGCCAAGTGAGGACTTCCAGATACTCCACTCCGGACGTGCTTACCTCGATACTTCAAATGCTAAATCCGATACTCCAACTCTTAATGTCAACGCTTACATTACCGACGAAAAAGAACTTGTAGGCGGATTTGTAGCTAAATGGTCCGGCTCTGAGGGCGTAACACTCGATAATCTTAAATCTCCTAAGGACGTATACGGAGTTCTTCCATATACTCCGGATGAAGAATATTACGATATATCCCTCGCCTGTGACACAGAAAAAGGCTTTATATCAGTCAATTACCCAAATATGATGATATTTCCGGATCAGCCTGATAAAAAATATGCATTTGCTCTCACCGGTGAAAAATCAGATGACTATCCATTTGCTATCTTTGATGCTTCATTAAACAAGTCGGCAGAACCCGGAGTTTATTCGATAAACTTCCATTCAAACGGTTCCGGTGACAGATGCAATATCATCTATAAACCAAGTGCGAAAGAAATTATAGATTTCGTCCCGAGCGGAGACCTTACACCAAGTCTGTATATAAACGTTTCCGACAGACCTTTAGGTGATGTCAATGGAGACGGAGATGTTGACGGCTCTGATGCTGCTCTTGCTCTTTATGCTTATGCACACGCAAATGTTGCTGATGATGTTGTGGATGAGGCTGGTATGATAGCAGCCGATGTTGACGGAAGCGGCGATGCTGACGGCTCGGATGCTTCGCTAATTCTCGCATATTATGCAAATAAAGCTACGACTGATCTCTCATTTGTTGATTTTATCGATACTATAGTTGAATAATGCTTAAAAGCCAAAGCTCACTGCTTTGGCTTTTATTTTGCAGCAAAAAACCACAGGCTATCAACACCTGTGGTTTTATTCGTTATTTCTTAATTATCAGCCGTACAATGAAACGTCCTCAATATCAAGCTTGAACGGAGCGTATCTCTTATATGCTGACTTATTCTTCTCAACTGAGTAGCTGTCTGCAATAGCATTGAGCCAATCATCGAAATCTACACCATATCTCTGCTTAAGGAGAGCATCTATGTTGTCATCTGACCAATAATCGTCCTTAGTCATACGCTTTGTGATGTCGCCCTTGATAACTAAGTAAATAGTGCTGTCATCGTAGTTATACTTAACAGCCTCATATTCTTTAAGGTCATCAAATACGAAGTCGTTATATTTTTTCACAGCGACCTCAGCTTCGGACTGAGTAGTTGTTGTAGTAGGCTGTTCGTCCTTATCAGCAGTTGTTGTAACATACTTTGTTACTGTTACTTCATTCTGATACGGACTTGTAGTAGTTGTTGTAGTTGTGATAACTGAGCCGTTTTCGTCAGTCTGAGTTGTTCCTTCTGTTGTAGTACCGGTCGTCTCAGTAGTTGTAGGTGTAGTAGTTGTAGTGGTGGTTGTGCCAGAAGATTCATCACCGGCAACTGTTGTCAGGGTTGAGGAGAACTCTTCGTACTCAGTCTTGATGTCGTCCATCTTCTTTAACTTCTCTTCGTCATCCTTGACATCGTTTATCTCTTTTACCCAGCTGTCGACCTTCTTGTCAATCTTACGCTTTATATCCTCATCGTAAGCATTGCCCTCAGCGTCAGTGAGCTTTATCTCTATGTACTTGATACGTGCGGTATTATCGGTAAAGTACTTCTTGAGGTCTTCTTCAGAGCAGCCTTTCTCAGCATCGATACCATAGTAATGATCGAAAAGGTACTCCTGTTTATATGAGTTTCTGTAAGCCTTTAAGAGTGAATCCTCACTGATACCGTTATCCTTGAAAAGATCGTTGTCACGAACAGACTTGATATACTTCTTTATCTCGTCCTCTTCTTCCTGTGTGAGCTTTCCGTCGATCTTATCGAATTCCTTTTCTATAGCAACATAGAGCTTGCAGGTCTCTGTAGCCTGATCCTGTATCCAGTCCTCAGCGTCCATATCTTCGATCTTTGCCTTTTTCATATCATCGAATGTCGGGAGAGAGCCCTGTTCCATAACAACTCTGTACATTGCATTTCTGTATGCAGAGATCTCATTATTTATAAAGATTCCCGCAGGTACATCGCAGCCGTCAACTGTAAGTGCGTTCTTTGTGTTATTGCCAAGTGTTATCGCACCGGGAGCGTTGCATCCTGCTGTTGTTGCCGCAAGAGCAAAAGTAAGTGCAGCAGCGGCAAATCTATTGACTTTTTTCATTATGTATTCCTCCGATTTGTATAAGATAATTTCAGATACGGATTTATTATACTACATTTTTTTAAATTTGTCCATAGTAATTTGAAATTTTTTTCAAATTGTCACATTTTCATTACTTTCGGTAATTTAAATTAAGGTTTCGTCTTGACTAAAAGTCTTATAAATGATACAATAATAATATATGTATTTTTTTAGACGGAGGTTTTTTCATGAAAGTAGAACTCCTTGCACACACTCCTGATCCGGAGAGAATAGTTGCAACTGCTGCTAAACTCTGCTACTCAAGCAGTGATATAGGCTCTCTCAGAGACGGTCTTACTGATGACAAGATAGAAAGCTTTATCGATATGCTTGCTTCGATAGGTCACGAAAGCGTTATGGAGCACGTTACCTTTACATTCGGCATCGAGGGAATATCAAGAGCTTGCTCGCATCAGCTCGTAAGGCACAGAATAGCATCCTATTCCCAGAAAAGTCAGCGATATGTCAACGAGGACGGCTTCGAGTTCATAACTCCTCCCGCTATAGCTGACATACCTGAGGCAAAAGAAGAATATGATCGTGTTATAGATATTATAACTGAAAGCTATTCTAAAATTGCTGATATGCTCACTGAAAAACATAAAAAAGCTCTCATGGACGGGGGGGCGGACGAAAAAACTGCTGCCGGAAAAGCTCGCAAGCTTGCTAATGAGGACGCAAGATTCCTTCTGCCCAATGCCTGCGAGACTAAGATAGTCGTTACTATGAATGTGAGGTCCCTTTTCAACTTTTTCAGACATAGATGCTGTAACCGTGCTCAATGGGAAATAAGAGATGTTGCAAACGAAATGCTCAGACTATGCCTGAAAACTGCACCGCATATTTTTGCTCATGCCGGTCCGTCATGTGTAGCTACAGGAAAATGTCCGGAAGGAAAAATGACCTGCGGTAAAATAAATGAAGTCAAGAATTACTTTGCTTCGCTCAAATCTGACAACTGACCCCTTGGAGGAAACTGATGCTCGAATTCAGAGATATTGCTATTACTGACAAAAATAAAATATGTACCGCTTTGAAAAAGTCCGATTTTATGGGATGTGAATACAGCTTCGCAAACAATATGGCGTGGAAGCGTCTTGCGGATTCTCAAATTTGCTTCTATAAAGATTTTTACATATGCGGTGCATTTAACACCGACGATAACGCTCCGCATTTCATACTCCCTGCCGGAAGCGGTGATTATAGTGATGTTATCGGTGAACTGAAAAAATTTTCCAATTCTCTGAACAAGCCCCTTGTGCTGACCGGTGTTACCGAGAATTCATTGAAAATGCTCGGCGAGCTTTTTCCGGACGCTTTCACTGCCGAATATGACCGGGACAGCTCCGATTATATCTATGACTCGCAGAAATTCATCGACCTTAAAGGTAAAAATTATCACGGTAAACGTAATCATCTTACAAGATTTATGGAGCTTTCACCGGAATTCTCTACAGTCACAGACAATGATATTGATGACTGCATAACATTTTGTACCAAAGAGTATAATGACCGCTCAGAAAATGCCGATCATTCTTTTATAGCTGAACAGTACGCTATAAATACTTATTTCAGCTATTTTCATGAACTCGGTCTGAAAGCCGGACTTATCAGGATCGACGGCAATATCGCAGCTGTGTCCATAGGTGAACAGCTGAATTCCGACACATTCTGTGTCCACATAGAAAAAGCAGATACACATTATAATGGTATCTATACCGGTATCGCAAACTTATTTGCTAAAAATAATGCAGCCGGTTTTAAATACATCAACCGTGAGGAAGACCTCGGTTTAGAGGGACTTAGAAAATCCAAGCTCTCCTATCATCCGGAGTTTCTCCTCAATAAATATATCGTTACTTTTAAATGAAAGGAACATTACTATGATATACGCATTTCTTGCTAACGGATTTGAAGAAACCGAGGCTATCGCTCCGATAGACCTCCTCAGAAGAAGCGGAAAAACTGTCGTGACTGTCGGAGTTGGCGACAACATTATCACCGGCTCTCACGGTATCCCTGTTGTGACCGATACTATCGCTCAGGAAGCTCCGCTTACAGATGAACTTGAAATGATAATACTTCCGGGAGGTATGCCGGGTACACTCAACCTCGAAAAATCAGATTATGTTCAGGCTGCTATCGACTACTGTGTTGCCAATAACAAGTACATCGGAGCTATCTGTGCTGCTCCGTCAATACTTGGTCACAAGGGACTCCTCAATGGAAAAAAAGCTGTCTGCTACGAGGGATTTGAAACTCAGCTTGAAGGTGCTGAAATAGGCGATACTTCCGTGGCTGAGGACGGCATCTTCATCACCGCAAGAGGTGCAGGAGTTGCTGTTGATTTCGGTCTTAAACTTGTTGAAAAGGCTGTATCAAAGGCAGAAAGTGACAGACAAAGACGTGCTATTCTCTGTGACTGATATGAAAGATAAGAAAGAGTTCAGAAAGCATTTCAGTATTCTGCGGGAAAACTCCAAAAGCCCGTCAAAGGACAAGCTTATATACGAAAGAATGATGACTTGCAGCGATGTAAAATCAGCTGATGTGATACTCATGTATGCTTCATTCGGTTCTGAGGCCGATACATGGACCGCCGCTAAAGAAATGCTCGGGCAGGGGAGGACTCTGGCTTTTCCAAAATGCCTTAAAGACGGTATCATGACTTTTCATATAGTAACCGAGATCGCTCAGCTTACAGCAGGCAAATACGGTATCATGGAGCCTGACGAAAGTCTGCCGGAGCCGGTATGTACTGACAAGACTGTCTGCATAGTCCCGGGACTTGCTTTCACTATGACCGGCAGCAGACTCGGCTACGGTGGAGGGTTCTACGACCGCTTCCTTGAAAAACATCAGGAACTGCATACCATCGCCCTTAGCTATGAAGCTCTGATAACATCTGAACTGCCGGTACAGGAACACGACCTCTGTGTCGATTCAATTATTACAGAAGAAAGGATGATAATTTGTAATGAAAAGCAATGACGATCTTATAAACAATATACTCAACGAACTGGACAATAACGCTTCTTCCGGCAAGGATGAAACTGAATATGTCCCATTTGATGAAACTCCGGGTGATGATCCGACAGAGTACGCTCCCCGTGAAGAGGATGCTCAGTTTGCTCAGGAAGAACCTGATATGTCCTATGATGACTATATTCAGGAACAGCCTCAGGAGCAGTATGAGCCACAGTACGAAGCTCCGCAGCAGCAGTATTATAACGATCAGGAAATGTATGACGAACCTGAAAGAGCTGTGCCTGCCAAAAAGAAAAAGAAGAACAGAAAAAAGAAAAGAAGCAGAGTTCCGGGAGTTCTTATACTCACCACGCTCATCTTTGGTGTATCGATAATCCTTTCAATGGTAATTATCGGATTTGGCAAGGATATGCTCGGAATCGGAAAAAGCGATTCAACAAAGCGTGTTGTTATCAAAGAAGGTGCAACCACTGAGGAGATCGCATACCAGCTTAAAGATGAAGGTATTATAAAGTCCCCTAAATTCTTCATGCTGTTTTCAAGGATGAGAAAATCCGATTCTCTTTATATTGCGGGCGAACACTTTATCCGTCCGAATATGGCTTATGAAACTATTATCCAGAACCTCACGACCGATGAGATCCAGAATAAGGAAACTATCGAGATCACCTTCCCAGAGGGTATCACGCTCTTTGAAGCTGCTGATATACTCGATAAAAATGGCATCTGCAAAAGAGATGACTTTATCTTCAATTTCAACGCCGGCGGATTCAACTTCCCGTTCGAGGACAGACTTCCGACTAATCCAAAACTGAAATTCAACAGAATGGAAGGCTATCTGTTCCCTGATACCTATTTCTTCTATCAGGAAATGGAGCCGGAAAAGGTCTGCCAGAAGATATACAGCAACTTCAATCAGAAGATGACAGAAGACCGCTATAAGAAAATGGAAGAGCTTGACCTCAGCCTCGACCAGCTTATAACATTTGCTTCTATTGTACAGAAAGAAGCTGGTAACGTCGACGAAATGCCTACTATAGCTTCTGTATTCTGGAATCGTCTGAGAAATAAGGACGAATATCCGAAACTTGAGTCCAATCCAACTCAGAACTACGCTAATAACGTTATCAAGAAAAATATGGAAGTTCTCGATAAGACTATGCTTGATGCTTACGATACCTATTCAGGTACAGGACTTCCTCCAGGAGCTATCTGTAGTCCGGGTATGGAAGCTATCGATGCGGTGCTTGCTAACTTCCCGACAAACTACTACTTCTTCTACGCAAACGTTTATACTAAGCATACTCGTTTTGCTGAAACTTATGAACAACATCTCCAGAACGAAGAGATAATACATCAGGAAGAAGCAGAATATGAAGCTGCTCAACAGGAGGCTGCTAATAATGGACAATAAACTTGAAGTACTCGCTCCTGCCGGCGATGAGGAAAGACTCGGTGCTGCACTGAATTTCGGTGCAGATGCCGTATACCTCGGCAGACAGCAATTCGGTATGAGAGCATCACCGATGAATTTCGATTTTGAACAGCTCGTTAAAGCTGTTGAATCTGCTCACTCAAAGGGAATAAAGGTGTATCTTACCTGCAATACGCTTCCAAGAAATAACGAGATACCTTTCTTTGAAAAGTATGTAAAGGAAGCTGTTGAAGCTAAAGTTGACGCCCTTATTGTTGCAGATATAGGACTGCTCATGCTCATAAAAAAATACGCTCCGGATATGGAGATACATATCTCAACTCAGACCGGTATAGTCAACTACGTAACTGCTCGTGAGCTCTACAACATGGGGGCAAAGCGTGTCGTACTCGCAAGGGAGCTTTCGCTGGATGAAATTGCAGAAATACGTGCAAAAACAAGTCCGGATATGGATATTGAGACGTTCGTACACGGTGCGATGTGTGTATCATTTTCCGGCAGATGTCTGCTTTCACAGTATCTTGTGAACCGTGATGCTAACAGAGGCGAGTGTGCCCAGCCTTGCAGGTGGGGTTATCATCTTGTTGAGGAAAAGCGTCCGGGACAGTATTTCCCGATATTCGAGGACGAAAAAGGTACCTACATCCTCAACGCAAAGGATATGTGCATGATAGAACATATCGACAAGCTTGCAGAAGCCGGTGTAACAAGCCTGAAAATAGAGGGCAGAGCTAAGTCGGCTTACTATGTTGCCGTTGTCACAAACGCCTACAGAATGGCTGTGGACGAATACTACAAAGACCCGTACAATTTCAAGCTTCCGGACTGGATTAGAGATGAAGTATACAAAGTAAGTCACAGAAAGTACTGCAACGGATTCTTCTTCGGTACTCCGGAGGAATCGCAGTACTACGAAAACAGTGGTTATATCAGAAATTACGATGTTGTTGCTATTGTGGAAGAATGCAGTAACGGCACTGTCTTCTGCACACAGAGAAACAAGTTCTTTGCCGGAGACACCGTTGAACTTCTCGCACCGTCTTTAAAGCCTGTTGAGTTGGTACTCGACAAGCTTTACGATGAAAAGGGAGAAGAGATAGAGACAGCAAATCACGCAATGATGAAGTTTTCTTTCAAGTCTGATCTGATATTCCCTAAGGGCACAGTTATCCGAAAGCAGACCGATCAATAAAAAAAGTCCTGAGAGAGTTTCGGCTCTTTCAGGACTTGCTTTTTATTGTACTGTTTTGTATAAAAGAAAAAAGCACTCAGAATGAGTGCTTTGGAGGCGCCACCCAGATTTGAACTGGGGATCAGGGTGTTGCAGACCCACGCCTTACCACTTGGCTATAGCGCCGTCATTGGAGCGGATTACGAGGCTCGAACTCGCTACCTCCACCTTGGCAAGGTGGCGCTCTACCAGATGAGCTAAATCCGCATTGGCGACCCCGAACAGACTCGAACTGTCGACCTCCTGCGTGACAGGCAGGCGTTCTAACCAACTGAACTACGAGGCCAAGAAATTGGTGGGGACTACAGGGCTCGAACCTGTGACCCTCTGCTTGTAAGGCAGATGCTCTCCCAGCTGAGCTAAACCCCCACGTTATTTCTTAATGTCATCAATGCTCTTGCCTGACGACTTTAATATTATATCACATCTTTTTGAATTTGTCAAGTACTTTTTTCAAGTTTTTTTAAAATTCTTTTTGGTGTGATAGTCGCTCCTTGAAGCGACTTAGATATTATATCACAGCTTAAACTGTTTGTCAACACCTTTTTTCAAATTTTATGATTTTTATTATCAAGATATTCCTTTTCCTTTAAAAGTTGAAAAAATATCGAGAAAATGGTATAATATAGAAAAAGCTATCGAAAGGAAATATCATGTCGGATATTATAAGAATAACCTCTGATTTATCGCATGAAATAGAGATTTTTTCGTTGAAAGAACCTCAGCTTCTTCATTATTATGAGCCGGAAAGGGGAATTTTTATCGCTGAAAGTCCGCTCGTAATAGGACGTGCACTTGATGCTGGATACCAGCCTTTATCATTGCTTGTTGACGAAAGCGAGCTAAAAGCTCCCGATTTGGACATTATATCACGCTGCGGAGATGTCCCTGTCTATACTGCCGAACCTGAACTGCTCACGCAGATGATCGGTATCAAACTCACCAGAGGTATTATGTGTGCAATGAGGAGAGGGGAGCTTCCGCTTGCTGAAACTATCTGCAAGGATGCGAGAAGGATCGCAGTACTTGAAAATGTGCTGAACCCTACAAATGTCGGTGCAATAATAAGGTCTGCCGCCGCACTCAATATTGATGCAGTCTTGCTGACAAATGGATGCAGTGACCCACTTTACAGACGATCTGCAAGAGTGAGCATGGGGACTGTATTTCAGATCCCCTGGACTTATGTCGGCGACGATTATATATCTGTTCTGCATAAACTCGGTTTCAAGACTGCCGCTATGGCTCTGTGTGAGGACTCAGTCAGTATCGATGACAACAACCTTATGTCTGAACCAAAACTTGCAGTGATACTCGGTTCAGAGGGTTACGGACTATGCGAGGAAACTATAAAAAGCTCGGATTATACAGTAATGATACCAATGTCTCACGGAGTTGACTCGCTCAACGTAGCCGCCGCAAGTGCTGTCGCATTCTGGCAGTTGGGAAGATAACAACAGCTTATTTCGCAAAATCACTTTACTTTTTCTTCGTTTTGTGGTACAATATAATTTGCATTATGAATAAAGAAAGAGTGGATATATGAAAGACAAAATTTTGAGTATCATAAAAAGCCCTGTTTTAGCTGTAGTGCTTTTGATCTCAGGTCTGACTATCGGACTGTTTGCGTATGCCGCAAAAAATACGAACGAGATACCGTCCGGCGATACCTCGTCTGTGCTGACAAAAGCTTCTGAAAATAAAAGACCGCTAAGCAGCGAGATGATATTCTCAGAGACAAGCAAAAAAGCTCACACAACATCGCTCGTGACTACCAAAAAAACTACCACCACCTCAACAACGACAGTCACGACAACTATCGCAACTACAGCAGAAGTTACTACTGTTGTCACAGAGGCACCAACAGAAGCTCCCCAGCCTGAACCACAGCCGGAGCCTGAGCCGGATCCGGAGCCGCAGGATACAGCTCCGCAGCCAACTCCCGGACAGCCGCTCTCGCCTTATCTCCATGCAGGAGTATCCCCGAACAGTGCGTTCTATCAGGAAAGACTTGCTATCTTAGGCGACTCCATAGCGACCGGATATTCATTATACGGCTATATCCCAAGTGCTCACAGTATTGCAAGAGAATCAGTCGGACTTTGGAACATCCATAACTATACATTCAATTTCGGATACGGCGATATGAACGTTTCAAATGCTGTCGCCTATATGCAGCCTCAGATAATAATGCTTTCAATAGGCATGAACGACCTCCCGAACCGCAATCCGGAATGGTTTGCCGGTCTGTACTCGGCATTTGTCAGCGAGGTTCTTGCTGCCGCTCCGAATACATATGTTATATGTGCTGGTATCACTCCTGTTGCCGACTATGTTACATACAGCACCAATGAGAACATCCGCAGCTATAATGCTGCCATTGAAAATATGGTCAACAGTATGAATTCTCCTCAGGTGTATTACTTCGATGCCTACTCTGTACTTGCCGACAGCAATACACTCGCTTTAAGTCCGGCAAACTCCGGCGGTGACGGTATCCATATCGGCTCAGGAAGCTACAACAGCATCCTCACAGCCTTATTCAATTTCCTCGATACAACTCCGATAATGGAGAATTTAACAAATCAGGCTCAATAAATAAAACCCGAAAGCAGCTTCAAATTGCTTTCGGGTTTGTTTTTATTTGAGGTCATCGCTGAATTTCCTTTTCAGCTGATATTCAGTCACAATTATTGAAGCTACGATAACTGCTATTTGGAAAAGCAATATAGCTAATTGAAAAGCAGCTCCACTTGCATCACCGTTTGCTAAAAATACTGAAACAATTGTAAATACAAATGAAAATATCCCTATAATGCTCCATGCCTTGCCGCATCTGTCATTAGCAAAATGCCATGCTTCTTCACTGGACATAGCTCTTTTTGTTCTGAATCCTATCGAGAAGTCTATCGCAGACTTAGCATATTTTATCATGCAATAGCCTCCAAGGGAAACTCCGAGCGATACTATTATGTTAACTATCATCAATACATCCATAACTGATCTCCTGTTCTTTTTAAGAATTATAACATGGAGCAATATATTTGTCAACAAAAAATCCTCTCCGTTTTATCAGAGAGGATTTTTGATCATATTTTTCTTCCATGCTCGGCAAGGAATTTCTGTCTTTGAAGTTCCTCAAACATATCCATTGTTCTGAATTCAAGCGTTGCCAGCGATATAGCTATCAAAGCCGACAGGAAGTCCGCTACCGGACCGGTATAGAGAATACCGTCTATACCCATAAAAGCAGGCAATATAAGAAGTATCGGCACAAAGAAGATTATCTGTCTTGTAAGCGACAATATAACACCCTTTATCGGCTTTCCTATCGACGTGAAGAACGTTGACGTGATTGGCTGCAAACAGTTTATCCACGTAAAGAACAGGAATATCCTGAAAAATTTAGCTCCGAACTCATAATATCCGTCACTTGCGTGTTCATTCGCAAAGAGTGCGAGTATCTGTCTCGGCATTGTCTGGAATAGTGCAAATGCTAAAATAGATATTATAGCTCCGGCAGCTGTTGCCAGCCAGTACGCATCTTTGACTCGGTCATAACGTCTTGCACCGTAGTTGAAGCTCTCGATAGGCTGTGTACCCTGAGCAAGTCCTATAACGATAGAGAACACTATCATGTTGACTTTCATAACGATTCCGGCACAAGCTATAGGGTCATCAGTACCATATTCAGAAAGTGCACCATAATGTTTGAGCGAATTATTCAGCACTATCTGTACTACCGCAATGGCTATCTGATTGAAAAACGATGCCATACCTATCGACATTACCCTTGAAGTGTGCTGGAAAACCGGCACAAAGTGAGCTGCTCTGAGTTTCACGGTCTTATAACGGCTGACATATACGATAACTATAACAGCAGATACTATCTGTCCGATGACTGTTGCCCATGCCGCACCTTTCATACCCCATTCCAGCTGAAATACGAATATATAGTCGAGAACAGTATTTATCAAAGCTCCCGTGATGTTGCATATCATCGTCATTTTCGGACTTCCGTCAGCTCTTATGAGATGACCGCCGCCTGTAGTAAGTATAAGGAATGGGAAGCCGATCGCTGTTATTCTTACATAGTCCTTGGCATACGGCAATACCATGTCTGAAGCTCCGAAAAGTTTCAGGAGCGGTTCGAGGAAGCCTATTGTAACAGCACAAAGAACAGCTCCGAACCCGACAAGCATTGTAAGTGCATTTCCGACGTAATATCCGGCTTTTTTCTTATCTCCCATGCCCAATGCAAGGTTGAAACATGAAGCTCCGCCTATACCAAAGAGCAGTGCAAGAGCCATACATCCCGTGGTAAACGGAAACGCTATAGATGTAGCCGCATTACCTAATGTACCAACTTTTCTTCCTATGAAAAACTGATCTACTATATTATAAAGAGCACTTACCAGCATACCAACTATACTTGGTATCGCAAATTTCAGCATGAGTGCTGTTACCGGAGCTGAGCCCAACGGATTTCCTGCTGCACCATTTGGCGGAGGTCCGCCTGCCCCGGGAGGTCTGCCCATTCCAGGCGGAGGTCCACCAATACCTGGCGGAGGACCGCCGGCAGTAGTATCAAGGAGCGGAGTGTTCCCCGATTCGTTTATCTTTGTTTCGTCCATATTTATCCCTCTTTAAATTAAACATTAATAAATTCTTATTAATTATACATCATTCGGGCGAAAAATTCAATCGTTTTAATGCATCAAATCGATATTTTTTGAGAATTGTTTTTGTGAATATATAACAAATAATTTTATGCGGATGTAGTAAAAAATATAGTCATGTGTTTTTTATTATTAAATATATGAAATTTACCCCTTTCAGACTTGACATTTTGCAGAAAAAATGGTATAGTAATTAAGTAATGTACAATTGTTCACCCACGGCGGACGATTTGTAGTATTTTATTTTTTGGAGTTTCAGTATGGACAGAAAATCACAGTTGATAGTCGCTGATGCAAATGTCCTTCCTGACGTGTTTTCAAAGGTTCTGGAAGTTAAAAAGCTCATAGCTCAAAAAGGCGAAAAAAGCTTTGCATCTGCCTGTAAACGTGTCGGCATTTCAAGAAGTGCTTATTATAAGTACAAGGACAGCGTTTTTCCGTATGAAGAGCTGTTCACCAGGAAGATAGTCAATTTGTATCTCCTTCTCAGCGACAGTCCAGGAGTGCTTTCAAGTGCTCTTGTTTTTCTTCATAATCTTAATGCGAATATCCTCACAGTGAATCAGAGTATCCCTATCGATGGTGCTGCCGCTGTTAACATCTCATTACGGCTCACTGATGACTCTGATGACGAGCTTGATTCGCTTAACTTAATATCTGAACTCGAAGGCGTTCTTGAGGTAAAGATCCTCTCCGCCGAATAGTTTTTTCCGGAGGTTCTTTTTATGTCAGTTAAATTTGCAGTTTTAGGTCATGGTGTAGTTGGTTCTGGAGTTGTTGAGCTTTTCTATAAGAATAAGAAAAGCATAGAAAAACGTGCAGGAACCGAAATGGATATAAAATATATCCTCGATCTGAGAGAGTTCCCGGATTCACCATATCAGGATAAATTCACAAAGGATTTCAAGGACATACTTAATGATGACGAAGTTACTTCAGTTGCAGAGTGCATGGGCGGTGTCGAGCCTGCTTTTTCATTTGTAAGGGCTTGCCTTGAAAGCGGTAAAAGTGTTTCAACATCAAATAAGGAATTAGTTGCTGAAAAAGGCGATATTCTCCTTAGAATAGCTAAAGAGCACAACTGTAATTTCTTCTTTGAAGCAAGCGTAGGCGGTGCTATCCCGATAATCCGTCCACTTCATCGCTGCCTTGCAGCTAATGATATTACAAAGGTCGCAGGCATCCTCAACGGTACTACTAATTTCATACTTACAAAAATGTATCACGAAAGTATGTCTTTTGAAGATGCTCTCAAGCTTGCTCAGGATCTTGGTTACGCTGAAAAAGACCCTACTGCTGACGTTGAAGGTCACGATGCGTGCAGAAAGATATGCATTATTTCTTCTCTCGTTTTCGGAAAGCACGTTTACCCAAGAAGCGTATACACTAAGGGTATCTCAAAAGTCCAGCTCTGCGACGTAGCGGCTGCTGATGTTCTCGGACACGCTATAAAGCTCATCGCATCTGTAAGAAAGCAGGAAAATGGCAAGATACTTCCTGCTGTTATGCCAATGCTCATTTCTCACGAAAACATAATGGCTGGCGTAAATGACGTTTTCAATGCTGTACTCGTTTATGGAGACGGTATCGACCAGACTATGTTCTACGGCAGAGGTGCCGGAAAGCTCCCGACTGCAAGTGCTGTTCTCGGTGATGTTATAGAAACTGCAAAGGCTAATGGTACGGTTCTTTCACAGACATGGGAGTCTATCAATAATGACCTTTTCGTTGATGATATTGATAATCTCAAAAATCGCTGGTATTTCCGTGTACCTGCCGGAAGCAATGCACCTGTGGGCTCATACGAGCACGAAGACGGCATCTCTTTCATCACTAAAGAGGAGCTCACATTTACTCAGGCTGCTGAAAAGTCAGCTGAGCTCAATGCTCTTGCATTCCTCCCAGTTTTTGAGTAATATTTTAAACCGGAAACTTTTGGGGGTTACGGTTCATTATGTTGAAAAAGTCCAGAGCTTATCTGGACTTTTTTTTATAAAAATATTATCACTGATTTATTACGTATCAGTGGGAAAAACAAAGGACTTCCGCATTATAGCGAAAGTCCTTTTGAAATTATTAGTCGACGTAGATAGGGAGTACAGCTGTTTTAAGGAGCATCTTCTGAATAGCAAGAGCGTCCTTATTTGTAAGGTCTGAACCCGGATCGTAGCAGTCAGCGTTGAGTCTTCCTGCCGCTGTAATAGCAGAATCATCAGTACCGCCTACATCGAAAGCGTCCTGATTTGCAAGAACCTGCATAACGAGAACAGCATCGTTCATTTTTACTTCGCCGCTGCAGTTTGCATCACCATAGAGTCTGTCTTTGACTTCAGTTGGATTTGTTGTAGGATCAGTTTTAGTTGTAGGCTCTGTAGGCTCTTCCTTTACAGGAGTTGTGCCGTCCGGTTCAGTACCGCCTACGAGAACGCCGTCAGCGTAAACGCAGATGTTTTCTGTACGAACCTCCGGCGGATCGTCAACAGCGAAGAAGTCTGTTTTCTTACCGAGTTTCAGATCCTTAAAGCTCCAGTCATTTTCCGGCTCCCAATTATAGACGATATATTTATGTGTTTCGTTGTCTGTATAGCCCTTGCCGTAGAAACCAACGGAGAACTGGCTCTTTTTGCCTGAGTTGACGATATTGCAGCCGTCCCATGAAACTTCAACGTAGTATACATCATCCATGTCCTTGTATTTCTTGATGTCGCTTACAGTTGCTGTAGCACCCTCGATTTCCATTTCTGACTGATCGTAGAGCTTCTTTGCTTCAACGATAGTAGGATCGAGTATCTCGGATGTATTGATGAAATATCTTACAGTGATATTCTTTGCAGGGGATGATTCGCCTGAAAGGACCTTCATAGAGATCTCAACAGCACCTGTTCCGTCATCGTTGCGGTTATCAAGACCAATAGCTTCTACCCAGTAACCGCCGCCTTTACCGTCGGAGTTGTTGCCGTATGCACGCTTCTCGTCCTCTGGCGGGAAGTTAGGAGTGATAGCCATATCTTCTGTTCCGTAAATAGCGTAGAGACCTGCGGAAGCACCTGGGAGACAAGCATTGTAGTCGATAGTTACTTCGTTTTCGGTCCAGTCCTTAGTAGCATCATCGTGCTGATCTTTACCGTCAGGACCGCCAGCGAGAGCTCCCCAGAGGATATGTCTCTGCTCACGGGGATCTTCAGCCATGAGAAGACCTGAAGCAGCACGGTGGTGAGGATTCTTTACGGATGTGTCGTTGTAACCTACAACGAATGATCTTGGACCATGAGTACCGTTTTTACCGGCAAGGACAGAGAACTTTGGATCTTCCTTGAAAGTTATATCGTTTTTACCGAGGACGTAATCCATCTGCTTCTTAGCCCATTCGCTCCACTCAGAAGGCTTGCCGTCGTTGTGGTACTTATCATAGAGCAGACATATCAGCTGCATAGCAGTATTGTAACGGCAGCTGCCCCATACCTGGAGGAAAGCAAATCCCTGAGGAGTTTCAAGAGCCTGCCATGTGCTGAGGCACTTGCCGAGACAGTCGTTATCCCAGAAGTCCTTGAATACGTACTGGTTCTTGCCCTGAGCTTTTCTTATCTGATTTACCATGTCGAGCTCCGGGTGCTGTTCATTTATAACAGCCCAAAGGAGTGCAGCACCAGACCACATATCGTTCCAGCAGTAAGCCCAGCCGGAAGGAGCGTAATAATCGAAGTACTCATATGCACCGTCCTCGAATACAGAAGCGTCACCTGTTGCGAGATACATCCATGCAGCAGCCCAGCAGTAGTCGTCTTCCCAGTGATTTGAACGATAGAACTCGCTTGGACCGTCAGCGTTGTCTGAGAGTTCCTTTGGATTATCGTTAGCGAACTTCCAGAGTGCCTTTGCGTAATCAAGTGATTTTTCAGCGTACTCTTCATCAGTGTCCTTGAAGTTGAGGTAGTTGATAGCCAGAGATGCACAAGCTGATACAACGTAATCAGTCTGAGGCTTTTCTGCTGTAAGGAAGTAAGCAGGACGAGCCATAGTATCTACCTCAGGGGTATTCCAGATAGAGTGGTCGATGTGACCTTCTCCGACCTGATAGCAGTGAGCGATAACAGTACCGTCCTTATCACGGAAAGTACACTTCATAAGGTAGTCATTGAAGTGGCGGAGAATAGTCTCGATATGAGAATCCTGTTCGAGCTTCTTATATACATCACGGTACTCGTAATAACCCCAGCCGAGAGTTGCAGCTGTGTAGTTTTCAGGCATACCGAATTCAACGTGGTCGCCGGCATCGTGGAAGCCGCCTGAAACGTCGATAGTGCCGTCGCCGTCCGGATCGAGGACGTCCTTATATTTCGCCATGAATTCAGGCGAGAGGTTAGTACCGCCCTTGCTTGACGGAGTAGTTACGCCGTCCCATTCGATCATAGGAACGTGGGCATCGTATGTATGGCAGTCACCACGCCAAGAGAGAAGCGAGTCACGCTCTGCGGTATCTCCGCACATATTTGCGTCGTAGAAATAGAGCGAATACTGGAGTGAACGAGCGTAGTCGATGTCAAGACCTGAATCCTGAACGATCTCGCTGATAGGTGCCGAGAATACCGGTTCTTCTTCTTCCTCTGCTGTTACAAAAGAGAAAGAGGAGCTCGGCAGTGCGAGAGATAGAGCCGCCAATGCTCCGGCGGTCATGCGTTTGTAAAACTTCATTGTTTATCATCCTCCTGAAAATTATGTTTTGGCAACGCTGTACAAAGACAGTCAGTCGTTATTAAAAACTTTTTATTTTGCCGATCAGATACTTTTGTATCTGTAAAGCATCGAGATTTGTAAGACCGCTGGTGCCTCTTTCGTAAACATCAGCATTGTCTTCGCCTTGTTCTGTAAGGCAGTTTTTGTCAGTACCACCTACACCGTAAGCATCCGCATTAGCTATAGCCTGCATAACAAGAACAGCGTCGTTCATTTTTACATCGCCGCTGCAATTGGCATCGCCGAGCAGGAGCTTATTGTTTTCGGTAGGGATAATTGTTGGATTTACACTTACCTCATATTTTTTGAGGTCAGGCAGTTCGTCAAGTGTTATGCAGTAATCGCTGTTGTATATCTCAATAAGATTCTCCACAGGATTGTTCTGTTCACTTGTGAGGTAGTTCATATACCAAGGGCAGAAATACAGCCATGCAGCCCTGTCATTCACGAGATTTTCGAGAGAAGGGATAGAGTCATTTTCAGACATTGCAACCATTTTCTGTCCGTCAGTACCTTTTACGAGGCTGTAGAAAGTCGAAGCGATAGAGCTGAGATTCGGCAGACCGTCAACGGCATTATACTTATCATAGCCGACTATATCTACAACGTCATCGCCCGGATACCATTGAGCTGAGACAGGTGAAGTATAGCCTGTCCAGACCCAGATGAGGTTATCCAGACCGTATTCGTTTGTGAGCTGGTCGTAAAGGAATCTATAGAGCTTCTTGCAAGCCTCTGGACCTTCAGCTCCCCACCAGAACCAGCCGCCCTCAGCTTCATGAAGAGGTCTCCAGAGTACAGGAACATCGGCATCCTTGAGCTTTTTCAGCTCTTCAGCAATGACTTTTATATCAGCCATTATAAGTTCATGTTCCCAAGTATCTTCTTCGAGTGCTTTGGTGATACTGAAAGTGGTGAAAGGAGTATTTCCGGTAGATTCAACATAGAAAGCGGTTTTGGAACTTCCTTTTTCGCATGGAACGTTCCAGTGCCATGTGAGAGTAGCGATACCTTTATACTCGTTTACCCACTGGATAGCTCTTTCCGGAGCGTGGTCACGCCAAGTAGACGTGGAATTATAAGCGAGAAGGTCGATACCTCTGATAGCAGGCTGTTTACCGGTTTTTTCCTTTATGTAGGTGAATTCCGCTTCGTTGTCGACTATATAATTTTTGCAGTTGGGGTCAGCATTTATATTGTAGTTATGCTCTCCGCAGTACTCCTGCTGACCGGCAATAATGTGACTGCCGTACTGGTCGCAGAGGTAATTATAGAGCCGCTTTGCAGATGCAGAAGCGTTTGGGTTTGAAAGCGACCTTGTAGGTGAAAGATTTTTTATTTTCTCATCAGCCGGTCTAATGGTCAGATAATCAAAGTAGGTGTAACCCCAGTAAGCTTTGAGTTCGATAGTATTTTTACCTTTTCTGAGATTGATGACACCGCCTGATGTTTCGGAGAATTCCTTGTTATACGGGAATGTTACTTCTCCCTGATTTGAGCCGTTGATGTTGAGATACTGAACTTTTTTATTTGGATCGGTTGGCTCGCAGTAGCTGATAGTCAGCTCATAGAGACCAGCTTCCGGTACATCGACCTCGATACTTAAAGTAGTATTTTTCTGATCGAGGTAAGCGAAGCCTTTTCCTGAAAATCCGGACAAGTCAGCATCTTTCGGCAAATCCTTTTTTTTGTCAAAGCCGTCAAGACCGGTGCTGTATATTTTGCCGCCCTGAGTAGAGCCGTCCTCAAATTCATATTTCTGGACGTTGTCGGATACGGCAGAAGATACCGGTGCCTGCGGTGCGAATGAAATACTTGCTGCTGCAATAACTGTGGCAAGTGCCATACCAGCAGATGATCTTAGCAGTGTTTTTTTCAAGCTTAACTCCTCCTTAGGTTAAATTATAGAGCTTAAATTAAAAATGAAACTATCATTTAAGTAGAGAGGGTATAATTTCACTTTATATAAAGCTGTTAGCTTAATAATATCATGATTCCTAAAAAAAATCAATAGTTTTAGTGAAAAAAAACTAAAAATGGTATTACACATTATATATGTGCAATATTTGGTCAGAAGCGACTGCGTTTTTTCTTTTTTCTTTGACTGATGAAAACTGAAATAAGAGCGACTGTCAGTAAGATCAGACCGCTCCAGAAGAAAAAATCCGGAACATCGATCGGCAGTTTACAGTTGTTGAGCGAATCAAAAGCGGCTGGCGATTCAGTTCCGTATGAGAGCTCGATAGCGTTGCTTTGAGCGTAGTCGTAAGCGGCAGAGTCTTTGTCACAGGTTATCTTTAAATCATCGATTACAGAATGACCTGATATGGCAGGGCGGTACCCGATCGCCTCGTTCCCGAAGCAGGTAACGGACTCTGGTATTGATAGACTTTTCAGTGAATCGCACATAAAGAAAGCATAGTCGCCTATGGAAACAAGAGAGTTGTCGAGCTCGACTGTATCGAGATAAGTACAGCAAGAAAATGCGAATTTTTCTATTGAGGTTATATTTTCTGACAGTTCGACACTCTTTAGTGAACTGCAATATCTGAAGCAGGAATCCGGTATAACAGTAATTTTGGAAGGCAGACTTACATATGAAAGGTTACTGCATTTGCAAAAGCATCCCATGCCGATCTCTGAAACGTTTTCCGGCAGGTCGATGCCTTCAAGAGAAGTGCAGCCGTAAAAGCAATGGTGACCGATGAACGTCAGGCTTTCGGGGAGCTGTATCTGCTTTAAAGTCGAACAATTATAAAAGGCGTTGTCTCTTATTTCGGTTACCGGATGACCCTCTATTGTGCCGGGAATGACGATATACTCGGGTTCACCTTTAAAGCCTGTAACGGTAGCTTTGTTGTTGATGATCGTATATGTTATCTGGTCAGACAGATCGATTTTTGGGTTGTTACTCATTTTAAGACCTCCGTTTCAATAATAATATACATTAAAAATAAATGAATGTGAATAAGAAAAAAGCACAGTATATCTGCATAAAGTGCTATTATATGATATATTTTGACTAATATTGCCATATAAAACGTTTATGACTTGATATTTGCAGTAAAAACAGGTCGAAAAAAACTTGCTGAAAATGTCGGGATGTGGTATAATGAACGCAAGGCATTCATTATACCTGATTTTAATGCCCTTGCAGATACGCAGATCAGCGATCTGCTCCCTGCAATCGGGCGATTATACCATAACGCTTCGCTTTTATGGTATAATTTAAATATAAAAAGATGAATAATTTTCCGTTTTCTTCCAATCATATGACATGAGGTGAAGAAAATGAAAAAATACTCCGCATTAATTTTTACATTCGGACTTGTACTTACAATACTTATTTCAAATGTCTGCGTTTCCATAAGGGACGGCAGAAAACTTGATGAGCTCAGGGGGAGCGTTCTCAGGCTCCATATTTTAGCTGACTCCGACAGCGAAATGGATCAGTGGCTGAAAATGAAAGTCCGTGATGAGCTTCTTAGAAAAAGTGACTATATATTTTGCAATGCTGATTCGCTTGAAGATGCTGAAAAAAATGCAAGTGCAAAACTTGATCTGATAAAACAAATATCAGAATCAGTCCTCAGACGTTACGGCTGCAAGGACAAGGTTAAGGCTGAGATAACAAATGTTGATTTCGATGAGAGAGTCTATGGCGACATCACTATGCCGGCGGGTAACTATAAAGCGTTAAGAGTGAGCATAGGTTCGGCTCAGGGACATAACTGGTGGTGCGTGATGTACCCTCCGCTGTGTATACCTGCGGTGTGCGGAATTGAGGATGATAAAGAGGCAGAAGAGGAGTTCTTTGACGAAGAGGAGCTCGATATAATGTATCATCCGAAAAAATATCAGGTCAGATTTGCTGTTTGGGACAAAATTAAAAGCTGGTTCGACTTTTAAAATGTAAAAAATGCCAAAAATATATCTTCCGCTTGACAAATAGCGGAAGGAGTTGTATAATAATTAAGAAAACAAAGCAGAACTATGCGTTCTCACCGTCAGGCTGAGCTTAAACGGTCAATATGTGAATGAAACTTGTTTATAGTTTTACGAGTGTATTGTGTGAGTGCGGATAATTTCTGCACTCATTTTTGTTTTATTATTTTATAGTTGGAGGTGCTTGACTATTAGCAAACAGGAACTGCAGATCAACGAAGAGATAAGAGATAAGGAAATTCTCGTAATCGACGCTGACGGAACAAAGCTC